>JAPOZO010000063.1:0-300000 GCA_026706025.1 Candidatus Poribacteria bacterium
AAAAATAGAGTGGAGACGGCTTTTTGTAAAGATATCCGGGGCCTTCTTGCGCAATGCTAAATAAATCCGTCCGAGATCTTAAGGTATTTAGAGATTTTGTGGTAGCATCATGATATTTCTGCATACGCACAGGGTGTTCCTCGATATGGATCATCGCGTTAATCAACATCAAAACGAAAAGCAATGCTGTCGCAAGTGCAAATCGGAGGCTATTAAGGTTGTCATACAGTTCACGTTTTGTAATATGCCAAATCATATCTTAGTTCTCGGTTGTCAGCAATTAGGAGTCAACAAGAAGCCTTGTGGTATTCAAGTGAGAGGTACCTACTTACATACTGATGGCTGATCACTGACAGCCATCTTACACTTTACTCCTTTGGAAAACCAAAAGTATTACTATAAAGAGAATTAAGTTCATCATGAACAGCAGGAGTAAATCGGGTAGTGCTCGCATCGCATTTATATCCACACCACTTCTCTGAAAAGAAAACTGAGGAAAATTTTCCCAATCCACCGATCCCTTGTCAGCAGAAAACCACCGTCGATCCCCGAACGCGTTTATATCGTAGAGATAGTCAACCACAGTCCTCCGGTACTTTCGCGTCGCCTCGTAAAAATCTCTGAGTCCAAATAGGTCTGTACCCGCCCACGCTTGCGTCGCAGCGTCATACATCCCGACTGGCGAGAACCTCAAAAAGATGCGATCAACTATCGCTGGCTGAACGAAAACAGATTCAAGTACCTGTTTTCGCACAAGCCACGCACGTTCCGCGGTGTCGATGGTCTTTGGCACCGTGAAGCGGTAATAGTTCTGCACGTGCGGCACCCGTGCTTCAAATTTATCATCAAGCTTCTCTATGTTTGAACCAGCAAGATAGGTGTATAGAAGTGTTGATTGTATTTTATGCCAATGCTCATAGTTGAAACCTGAACCACCTACCATACCAAAATGCGGATCTTCCCCTACTATACCAAAATGTGGATCTTCCCCTTGAATTGGATCATTGGCAAGGTAGTCCTTACGTTCTCGGTCGAATGCCTCCCATATCTGTTCAATCTGATTAAAAGCAGATTCCAGACGGTCTTGGGAAGGCTGCGCGGGATTAATCGCAACAAGAATCACATTCGGATATACCAATACCAAAAATCCCCAGACAAACATCGCAAGCATTAGCGCAGTACCTGTTCTGCGGGCCATTACTGAAATCAACATACCGCTGAGGTAGAAAACCGAAAGATACGCAATTGAACTCAAGACAATCCCACCAATACGAAGAAAATCATCAACCTTTAGTGATACAATGGACGATGTCATTAGCAATATCACAACTAAGAGAAGACTTATCAAAAGCGGCACCAGCAAACATATCATTGCGCTAATGTATTTCGCCAATAAGATTTTAGCACGACTCACCGGATGCATTAGGACAAGACGCAATGTGCCGCGCTCACGCTCCCCGGCAAGTGCATCGTAGGCAAAAATAAGTGCCATAAGGCTCAAAACCACCTCAAAGATAAAGGTAATATCAATGGATGAGAAGAGATTCAGAAATGGATTCGTTGATCCATACTTCTGACCATCCCACAGTGTGGGCACATAACTATAAAATACAAATACTTCGTTATTCAACCGCTTATCCAAGCCAACATTGAAAATACTCAACAGATTAGGTGGACGGACAACATCCCAACTTACCCCCGAATAGGTATCTCTTTCCTGCATTTGCTCGTGATTCGATTTAACAGCAGCACTGTAACTTGCTAACCGCCGATCATAATCCTTAATCAGCACAATGGTACTTGCAACAACAAGCAGCAGCATAATGAGAACAGCTGCTGCAAATCGGAACGTCATTAGATTGTCAAGGAGCTCTCGGCGGATGAGTGTTGTTAGTATCATGTATTCCTCTCAACAAGTTTACCAGTTCCCACTTTTTCTTCTCGCTTATCACGCTGATCCATCTATTATGTCTACTTACTGATCGATCCTAAGCCTAGAGAGCGGTTCTTTTAGTTGTAAAAATTAAAACAGCTTCATGCTAAAGTTGCGGTGTCCAGTCAAGAAACTCACGGGGATTCAAGTGATTCTACCTCGCTCGGTTTCTCAAGTACCTGCGTAAATCGGTCGTGTTGTGCTATGTCGCTTTCTGTCGTCCGGATAACGTGCCAGGAATACAGCAGGCTACCGCCGACAACAAGCACAAAGAACGCGAAACAGCCTTGGAACCATCGACTGGATAGTAAACCGTAACATATTGTTCACCTCTCTCAGAGGCAGTGATCGGAAATTGCCGATAAAGTCAAACGTTGGAGAGATAGCAATCTTCCATTTGCTATAGATTGTAGTGCTTTGTTTGGTATATAGTGACGCGACTTAGCAATAAAAGCGTACATAATTCTGCAAAAAAGTAGAATTCTTATGAAAAATATTGGTAGGAAGCTTGCCTAAAACGGGAACGGAATTGGTAAGGTCGGAAAGCGTACCATAAAACACAAACTATTTCTGATTTACATTCAAATTGCTACAGTTTATTTGACGATCCGACCATCAATATGATGCGCCGCCACGTTGCGTCCACAGAGGCTCAACACTGTTGGAAAGACATCAACAGAACGGATACACTGCTCTGCAATTGGATAATTCGTCGCAAGCGGGATGTGCATGTGCTCCGCAATTAACGCGCCGTGTGTAGCGTGATGCCTTGGTATTTCATAGCGGGCGCGTAAATCGTAACCGCTCTCAGCACTTAAGGTAAGGTCACCGGTTCGTTCACTGTTGAAAATCTGCCACAATTGAACGATACCATCGGGATACGAACTGTCGTAAGTTTCTCGAAGTGCTTCTCGTGAGGACAGACTTTTGTAGAGGACACCGTATCCGAGTGGGTCTGTTCCAGCAAACTCGTAAGAGAAACGTAGCGCGTCTGCACATTCAATAGAATTCGCTACAGTTTGTGGGTTTCCGTGATCCGTACCCAGTGAGTGACAAGAGATTTTCGCTTGTCCAGTTCGGCTTTGGACGATGATGTTTCCTGTATCACTCTGTCCCGCGACGAATCCCAATCCTTCTAGCTCAATCAGAGAACCAATGATGCCCATTCGGTAGAGTTTCTCGAAAGGTGTTCGTTCCCCCCATCCTTTTTTACCCGAACTGTTTTTAAAATAGAGATGCGTCATCCCATTTCCTGAGACCATGCTGGCGGATACGGTGCCTTGCCGCCAAACTTTGGGATAGTGCAAACACCGCCAACCGCCGTCATCTAAACGCTGTGGGATATCAATGTGCGTATGTGTGTCGCTCATCCCGTGGTCGCTGGTAATTAGAATAAGTGTATCTTCAAGCGTATTCGCCTTTTGCAAAATGTCAACAAGTTTACCAATCGCAGCGTCTATCTCTCGGTAAGTTTGGAGCACCTGTGGCGATTGTATCTCTGTGAGGTGAGAAAAAGTATCGACTGCGGGAAAAAGGCACGTGATAAACTGGTCACCTGTTTCAGCGGCTTTGTGTAACTGGCGAATTGCAATCTGGTTGACGAACCGCCATCGATGCGAAAAATGGGCGTAGGTATAGAGAAACGGTTTAATCCAGCGCGTCAGATTTTTAGCGGGTGGACACCCGCGGGCAAGTAGGTTGTAGATGTTACTTACGGGTGAGAAGAAATTAAATAAAGTAGGAGAATTAGGGGGCAAGTCGGCTTCAAAACGCAGTCCATCAAGTCCCATATAACTGCAGATGCCGGGTCGTTTGAAGCGGTGTGGGAGTTGAAAATTTGATTTGGATAGCCACCGAATCCCCGGGATATTAACTGTACCCGGATACAACCCCATAAAAAATGGGATAAAGGCAGGTCCCGTTGTTGAAGGGAAGGCAGAAATCCCTTTGTTCAGACTACCGCGATCTACGACGTACTTCTTGATGTTTGGCAGGTCACCGTTTTCAATCAACGCTTTAAAGATTTCGTAGGGTGCCCCATCAATGATAATAAAGACCAAACGTTTGAAGTCCGGTTCGCTTGATACCATCTCTCCTCCCTAAATATGTGGGTGCGGTTTATGACCGCGCTGGAACGTCAACCGTCAAACCGGGGCAGAAGACCATTCTACGAATTTCCTCGTTCGGTATAGACTTTCCATAGCCGCTGTGGATTCTCAACAGAGAGACCAACGTTACCACACTCACCACAGACAGTCGCCCTTAGTGCCTCTCTGTGAGCCTGCTTGAAAATCAAGGCATCCGGGTTACCCTGTACCTCAACTTCCAAATCTTGTCCTACGCCAGCATCGTAGCGATCCCGAATCCGTAAGTTGGGCATGATATTCTCAGAACCGCACCTGCCACATTTCATCGCAGCCATCTGGATGGATCTCCTTATTTCGATAATCTGTTCTCGTTGGTTTAACTTACGCAAACTATTATACCGCAAATTTCAACCGATGTCAATCTTCTGATAACGAAATCACAGGACCATTCAATTTTAAGGAATTATTGGATTGGACGTCTTTTTTTCCAGGATCCGGTGCGAAACGCTGCGATAGGCTGCGACAGGCTGCGAAAATTTCAGCGGTTTTTTAAAAAACATAACATATATTAAGTGTTATCGCCTGCGAAAAGGACAACACCAAAAACGGACAATTGAATGACCCTGCACGAAATCGTGAAATCGCAAAACGTGTGTAAATATTTTGTTAAAAGTTCAGATTGAAAGGGACCATACACAAGAGATATTTCGTTGTATCTTTTCAGCATTTTCCCGTCCATATTAGACATACTGCACACGGTTTTTCTGAATGGACGAAGAACTGATAATCCACAAATGAAATTTTAATTTGACAACCTATTATGTAATGTTGTATAATGATTACATGTAATTAAATTAACTGTATTTTTAGAGAAAGAGGAGATTTACAATGCCAGAATTGAATCCAAGACAACAAGGCAGAAGGCAACGTGGGCGACGTGGCCCGCGGCATCCAAGAGAACCACGAAGACGGAATAATGTGGTTATGGTCAGGGTCGATGAGGAAAATCTCAGTCGGATTGACGAACTTGTGGAATCAGGACAGTTTAACAGCCGTTCTGAAGCGACAGCATTCCTCATTGGTGAAGGCATCAAATCCAAACAGCAGATGTTTGATAAAATGGCGGAAAAGATTTCTCAGATCCAAGGCTTGAGAGATGAACTTGAGGTGATGATTGCCGAAGACGCAAAACCATCCGAATCAGCCGAGTAGAAAATAGATGAAACCCCCGATAACGGAGAAGAAAGTCAATGAGAAAGCCAGCGATGCAGATTATAGAAATACTTATCTTGATTTTGTTTTTTGTAGCCACAACCTTGGTACTGGCACAGCGTCGAAGATCCACGGAGGCTATGAAAGTCCCCGAAGGTATAACAGCTTATCGGGACATTGCTTATGTTACGGATGGACATGAACGACAGAAATTAGACCTCTATGTGCCAGACACCGGAAAAAACTTACCACTTGTTATCTGGGTACACGGGGGAGCCTGGCGTGGCGGAAACAAGAAGCATTACGTCCCAATGGCATATCTCAATGCTGGCTATGCAGGGGCGAGTATTAACTATCGCTTGAGCCAGCACGCTATCTTTCCTGCGCAAATTGAGGATGTGAAAGCTGCTGTTCGGTGGCTGCGCGCCAATGCGGAGACTTACTGCCTTGACCCAAATCGTTTTGCAGCGTGGGGTTCATCTGCCGGTGGACACCTTGTTGCTATGCTCGGTACAACTGGCGACGTAGAGGCGTTTGAGGTGGGAGAAAACTTGGAAGTATCCAGTCGAGTCCAAGGGGTAGTCGATTACTATGGTCCCACCGATTTCCTTCAGATGGATGCACACCGCCTGCCTGAAGGACTGGTGCATGATACCCCTGACTCTCCTGAATCTCAATTGGTAGGGGGTCCGATTCAAGAACATAAGGATCGCGTCGCGAAAGCAAATCCAATCACTTATGTGTCCGCAGACGATCCGCCTTTTCTGATTATCCACGGAGATCAAGACAAACTTGTTCCGTATCATCAGAGTGTGTTGTTGAAGGACGCGTTAGAAAAAGCGGGTGTATCGGTCACATTCTATAGGGTGGAAGGCGGCGGTCACGGCTGGTTTAGGGATCCAAAGGTTCCAGAATTGACGAAAGTTTTCCTTGAGCAACACTTGAAACCGACAAAACCGAAGTAGGTGCGGTTTACCAACCACCACTACTTCAATATAACTTGCGGATCATCTGCATACGCCGAGTCTATTTGAACGAGACGCTGTAAAATCAGGCAGAACAGTCCGAACAGTGCTTTTAGTAACGCTGTCTCTTTGATAACACCGACGCATTCAAAATACAATTCATCAACACCTTCAGGGAAGTCAGAACCGAACCGTCCTTCATCATCCTTGATCCTGAGATGAATCCTTGGCTGTGTTTGACACAATTCCTTTATTCTGTCATCCGCGAGTAACAATTTGATTTTCTCTGGATTGTTGCCTTTGATGACAAACTGCTTATCAAAAAACGGATCCCCTATTTCTATGTCCTGCATACCGAAAAATTTGCGAATTGAACTGAAAAATCCTTCACGAAAGATCTGGAAATAGAGTCCATCCTTGTTTATAAACGGTGCGCGCATCCGAGTGCATATGATAGTGGTTGTTCCGGTTGAAACGGTATAAGTATCAAGTAGAATCTGCCATTCACCGTGTTTGTAAATAAGAACGTCCTTGCCCCAAAAGCCACCCTCAATAAATTCACCGTCTATATCCGCGGCAATCTGTCCCCAAATTTCGTCTTTAGAAGGTCCAAAAATAGATTTGCGTTTACTCATTTTTCCCTCATAATGTAGATTTTATAGAAATAGCGGACGAAAATCACACCAATGAAAAGACGAATTAACGTTTTACTGCAACCGAAACACCGTCCCGGAGCGGAATGATCGTTGTGAACACATCAGGTGAACTATAGAGAAGCCGAGTCAACTCCTTAACACCAATCGTCGCGGCGTGAAACCACTGTTCCCGTTCATCAAGTCCTTCTGGTGGGTTGCTGCCGGGTTCCTGTGTGACAACGCGCCCACCCCAGATCATGTTATCTGTAATAAACAACCCGCCACTCCTAAGTCGTGGAATTGCTTTTTGGAACGCTTCGGGATATCCGTCTTTGTCGATGTCGTTGTAGATGATGTCAAAATCGCCTTCGGTTTCGTCAATAATTTCGAGCGCATTACCAACCCGATAATCGATGCGGTCTGCGATACCGCCGCGTGCAAGATAACCTGCTGCACGATCAG
Source organism: Candidatus Poribacteria bacterium (assembly GCA_026706025.1). Classification (NCBI taxonomy): domain Bacteria; phylum Candidatus Poribacteria; species Candidatus Poribacteria bacterium. Next base: position 7,295 of record JAPOZO010000063.1, read on the forward strand.
CGTTCTCCTGTGAACCGTCGGTACAGATAATAGAGGCTTCCGGTTTTTGCAGTGCTTTCGCCATCCAATACGCTGAATAACCAAAACCTGAGCCCATCTCAAAAATCCGCGTCGGATTGGTGAGCAGCACCAATTGATGCAAAACACGCCCGACGAGTGGTCCCACAATCGGAAAGCGGTTTGCGCGTGCGTGTGCTTCCATCTCCGTAAGCACTTCATCGCGTTCAGGGATAATGTCGAGTAGATAATTGTCAATCGACGGATGAAGAATATCCAAACGTTGCATAAATCGCTCCTTGCTGGCGAGGTATCAGTTCGCTGTTTTCAATTACTTTCTTCTCTTTTCCACCGTTCAAGCGGGTGTTCGCGTGGTGTGAGTGGCATAGGCACCCGAGCCTGCTGACGATGTGATTCCCACGTCGCATGGATCATTTCGAGGCAATCCCGACCGTCCCTGCCGCTGGCGAATGGATCCCGGTCCTCCTCAATCGCTTCAATCAGGTCGCGTAGCATGAGGCGTTGCAATAACAACCGTATTGATGCCTTGTCTCGTGGGTTACCTTGCTCGTCAAGGTCCTCAGCGGGTAGATGTACCGGTTCCCACGCTTCTGCGGGGGTCTTATGTTGTCCTTTGTGAATAAACATCGTTGTACCGACGCTCTCTCGGATAGCAATTCTGCCCTCGGTACCGATGATGTCAATACCGTAAGCGTTATCGTTTGTCTGGGGTTGTGCGAGGAACTGCACATCGGCATGGATGCCATTCTTAAAGCGGAAAGCAGCGTGTCCCCGTTCTCCAAGCACAAGTCCTGCATCCCGGTCATGTGGATGGACCTCTTGGGTATGTTTGATGTCATCAACGGTTGATTCGCGTCCATCCATCTGCACGAGGTGCGCATGCGTCCACTCGACATCGCCGGCAAAGAGACGCAACCAATCATAAAGGTGCGTGCCCATCTCCATCAGCGAGTTGCCTACCTTGCGTCCGCCTTTATCCGTTGCCTTCAGCAGCACAACATCCCCGATTTCGCCTTTTTCGATCAACGAAAGCACGTGACGATTGTAAGGGCTGGCACGCTTGATGTGGTTAATGGCAAACTTGACGTGATACTCGTCACAGGTTTCAACCATTTCGTCGGCTTCAATCAGGTTGAGAGCAGTCGGCTTCTCACAGAAAACATGGATACCGCGCTGTGCCGCTGCTATTGTTGGCGGGTGGTGCATCGGTGCCTGCGTTGGAACGATCACAATATCGGGCTGTTGTTCGTCAAGCATCTTTTCGTAGTCGTTATAGATGGCATTGACCCCGAACCGCTCACCCCATGCTTCCGCACGTTCTGGGTTGATTTCCGCCCCAGCGACGAGTTCGCAGTTTGCCTCTAACTGCACTGCCTCGGCATGTGCTCCACCCATGCCGCCCAAGCCGATAATTGCTATACGATAGTTGTTCATGCGTATCTCCGAAGTTTGCGAAAAAAGTGTGCTGGTTTATACCTATCATAGCAACTTCAAAGTCAGAGTGCAACAAAAAAGTTGAAGAAAATGCTGTAGATATAGTTGAATAAAGAGGGAATTGATTATCACGATACCGAAGCAAAATTTGAACCCCAAAATCCAACCCCAAGACGAACCTAATAAGTGAACCAACGACCCATTTGATGAATAGGAAATAAACAGATGACAAAAGAACGAATTCAGATTTTAGTTGATACTTCACGCGATACCGGTTGGTCAAACGGATTGATACGAATTGAACCGGACAACATCTATCAAACTACTAACAACCGAGAGTATCTCAGTGAAGCAGTGCTAAAAAATTATGATGTACTGACAATTTGCAACAGCACCGCGCTAAAATACACCAATGCAGAACTCCAATTGATCCACGAGTTTGTGGAAAATGGTGGCGGGCTGTTTTTATCCGCCAGCACAAGCCGGTTCGAGCGAGATGTCCGTGAGCCGATCTCGGAATTAGGGATTAATCAGGTTGCCTCTCTTTTCGGTGCACAATTTCTCCCATTACCCGAAGGACAAGGCGAAATGGATACCGACGCGAATCCTTTGCGCGGCTATGCAAAGAAAGACCTCTGCTTCACTAACCACGAAATTACCGATGGATTGGGAATTGACGACCTGGGTCTCACGTATTGCGGTATCCTTGATATCCCTGCGGAGGGTGGCGTTTTCCTTGAACACTGCGAGACGAAAGAACCTGTTGGGGCATGTCTCGATTTTGGATCAGGACGCGTCCTGTTAATCAACACACAACTCTTTCAATGGGAAAACCACCCTGTATCTGGGCGATTCATCGATTGGTTGGGAACCAACCGCGAAGAAACACCCCAGCAAAAACCTTCTTTGACAATGGATACACAGACGATTCCCGATGAAATTCCGATCGACGAACAGGTCAGAGAGGACGGCAAGATCAAGGTTTTCTATACGCGCTTCGTCGAGGACCGTGTGGATACGTGTATGGCATTTGCTAAAAAACTGGCGGAGGAGATGCTCTCAAAATTCCCTGACAGTGAGAAAATTGATTGGAAAATCGATTTAATTCCGTCGTGTGTTCATAAATACGGCTCCAATTGGGAGGATTCGGTCATGACAATCGGGGCATGTGTCAACCCTGCAAGACTTGCCTATTCGCTCGGTGTTGAGGCGAGTGGGTTGCTCGCTGAGAAAACGCCGTTTGGGAAGGCATCGGATGTTCTTTTTGACGGCTACCAATTCTTCTTTGGTATCTGGGCAATGAAATTGCTCGGATTTGAGCGAGAAGCGGCGATGATGGTCGCCGAAGCCGAGCGGCAATTTCATGAAAATGCTGACGAGAAGCTGGTTGATGTCGCTAAGATTTACGAACAACGCTCTCGCAAGCCGATTTGGATACTGAAGGTACTCCTTGAGAAATATGGAGACGAGCTGTTTGTCCGACTCACTGAGGTATTCTCCGAAAAGGATAGCGACACAGAAGAGAATATGCCCCACCCAACCTTCTCACGGGTGAATCGACAGATCTACTACCTCAGCCGAGCAGTCGGTGAAGACCTATTTCCATGGTTTGAAGAGAATGGTACGACCGTCCATCCGCTTCCATTGTTACCGAATGACAGCGACGAATTTGCGGCGGAGATTCGTGGATACCTCAACACAATAATTCGTGACACAAGCATAGATACAAGCGACAGGATCGATGCAATTGATAGCCTTCTTGAAATCACTGACGACGCTGAGCATCAGATTTCGGCGTGTAGGGACGAGGCAACCTCGCCCCTACACACGGCGGACAGATATGAACGACTGATTGCAGCGGCGAAACTGATCAGGAGCTGCGATGACCGAGCGGTGAAAGTGCTTGAAGCACTAACAGTTGAAACGGGAGATGATGGACTTGTGGCGATGACGGTTCTGATGTTGGTTCATAATAGTCGAGGTGGCGAAATCGCGGATCGGCTCGCGGAGATTGCGCCGCATCATGATCACAGATACCAACTTGAAACTGGATACCTACTTGCCAAAATTGGGCATCCAGCCGCCGAAGCGTTCTCATACAAAAAACTCACAGACGAAAATGGAACACGTCTTTTAACAATGGATGTCAAACGCAATGCGGAATTATATCACTATCCGATCATTGCAGACGATCGCGTTGCCATTTGCAATGTAATTCTCCATACACACCATTTCCCTCACAACACGCACGCTCCAGGTACTTATGTGAGTTGGGTGCATACCACGCCAAAGTATCGCCGAAAGGGAATCGCGCGGCGGGCATTCGGTGCGTCGATGTCGCATGAACTCGTTCGCCGGTACTCTTGTATCTCTCTTCACACCGGTACAGATAATAACGCCCATGGCATGTACAGGAATTTTGGGTTCGTTGATGGGTTATTAGGGCGACAATTCACCAAAGCGTTGCGGGACGAACAGACAAAGGTCGTTGAGGACTTAGTCGTCCGTCCCTATAGACATGGGGATGAAGTTGCGATGGCAAGCGTGTGCAACGCATTTTATGTGGACCAGGTAGCCCTTAGACCGAGACATGCCGAGAGGCGTAGAACGACAGAAACTCGGTTGATTTATCTCGCAGAGAAGGATAGAGAACTGTTTGGGTATGTGCAAGCGCAGTGTTTTGAGAAGGAAAAGAATGTCTCAATCACCGAATTCTGTCTTAAAACCCAACCACCTGAAGATTCCAAACACCCGGAAGGTTTCCTTGAGGATGTCGGTGCAGCGATGCTCTGCGCGTTACATAACGAATTGGTGAAACGTGAATATAAAAAAATAAAATGGGGATTTGAAGGAGAGGCGGAAAACAGTTATGCGAGAATGCTGTTCCACAATTTTGGGTACACGTCGGAAGATGCAGGTTGGGTATGGATGTTCAAGATCGTTAATTTGCCGATGCTACTTGGCGAACTTTCCCCACTACTTTTGAAGCGACTGAATGAGAGCGATGATTACAAAGGTTGGCAAGGGACAATCAGCATCAAAGGTTCGGAACATCGGGCAAGTCTTATTATCAAAGATGGTGAAATTCGCGTATCAGAAGAGGTCTCAGAGGCGACTGGAATTTGTCTTTCTACGGACGATGACACGATCACCCGGTTCATTTTGGGGGTCATTACACCCTATGGAGCATATCTACAGAATCAATTACACATTGCCCCGACAGTCAACAGTTCGGTAACCCGTTTGTTAGGGACGCTGTTCCCTTCACACCAGCGATAGCAATCAGCCGATTGTCATTAGAAACCCATCATGGCTCGAACAAACGTTGTATTACTTGTTTTCCGTTGAAATAGATTCGTAGTTCTCCGGTGACCTGAAAGAATGATGATATAGAAGCCGAGCCAACTGCCCCTGCTGATGATTTGCGTTTCAAAAATACGGGTTCGCAAGTCAGAACGGTACAGGTTTGGCACGCGAGTGTCCGCTGGGAAGGTTTGTAGGTAGTTCCTGAAGTTTTTATCCCGATTCGTAAATTTCCGATACTGGAATCCGCCAATGATACTTAACCGCTGCGTAAACTGATAATCGAGACGGACACCGAGAATATCCTCTCGACTTCGACGATTGAATCGCAAATATTCAATCGGTTGATCGTCGGTTGGCAGGAACAGGTCTGGGTTGAGTGTTTTTAGAATTTCTTCGGCAGTTCGATCAAAAGCGCGGTCCCAGACGTACTTAACCATAGGTGTCAGCGTTAAATCTTCAGCAATTTTGTTGACATACGGGAGTTTTACAAGCGGAATCTTGTATCTCGCCTTCAGAATAGTGAGCTGATTACGGATGTTCCGTTTGGGGTAACGGCGTTTTTTCCAATTCGCAGCGTTATAGATTAAACCGGTGTCAGTCGGGTCAAGTGCGTTAATTCCGTGATCGGGATAGAAGGGATAAATACGTCCAGGATTGTCAGCGCGGACCTGTTCAATTGGCACCATAAAGTCAACGCGTTCATCAGGTTTAAAGTTTTCTGATGCCGGATCGTATTCAACATCCTTGAAAAGTGCCTTTTCTGCATCTTGTTCAAACTGTTTTTGCATGAGAAGGAACAATTTGGCTTCAAGGGTCAAGTTTGATACTGCGGTATAGATGCATTGAAGGGTTGTTGTATTCACCCGTGCGTTGTAAAAATCAAGTTCGTCATTAATGTGGATTGGCTCCAATTCTCCAACAGGCAAAACAATTGTGTAATCCGGAATATCATCCTGCGCGCGTACGAATCGATTTTGGAAATCAAAGCTGCCAAAATCGGGGATGTCGCGTTTGTACGTGACATGTATGTATTTGGCGTTATTTTTACGCCGACTTGAAATTTCGCTTTCGTTTAACCAACCCATTTGGACAGTCAGGTTATCAAGCAGATTATATTTCGCTTTAAGGTGATACCCCTGGCGGTCTATCCCGTATTCATATTCCGGTTCAAAGTCATCCTCAATGGTATCAATGGTACCGTTATTGTTTAGATCAATAGGGTTGGTAAACACAGGCGGGTCAGCATCAAAGATGAGAAAATCTTCTTGATAGTCTAATATCCCGTTCTGATCTCGGTCATCAGCGTGTGGAATTACGCTATTGAAATTAATGCTATCGGGCAAGTCATTGTCATCATCGTCATCCTCAACCAGCGTATAATTGATTGCGTCCCACGGAATTTGCTCTTCCGGGAGTTCGTCTTCTACCAAAGGCACACCCGGTCGCCTTTCAAGCGTATAAATTTGCCCGCGGTTCGGATGTGCCCCGAAATTCAGATAGTTAGTTGTATAGCCTGGATCAATATGATACAAGACCGCCTCTAAGTGGAGTTTGCCAAAGCGAGACTTAAGTTGAACGAACCATGCCGTTTCTCTACCGAGTTTTCCGTCGCCATTTTCATCTGTTCCGTCCCCGCCTAAAAAAGCTTCAAAACGTTCGCCTTCAGTTTCCGAGTAAGTGGGGATACCATTTGCATCTACTGGGAGACCGCTGAGAAAATCAATAAAGACCCCTGTTTCTTCCTCACCATCTGGACCTTGAATAGTCGTTTGGGTTCGACTGAACCCTATTTTATCTTTCGGAATAGTCGGGTACTGCTTGTATTTACCATTAATAGAGTAGTGTGCCCTGACGAAAACATTGCTGACAGTTCCTTCAAGGTCAAGTCCATAGAGCGTTGCTGCCCGGGCGGCACCATAGCGATATCGGACTTTCCGAGGTCTCCCTTCCCGTTTCCATTGCGTCGGATTATCTACAAGTTTTTTCCTGTTTTTGATATAATCCGGCGATTGCCCGTAATTCCCCGGTGCCTGAATTATGTCGCGATACGGCATCTGAATGCGCCCATCCGTGGTTTTAATCCATTCTTGAAGGTCAGGACTTTCCTCTGCTCTATTCGCTTCACTAAAACCGATAACCGCGATATTATAATCGCCTGCAACCACCATGTCAAATACAACGGATTTGATTGTTCGCGGGTCAATGTTAATCTTATCGTCAGTCAGGTTAAGATCGTACTTCATTTTATTGAAACCATTGACAATTTTCCACTTTCCGTCAACGGAATCGCGTATTTCAGAAGTCCCTCCGGCGTGATCAACCGGAACAAGTTCGTCAGCGAAAACCTCGAATCGGTGCGTCATCTCAGGTAGAAGGGCGGGTTCAACGCCTTTCACTATAGCTGCAAAGGATAATTTTTCAAATCCTTGTGTAACAATTGTAATCTTCATGCTTTTGAAAGCTGCACCGACACCGGCTTGGATATGATCGTTATGTCTGTCCGGATCATAAGCACGAAAATCTGTGAACGCCCGCGTGTGATTGTCTTCAGGCGAGTCATCACGGAAGACAACGGATATTCTTTCAAGCGGTGTATTTGCGACAGTCCCCATTAGCGAACTTATCAAACGTTCTGGATGTTCTTTATGTAAATTTACATAGGTAAATCCGACGCGGAACATTTCGCCTAAAAGTCCTTGTCCACGAAAACCGATGAGGCGGGCGTTTTCTATGTTCCTGACACCGCTTGATTGGTTCAAGCCGTTTCGGCGTCCAAGATCCCCTGCGAGTCTTTGCACTAAGGTATCATCTGTTAGTTTAATAGGATTAGAAATACGTGAGTGGATGAGGCTAAAGAGATGGTGTTCTTGGGCAAAAGAGATGTCCCACCGAAGCCCATCAAATTCAGTTTTGTATAGAATATATCGGTTTGGAAACAGAGTAGCGGGTTTGAAACGCATGTGATCGCCAATAGCAAACTCCGTATGTCTACCGAGAAAAGTTTCCTCAACCAAAATGGTCCGGTCTAATTGCGTCGTGAAACGAAGGCTATCGAGTTGTCCGCCCCACCCAACCACTAATTTACCGTTCTGATCAAATTCTTTCTGATCAGTATACGTATTAAGTTCATTGCCTTCCACGATCTCTTTACCGTAGAGGTCGTAGAAAAATTGCGGTTCTTCTTCCAATTGAAATCTGTTTGAGAACTTAGCTTCGCTCTCAATGGCAGGCAAGAGCGGTTGGTAGGGTCCGAGACTGTCCGCGCCACAACTATAGAAGACAGATGTGCTCAGGGCGCAAGCCGCTACAAGCATAAAATTAATCGCTCGTTTTAACTTATCCATTGGTTAAGTCCCTCCTTACGGACGAATTAACTGGAGGCGTTGAAGTTTTTCGTCACCATCAAACCGTCTCATTTCTGAATAAGCATTTTACGGGTTGCCGAGAAATCGCCTGCGTGAATTGTGTAGAGATAGACACCACTACTCACAGACTCACCGATCTGATTACGTCCGTCCCAATAGACGGCTTGTGCCTGTGAGGAATAATCGCCAGCAGGCATTAATCCGAGAGATAAGCGTCGCACCAACTGACCCGTTGAACTGTAAATCTGAATCGTGACATGGCTTTCGTCTGTGAGTTGGAACGGAATCCATGTTTCTGGGTTGAACGGATTCGGAAAGTTTTGTAGGAGCTGATCCCGTTTTACCGCTCCCAACATAACCACCTGTTTACCTCCTGGCTCAACGGCAACAGGCTGCGAAGGTAGCAGTACACTTCCATCCCAGATGCGGATTTGACCGCTTACTGCCTCCGAAAGCAGAATGCCCCCCTCTCGACTGATGTCAAAATACACTGGAATGGATGGATGCTCAAGCGGTGTGCCTGTCTGCCAGTCCCAGACTTGAGAGTAACCGTCTCGACGGGCAAAGAGATAGCGGCCATCTGGGCTAAAGTGCACTGGGTGATATCCTCCATCCAAGGTTGTTAGAAGTTGAGGACCGTCTAACAAGAGTTTCCAGATGTGGAGTTCCAAGTCTCCAGATGCTGCTAACACCGTTGAACCATCTGTGTTAGAAGTAAAGGCAAGCGTTGGCATTGGGCTGTTAAGAAGTTCTGGCACCTGCCATGCATATTGAAAGACGAAAGTATCACCCTCGCGTTTCCATAATTGAATCCAATCTTGATGGTCTCTCGTTCTGCCGGAAGCAGCGAAATATTCGTCATTTTTGCTGAAGGCGATCTGGTAATAAATATGTATTGATGCAAGTGGATTTTCTGACTTAATCTGTTGTAGTTTCTCCGGATTTTTGGTGTCCAAAATGGAAAGCCCTTCCCAGTAAGTCATCGTTGCAATCCACCTTCCAGAGGCACTAAAGACAATTTCTTCAAGGTTCCCAATAGGCTGGAGAAATTGGATTTCAATATTACCGGTCTGAAGGTTGCGGACCTCAACCCAAGGGTCCCTGCCAACAGCGAGTTTCTGACCGTCTGGAGAGATTGCAAGCCCCTCGAAAGTCATACCTTCTGCCGAAATGATACGTTTCATCTGCTGGGACGCGACCTCCCATGTCTTAATAAAGTATTCAGAAGTAGAAACTACGGTTTTTCCATCAGGACTCAACCTCACCACATCGTAGAACCGATCTCTGAGGAAACCAGTCTGCACATTCAAGGGTCGCTTTTCCTCTATATCCCATATTACGACAGCGTCCCAATAGTGCAGAAGCACGATTTTCCCGTTCGGTGATAGTGTTAACTCTTTTAATTCGCGGAACTCACTGCCAAACGTATCAATCTGCTGCCCCGATTTGACATTCCAGATGCGGACTTGATCATCCCATCCTTGCCAGGGTCCGGGAGCAGACCGACTCAGTCCAGCGGTCTCAGTCGTAACATACAGGTGTTGACTATCTGGACTGAATACCACATCTGAAATCCTTCCAACGCCGCTTTGTGCTTTCCAGAGTAACTGCCTCGATGCCACATCCCACACGTGAACGGAAGCGGGTCCTCTCTCGAACGACGCGATGTATCTGCCATCCGGACTGATAGCGACATCTTCAACCCAATTTCCTGTGTGCCCCTCAAAGTGTGTTTCTAACCGGCGCGTCTCAACATTCCAGAGTTCAATATCAGGTCGCATTGAGGCGACGATTAGATAACGACCATCCGGACTAAAAATCGCAGTTCGATCACGGAGACCGGATGTACACGAGCTGCCGTTGTCGAAGTAATAACACGATTTCAATGGACGCCGTGCGCCTACCATTCTTTCGAGGTACTCACCAGTCTGCCAATTCCAGAGATGAATTCCATCATTAGATGGGATTGCAAACAGCGGCTCTGCCGGACTAAATGCCGCGACATCATAGATGCGGAATCCGACTCTCCATTCACTGACTTGCTCGCGGGCCTTAACATTCCAGATACTTACAGTAGCACTCTTTCCATCATGAGCATGTGTAAAAATTGCTAAATGTGAGGCATCTGGACTCAACACGACATCGCTGAAATACCTGCGTTCGGCGAATTCATCTATAACCGCGCCGGTATTCGTATCAATAATTTGGATACGTGCTGGAGTAACACGTACAACGGCTTCATTGGAAAGAAAAGCGTGCTGTTCTGGAAAAGGTTGCCCAACCGTGCCAATCGGTTCAATCGCAAACGCAAGAGAAGAAAAATAGACAAGGCTCATTAGGACAATAGCAGTTTGAAAACTTCGTCTTATAAGAGTACTGTGCGTTTTCATGAGAAACCTCCGAATAGTGCAGTAGTCCGGATAAAACAATCAATCTCGCCTATAAGTGGTCTGCTTCAGGTGAGCCCATGTTGTTACTGTCCTTCCGTGCGGTTGTACAGAAACAGGTGGGATAACCGGAAGTTCGGCACGGTAAATGCCGTTATCTCGCGTCCCCACGTATAGTCCGTCTCCGTACGAAAGGAGAGCGTCAATAGATAATCCCTGAAGTCCCATGGCAGACCACGTCTCTGAGTGAGCATCAAAGGCATAAACACCATGAGTGGCCAATCCGGCAAATAAGTACCCACCGCGGACAGCGAAACTATAGACGTACGGTCGGTCATTTGAATCCTCAGTGTTATCAATTGGCAATCCGTCCATCGGATATTCCCATGTTTGCAGTGTTTCGCTCCAACGTCCGACGCCTTTTTGGCCTGCGACATACAGTTGCCCTTGAAGCACTGCCCAATCATTAGTGCGGTCACATTGGGAGAATGGAAGATTTTGCCATGTCAGTCCATCGTCGGGCGATCGCGCCATCGAATTGGTTGAGATGGCAGTCCATAGATAACCGTCGAACGCTGTTATTGCGTAGATGCTATTGCCCGCATACCACTCCTCTGAAACGTCGTGCCATGTCTCTCCACGATCTGTTGAGATGTAGGTGCCCCCGTGGTACATCACATTGATGATCGTATTGTCGATGATAAGGATGTGTCGGACTGTGCCGTAAAAGTGTTCTCCATCTACATCTTGGAAGCGTAGACCCTCATTTAAGGGTTTCCATGTTTCTCCGGCATCATCTGATCGGAATATTCCGTGTCGCCACGTTCCGACATAAACGGTATTTCGATCGGTTGTAAGTGTGGTAATGACCTCATCTTCATTTCCGAATGTAGTAATGACCTCATCTTCATTCCCGAATGTAGTAGGCGACCATGTATTCCCGCCGTTTTCGGAAAAAAGTAAGCCCGCTGATGTACCAGCGTAGAGTCGATGATCTGCCCCTTCGAGTACCGATACATAGTGCATGGGTGTCCCGTTATCAAGTCGGATCCACTCCAATTCTAAATCGAGTTCCTGTGCCCACGCCGTTCCCACCACGATAACCAAGAAAACTATTCGTGTACAAAGCCGAGTCCACATTGTTTTACTCCTTTTGTCTGTGAGAATCATAAAATCCCGCTATTTGAGGGCAACGGTGTAAAACTGAATTGTCTCAATGCGACTATTAGCTGTTCTTGAGAGCTTTATGATTTTAACGGCATCTGTCTCCGCAGTGAGTGGAGTTTCAAATGGAAGCCGCCCACCGGGTACTTTCTTAGCGAGTTCCCATTGTCTGCTCTCATCGCGAACATGAATTTCAATGTTTTGCAATTGTCCAGAACCGAGCAGCGCAATTTTCCGAATATCCGCACTTTCTGGAAGCCAATAAATTTCCCCGTGGAAAGTTACCTTCCCGTTCACTGGACGATTGATCAAGATGTACTCCTGATCTGTCAAAAGTGTGGCACAACCGATATATGATAAACAAGCGAGTATGAAGAGTAGACCTTTCCATCTTTTCATGATTTTTCTCCTTGCATATAGTATTTCGGGTTGATAGGTGGAGCGATACGGCAAGTGAGATAGGAGAGCCGATCACATCGCTCCGTGTTTCTCCAAGGAGAAAGGCTTTCCCATGGTTTACTCAGCGTTGTTTAATATGTCAGCAATTTTCATGCCAATGCCAAATATGTTAAATATGCCCATTATCTTGGTATTACAACTGTTAATGCACGTCGCATTTGGGTGAGTACGCCGCAAACTTGCACAAAAAGGGGCGAAACGGTCTAAAAAATGCCCGAAGAAGTGCAGTCTTCGCAGTCCAAATCATTGAAGTCGAACTTCCCGTATGGGGCAATGGATTATTTCTAATCACCTTTATCAGCAACCGTGTAAAACTGAATCGTCTCAATGTTCCCGGCTCCAGTCATTGAGTATTTTATAATTTTGATAGCGTCTGTCTCAGCAATAAGTGAGATTTCAAACGGGAATTCGATGCCGCCTGGCACTTTCTTAACCGGCTCCCATTGATTTCTCCTGTCACGCACGCGAATTTCAATGTTTCGGATTTTTCCAGAACCGAGCAGCACAACTTTCCGAATATCCGCTCTCTCTGGGAGTGAATAAATTTCTCCGTTGAAAGTTGCCTTTTCACTCACTGGACGATCGATCAAGACATATTCTTGCTCCGTAAAAAGCGCGGCGCAGCCAATCTGTGATAAACAAGCGAGTATAAAAAGTAAGCCCTTCCACCTTTTCATGATTCTTTCTCCTTTGCACATAGCACAGACGGATAGAGGGAGCGATGCAGTAATTGAGGTAAGGGAAAGCCTTTTGCATCGCTCCGTATTCCCCAAGGAGGTAGGCTTTCCCAGGTTTACTGAGCGTTTTAATATACTAAGCAACTTTCATGCCAAAGGCAACTCAAGCGCAAAATATCTTTGAAAGCGGGTTTTCACTGAATATTAGACAGCCATATTATTTTTAGTGTCCAATTTCTGAACAGTTTTGTTCAAAAATCTGGTGGCACGGAAGTCCTTGACATCTGTCAATTTTTTAAGTATACTTAGCCATAGGGTAATTCTCGCCTTTCAAACGGATTGGAGACATTGATGAAGATTTTGATCATTGGTGGCACAGGGTTGATTAGCACTGCGATTACGCGCACGCTCATTACACGTGGCGATGATGTGGTGCTTTACAACCGTGGACAGACGGATACCGATATTCCAGAAGGATATAACACTATTACCGGCAATCGTAAGGACTACGCCACTTTTGAAGCACAGATGGCAGAAGCGGGGAATTTCGACGCAGTCATTGACATGATCGGTTTCGGACCGGCGGACGTTGAGAGTGCCATCCGAGCATTTCGGGGTAACATTGGTCAATTTATCTTCTGTAGCACGGTCGATGTCTACACCAAACCCGCGCGTCGCTATCCAATCCGAGAGGAGGCAGAGCGGCAACCGATGCAGTCTTTTCCGTATGCCTACAATAAAGCAAAGTGCGAACGACTCTTGGAAGCAGCACACGAACGCGGCGATTTTCCGGTCACAATCATCCGTCCCGCGCACACCTACGGCGAGAGGCGCGGGCTGATTCACTCGCTTGGACTCGGGGGTGCCTATTACTTCAACCGAATCCGTCTCGGAAAACCGATTATCACACACGGCGATGGCTCTTCGCTCTGGGCAGCGTGCCATCGTGACGATGTGGGGCAGGCGTTCGCTGAGGCTGTTGGCAATGAGAAGACATTCGGTAAAGGTTACCATACGGCAAGCGAAGAACCGATGACGTGGAACCAGTACCACCAGACAGTCGCACAAGCGATGACTGCAGCAGCACCCGATCTAATTCATATACCGACTGATTTCTTGTTTGAGATTGCTCCAAAGGAAACAGAATGGTGCAAAGAAAATTTCCAATACAACAACATCTTCGATAACGCCGCGGCGAAAGCAGATTTGAACTTCCGTTATACAATCCCATTTGTTGAAGGAGTGCGTCGGATTGTGGCTTGGCTGGATGCACGGGACCGCATTCACGATAAAGATGAACCCGCGATTTACGGCGAAATTATTGAAAGATGGAAAAACCTCAGCACTAAAGAGACCTTTTTCGGTTCATCCGGCAACACATAGATTTAAATGCAGTATTCAATCTTCTTTTATTTACGGCGAAACTTGAAAGTTTTGTCCTTTGCGACAGTATTGACGCTTTTTGTTATGATTATGACACCATCCAATTTGCAGGCACAAGATACCGAAATAACGCCCCCCAAAAAGGTAATATTTGAGACGGATATGTCTACCGACGTAGATGATGTCGGTGCACTCGCTGTGCTGCATACCTTAGCAAATAGTGGGGAGGCAGAAATCCTCGCTATTAGTTTCAATGAAGTGCATCCAAGTGCTGCCAATGCTATCTGCGCGATAAATACGTGGTACAACCGGGGCAACATTCCCATCGGTATCTATAAAGGCGATCTCGCTGACCCTGACGAATCCAGTTACCTGGACACCATCGCTAAGTTCCCACACGATCTCCCGACTATTCCAACACCCAGTTCTCTGGAACTTTATCTGCAAGTACTTGGTGAGCAACCCGATAACTCAGTGACAATTATTAGCGTTGGGTTCCTCAACAATCTCTACGATCTCCTGAAAACCGATCCTGACCTCATTTCTCAAAAAGTCACTGAATTGGTAGTGATGGCAGGGCTTGTTGATGATCCTTATAACACGATCCGCCACGATCTGATTGGTAAATCGGAATATGTGATCCACAATTGGCCCACATCTCTCGTTATCAGCCATTATGGAGCGTCTGTACACACGGGGGCGAGACTCGCGGAAACGCCTGCTGGAAATCCTGTGCGGGAGGCGTATTATCGTCGATTCAACGAGCAGTACAAAGGGCGTTCCAGTTGGGACCAACTTGCGGTCTTATACGGTGTGCGTGGTCTCGGTGATTATTTTACTGAGGTTACAGAAGGCAGTGGGAGACTAATGAACGGTTTTGAGTGGAAGATGAAACCCAGTTTCAGGTCTTACTTGGACCCAAAATTGTCGGACGATGAGTTTGTCCGTATTATTGAAGATTTAATGATCAAACCGCCCGGAAAATAATCTATAGCGAAACCTAAAAATAAAGAAACACTTTACATCCTCCGGTAGGTTCGGTTTTGCGGTGTACTCACCCAAATGCGACCTGCATTATTGTGCGTTTGTGCTTTATCACAAAGGAACGCCAACCACAATGGCTGGTTTTTACACAATTGAGAAGCGGGACGGACGTTGGTGGTTCGTCACACCCGATAGCGCGCTGTTCTGGTCCATCGGCATGAACCATATCGACTCAGCTGCGTTGCGGTATGCAGCGTCGGATGGCGTGTGGGAGCGCGAGTTCGACAACAGCCATGAACAGTGGCTACGCGCAGTCGCCGATGATCTACGCGACTGGGGCTTTAATACAATTGGCTGGACTCAGGAAGTCGTAATCATCACCGAAGGCTACCACCGCCATTCGCGCCCGTTCACCTATGAGGAATACCAATGGGCGGACATGCCTTACTGCCACCTGCTACCTTTCACCGAGGCACATCAGTGGCAAGTTGAGGTCCGTATGCCCGACTTGATGAGCTCTGACTTCGAGGAGTGGTGCGACTACGTCGCCCGCGATGAGTGCGTACGCTTGCGCGACGATCCGAAACTGATCGGCTACTTCTACTGCGATTGTCCGCAGTGGGTGCACGCCTCGCCTGCCACGAAGTGGCGTGGATCGTTAGTCGATCCAGTCCTGCTCGCATCAGAGGCGGGCCGCCGCGAACTCTCTGCCATCGCCGAACGCTACTACAGGATCACCCATGACGCTATCCGTCGCTATGACCCGAACCACCTAATCCTCGGTGACCGATGGGAGGCAAATGCAGTGCTACCCGAAGAGGTGGTACGTGCAGCACTGCCCTACGTTGATGTGTTCAGTTTTCAATGTTTTGGCACAGTGAAGAATATCGCTACGAAGATGCGACACTGGGCTGATTTCGCAGACAAACCGGTTCTGCTGGCAGACGCGGCGGGGCATATACGCGCCCACGGTGACACCCGCTGGCCCCCGACAGCGGACCGTTTGCACGATGCAGACCACTATCGCCAAGTGATGGATGCCCTTTGGGATATCCCGCAATGCGTCGGATACCACCTATGTGGTGCCTACATTAAGAACAACGCCCGCAAGTCCGGATTTCGCGACCACGCAAACAATCAGATTGACGAGACGGTGGCTGGTATTCGCGCCGTCAACACCGAAATGCAGCGGAGACACAATCGAATAAATTAAAAGTTTGTACCTCGCCTAACGGAAGGTTGCAATGACAAGATATATCTTACGAATAATAATCTTCACGGCTGCTTTTTTCTTAGGTATAGCAGCTGCCGTGAATGCACAAAAAAAATCGGAGGTGAATATGGTTGAACGTTGGGGAATATTTGAATTAACCTTGGATGGACCGGACACTGGAAATTCGTTCACTGAAGTCGAATTGACAGCAAAATTTGAGCAAAGTGGTCGGACTTTCGAGCCACACGGTTTCTATGACGGAGACGGAATATACAAAATCCGCTTCATGCCGGATTCAATCGGCGAATGGATGTACAGAACAAAAAGTAACCGCGCCGAACTCAACGGCAAGACCGGGCAGTTTACGTGCATCGAACCCTCTGAAGGAAACCACGGACCCGTGCAGGTCTATAAAGACTTCTACTTGCAATACGCCGATGGAACGCCGTATCACCAATTTGGGACGACCTGTTATGCCTGGGCACATCAAGGCAAGGCAATGGAGGAACAGACGCTCGAAACGCTCGTCGAAGCACCCTTTAACAAGATGCGGATGTGCATTTTTCCAAAAGATTACGTCTACAACAAAAATGAACCCGTCCACTACCCGTTTGAAGGAAAACCCTTAAAAGATTGGGACTTCACAAGATTCAACCCAGAATTCTGGCAGCACTTCGAGCAGCGCGTTCAAGACTTGTTGGACCTCGGTATTGAAGCAGACATCATCCTGTTTCATACTTATGACCGGTGGGATTTTGAAAACATGGATGCCGAAAGTGATGACCGGTATATCCGATATGCCGTCGCACGTTTAGCGGCTTTCCGTAACGTCTGGTGGTCCCTCGCAAATGAATTTGACATCATGCCTGCGAAACAGGAATCAGATTGGGACCGATTTTTCCAAGTTATCCGAGATCACGATCCCTATCAGCGTTTACGTGGCATCCATAACTGTAGACGTTGGTATGACCACAATAAGCCATGGGTAACACACACCAGCATCCAAACCTCTAACATGACCCAAGGTATCAACTATCGCACGCAATACGGAAAACCTGTTATCTATGATGAGTGCCGCTATGAAGGCGATGTTCCGCAGGGGTGGGGAAATATCACCGCAGAACAGATGGTCCAAAACTTCTGGGCAGGCACCGTTTCCGGGTGCTACGTCGGACACGGAGAAACATACAAACACCCGGAAGACCTCCTCTGGTGGGCAAAGGGCGGTGTGTTGCGCGGTGAGAGTCCATCGCGAATTGCATTTCTCAAAGACTTCATGGCGGATGCACCAGCGTTTGATACGCTTGAACCGATCGGCGATGCAGCGGGGAGATATGTCCTTGCCAAACACGGGGAATATTATCTCACTTACACAACCGATCCGCAGACGATAACACTGGATTTGAAGGGAGAACAACCCTATAAAGTCGATCGTATAGATACTTGGAACATGAAAGTCGTTCCAGTCGGTACGGCACAGCCCGGGGAATATACGTTCGCTGCACCGAACGGTGGTTCTGCCTATCGCTTTACACCGTACGCACCCGGCGAGAAACTCCGTCCGGAGGCGAAAGCATCCGCCGATGTGCTTCAGGGTAGTGCCCCACTTACAGTGACTTTCTCAGCAGCAGGCGATCTGGCACACCACTGGACTTTCGGAGACGGCACAACATCCACTGAATCGGATCCGACGCACGTTTACGAAAGCCTTGGTCAATACGTTGTAACGCTCACGGTGATGGACCCGGAGGGTGACACGGCAACGACATCTCTCGCAATTCACGTATCACCGGAAGCACCCGCTGACATCGGAACGCACACAGAATTCCCCGGTTCACGCGATGGGCTCGTTTTTCTCTGGCACGGCACGCTTGAAGACAGTGGAGATATTGAACCCCGCGGCGATGCAACAATCGGTGAAGATGGACGGATGAATCTGACCGGCGGTGCGTTTCTTGCAGAGGCTGTCAATGATACGCTGCTCGCAGCGTGTCAGGAAAGCAATCAATTAACACTTGAGTGTCTCGTTACAACGGAGAATCTGAATCAGGATGGTCCCGCCCGGATTATCACGTTTTCAAATGACATTACCCATCGCAACTTCACCTTCGGACAGGATGGAAATCGTTTTGCTGTGAGAATTCGCACGCCACGGACTGGATCAAACGGATTAGGCGGTGAGTTTTCTTTCGGTAAGATTGAGGCGGGGAAATCGACACACGCTATCGTTAGTTATTTTCAAGGAAACGTCTACTGCTATATCAATGGCGAACTTGTCCATGTTAGCAACGGAACGCAAGGGGATTTCAGCAATTGGGAACGCTATCGGTTGCTTTTCGGTGATGAAGCGAGTGGCGGTCGGAATTGGGAAGGCAAACTCAGCCGTGTAGCGATCTACAGCCGATTCGTTGGCGTAGAAGAAGCCGCGCATAAGTTCAAACTGGTTCAAGGTGAATAAAATCTACATACTTGAGCGTTTGGAATCGGTCAACAATGAAATCAAAAGCACCGGACATCACTTTACGCCTCTGGCAGTGTATAAACACCGCGTCGAACCTTTACAATTTCACCGATCCCCACAAGGCGCGTGAGTTCAGTATTTATTGCTTTTGGATGTCCTTGAATCGCCGCCACGAGTTCGGGTGTTTTTTTCTGTCCATCGGCGAGAAGTGCGAGAATTTGCTCTCGGAAAGGGATGCGTGCGATTTTCCCACCCCTCAGCCTTTGCAAGACTCGGTTCGCCTGCCTTGGGGAGCATCCTAATATACGTTCTACTTCTTGTCTGCCGGATTCAGGTGTCAGATTGTCGCGTTCTGTCTCAAAACGTTGGCGTGTCGCTATCACCTCGGAAAGTTTGTCTAACCCACCGGCAACCTCGAAATCTGCCCAGTCAAAAAGGAGCGTTTCAGGTCTGTCGGTGATCTCAGGAACTCGCAACCCCGTAATCAACACAACTTTCTTGTTTGCCAAGCGGTTCAGCTGAGCTAGTCCTATAATCTGTGTGCATATACAGGTGACCGTCTTTTCATAAATGCTCTGGACGCGTTCGTCTTTGTAACGGTAGAGTTCAGGTTCCATTTGATAGGAGAGCGGTTCCTCATCGTTTCCAAACAAGGTCTGCGTGCGCTCCAAAATGGCGTGTGGTTCTATTTCCGGCATGCCAACTATCCAGATGACTTCTGCCTCTTGAAAAGCGGTTTCCAATCCTTTCACCCTTCGGAAAGCCGTCAAAAAACAGACGTTCTCATTTTTCGCGATATCCTTCAGCTGTCTAATTGTGTAAACATGCGTTATAATCCCGTGTTTAATATTCGGATCCCGTTCAATTTCAGCTTGGATTCTCGAAAAAATGTGTTGTCCTGTTTCAGACACTCCAAGAACATCCCACGTGTTATTGATATCTAAAATTGTCTTCCATGGATAAGTCCCGGTGCGAATCTGGAAAACGCGGTTCCCAGGAGCCCACGCTATCGGTTGGGTGGAAAGAATCTCGGTTTCCGCATCCAAGAACGTCCGATGTAGATGCTCGCCGTAGAGAGCTGGGGAGGTGACCAAAAGGTGTCTGACACTTGGATGTAGGGCCGGCGGCACCCAGAAACGTAGGACTTCGTCCTCCCATTGCATCGGGGCGTCGGTGTCCCTCCTGTAATGGAGAAAGAAACGTTTGAGTTGATGCCAGAACGTCCAGTTTGGATCCGAACAAACGGTTGGGAATTCCTGAATGTTTTCAATAGTTGCCGCATCCAAGATCCCCAGCCTGACAGCATCCGCTATAGGCATCAAGATTTTCATGTCTTCATTCGGTACAAAAGTGTGGAGTTCAAAAAGGGGCAACTCTTGTGCCGCCAGTCTATCCACAGCTGTAGCGTCCAAAGGAATATAAGCAGAAATCCCTCGCTCAAACTCGATTGTATAGCGTGCTAATTCTTCTCCGGTCTCTGCATCAATTGCCCCTCGTTCGACCACTCTGCCCTGGACTTTGACGTTGCACATCTGTTGGATAATTTCTTTTCCCAGCCATTCAAACGTCTGCATCACTGTCCGGAGGCGTTTGATGGAGTGAGCATGGGATTTGTCTCTGATTCCTACTGCATTGAGTAGGAGTATGGCAAAGTTTCCTAAGGCACTACCTCGCCAGTTGGCAACCCATTCCTCTAATACAGTTTTTGATAATTCGCATTCAAGAAACAGCGCGTTTTCTCTCAGGACATTGATGATACAAAGCGGATGTGTTCCATCCTGCCTTTCGAGAAGTCGTTCCACTATTTTTCCGTATTGTGGATCTAAAAATAGTCGAGAATCCTCTAATATTTGTGTTTTGGTAGTTTGTAATGTGGAGAATTGTGATAGATAACCACGCGCCTGACATGCTGTATAGACGGGGCACTGCGGACAGATAATTTCGTTCGGATTCCCACCCTTTTTCTCAAGTGCTTCGCACCGCTGAGGATCCTCACAGACGTTGCCATGTTCAAAAGGAGTTGCCATGCGGATGTCAACGGGGATATCTTTCACTTCATCCCAGAGATACATCCGATCCCGCCAGCGTGTGACCGATCCCACATTTCGTTTATGAAAAAATTGCTCTGCTTCTGCCGCAAGTTCAGAATCCTGCACGTAAATTACCTCACTATTTTGCAGAAGGGATTCTACTTCATCATCTTTCTCCGCATCTATATCGGAAATAAATCCAAGAACGCGCACGCTCCTATCGAAAGCACGCTGCACCTGAACGCTAATTTTTTCTCGTGTTTCGTGAATATCTTCTGTAGGTCTAAACTTGTGCAAGACCGGAGCCGGACGTTTTATTGCCAATGGACTGAGTGTCCCTTCCCGAATGGCAGGCACCTTATCATCTACAGGGAGCCCCGTCGCGGGGACAGGCAGGAGGATGCCAGTATCCTCCCAAACATCTGTTATGAGTGTGGCTTCCATAGGCAGCCCAACATCAGAGGTAGAGGCACATACCCACACGCCTTCGTCGTTTTCCCACAGTGATACCTCCGTGTTGCCGCTCTCACTACTTCGTCGGTCCCAATAGTGACATCCATCCTCTTGCTTGAGATAAGAAAACCCGCGCTTGAAAAACGCCTCTTTGGCGAGATCGAGTTTACCCGATCCGAGAGAGTATGGCACGTCGGAGGCACTCTCCTTGTATTGAAGGCTTTGGGGAACCGGTTCATGAAGCACAGCGCGAAGTGCATCGATAGGGGCAAAGAGAACCTCTTTAGGAATCACAGGCGGATCTAACAAGTCCCCGAGCAGGATTTCAGCGAGCGCATCCCAGCAAGTGTGTCCTTTCTCACCGAAAATTTCAAGATACGCGTCGTATTGGTGGGGATCTTCTGCTGTCGGTGGACCTTTATAGACATACAATCTTGCTCGCTTGGTGTTCGGGTGCAGGTACCCCGGTACCCTGCAAGAAAAGCGCAACCCCCCGGAGTTTGACATCGTCAACAACGGGTTGGCAACGGCATCAACAAGTGCTTGAACACAAGCAAGAACGGCATCAGGTGCAGCACATAAGGCTTGATATGTAAAGGCAATATCGTGCCAGGGCGCGCCATCGCGTGCCGACGGCATACCGGTATACACGTGAATCCCCCACGACTTCAACCATTGGATGGTGGCCCAGTTTGCCGTCTGTTGACGTTTCAAGAACCGATCGCCTCCAAAAGATCGCGGCGGTCGGTCAGTTCCTGGGGCCTGTCCTATCGGCATAAAGGAAATATTTGCTGCCTCTAAGTCTTGAAGCATCACAGGGTATCTGTGTGCACAATAGACTGTGAAATGGTAAGGAAGCCCTTTGTAAAGCCGAGGTGTTACAGTCGTCTTCCGTTGCTTTAATGGCTTCCCATGCCGTTGGTGGCAGCGTGCAATCACATCTTGCAAGACATTGGTTGTCATTGACACACTTCCCTACAGTAAGGCGTTTTTCTTGAGCTGGGTAAATTCCAGATACCTATTCTGCCAAGAAGGAGAACGCTAAAATCCAAAGTAGAATCCCTGACCTTCGCGAGTTAAATCACAAAAGTCGTAAAATTGCAATTATACTTTTTAATTTCATATTTGAAAAATATGGTTCGATATGATTATTATAGCACCATCCAAGATTAAATACGAAATAAAAGTTATGCTGCTTAAAAATGGCAACTTAGGTTATCATAAATTTCATTTTTTGTCAAGTTTTAAATTTGATATAAAGTCAATAGTAATCAGAGCTTAAGCCTAAGTTAGATTGCGCCATATCTTATTGAATTAAAATAAAAAATACAGTAATATCTTGATAAAACTTTTTGTAATTCACCTCTATTTTTTGGCAAACCTTTGCGATAAATGTTCACATCAGATCCGAATTTGTGTTCTCTTCCTTTTCCATCACGGGTAAAGGAGATAACTTGCTTTCGCAAGTTTAGTACCAAGTCTTTAACAAACCTGAGCTTGATAAAGACTTAGGGATCTACGCATTTTTTCTTAAAGTCCGCCTGATACGGGGATTTAGGGGGTTAGATCACTAAAGCTCCCGTCTTTTTGGATGAATATATTGCTTTTTTGCTCAATGTGCGTATGCCTTCTTGGCTTCTAATACTTTTTTCAAACTGGCGTTTTAACAAACCACATTTATATTCGCATTTTGGGGAAAGTAAAACAAATAATGTAGGGTAATCACTTTTGCTGATAGTCTGTGAGTTTCGATAAATGTGTTAAAGATCCCCGCGGTATTTAGAAAATGGACTTTTCTCATAAGAAACCGGATGAAATTTTAAAGTATTATGCAATTTTTATTGACATAATTTGCTTTTTCCCTAAAAATATCATATAATTTACAGTTATGTGCAGACTTTTAAATTTATAAATACAAATAATTATAGAAATTGTCTAAACATAACTATAATGGCATTTAGAATTAAAGAAACATTTTCTTTAGGGGAGTAAGACCATGACAAAAACGAAATTAAAAATCAGGCGTATGTCCTAAGAAGACCCAAAATACCCGCTTCGCTGGTGGGGTTGCCCAACCTCGCCAATTTTTATAGATAGTGCATTCAATTAGCTTACAATCGGTTGTGAGGACCTGTACGAAGTGTATATCAAATGTTCACTGTTGCTGCTATTAGTAACATCGCCTTATGCGCAACAGCCTTTCACAGTAAACAGATTGACGCGATGCGTCAGCTTCAGCTAGCGAGTGTTCCTTGATACCTTGAGATCAACCGAACTTTAGAAGTCCAAATAGATGACGTAAAACCGAATCGGAAGATACCCCAAATGCAATCTTTTATGCGAACGCAATTACTTGATTTCTTGAGCAAATTGAATGTCACTCTGAGGAGCCATGATGGTGAATGGTACGCTGCGACCGCGCCGATCTATAACCACCTCGGCGTAAATAAGTCTCACGCCAACCGCAGAATGAGGAAATACGACAACTTGAGCGTGAAAATAAAGAATAAACGCTTCATTCGGTTAGAGTACATCCCCTGGCATCTGGCGAATTTATATGGGCATCACACACTATCGGATGAAACCCAACAACGTATAGCAGGGCTCCTAAATCACTGGGGCATTCCTGTACCGCAACTTCAAGGCGTTTTTGATAAACGGAACACATGACACGTTAGTGGCTTATGCAACGGAGAATACCCGCGCGGTCTTTGGTGAGGGGAGGCATTTAGACACTCACCAGATACTAAAAGGCACCTGCGGACCGATATACCCAAAGTTGAGTTAACCCAGTATATCGGTTTTAAGGGAAAACCCGATACAACGCGATTGAATTCAGTCGATGAATAATATAATTACCACCTTTGCTATAGGTACTGCCACAACCGCATCCAGTCTGTTATGGCTTGTAGACGAATTCTCTGGAGATATGCCAGAAGCAGAAGCAGAAGCGGAACTACTGAGAGCAATTTCATGTTTTGGATTCTACAATGGAAGTCTTGTTTGGGAGGTATTTTGTGGGCATATAAAGGCGTTTTTATCAAAATCTTTACGCCCACCCCCAATCTCTTAGTTGACTTTAATTGAAAAGAAATTCAGAAGCAATGGATACCAACCTAACCCATCTACGAAAGGAACACCATGAAAATTCGTCTTGGTCGCAAGACAATAGACCCTGAAAAGGTGAATCACTTCAAACCCATCGGCCCAAGAGTTTGCATACTCGAATTCATAACCGGAGAATCCATAACCGTGGCATGTAGTGTAAAAATACCAAACAACACTATATCATTCGCTGGAACTCCTGAAGACCTAAAAACACTCTTGGCAGAATATATTGAAGCCAACAACAAGTCAACCAATAGAAGAACCAACTAAAAGGAAAATCGTATGCTTACGACTAACAGCAGACGTTTCATAGGCGGTTTTTGCTTGGGTATTTCTTCAGCATCTGTGTGGAAACGTGCATCAATCAAACACCCAAGCCCCAGAATGATGGCATTTGTACGGACCATGAAAATTAGGGGATGTTTATGAAACTTCAACTCGGTGGCAAGCAGATCCAACTCAGCAGAGTTCAACGTGTCCGTAGAATTGGACAACACATTGCCCAAATTAACTTCAAAACTGGTGAATCCATACACGTGAAATGCGGTGTCCGTTCCGCGGATGGCATGACAATCTCTTATCACGGCACATTTGAAGAACTCAAAGCGTTGATTGATAAGTTCAAGTGAACTTATGAAAATGAATACGGCAGAACGACCTGTCTAACATCACAGACCATCAGGGTGAAAATGGTTGAGAAACCATGCCTCGGTGCGTTTCTCATCAATCGAACATGAGTTTGATAAATACTTAGGGCAGATGCATTCCCGATTAAAGCCGCTCCGATAACGGGATTTAGGGGTTAATATAACCAAATACTCCCACGGCGAGGCATTTTCAGCAAAATAGGTTTCCTATTTAAAGCGAGATTAAAAACCGCGCCTACATCAAAAGATGGAATTGATCATCGTGCCACTGAAGCGAGGATTCATACATCTATCCGATACACACGGGTGGCAGTGTCATGAAACAGAGATGTACGTTCATCGTCCGAGTAACCTGACGACAAACGTTTAAACGCGTTATACATCACATTGTAGGCGAACGAGACCTTATCGACCGGGAAATTGCTTTCAAACATACACCGTTCCGGCCCAAACTGCTCAATACAGTAATTCATAAAGGGTGCTATAGATCCCGCCAATTCCTCAGAACCGATCGGTTTTTCGCGTTCGTGCCAATCAAACCCGGTGCGCGGCATCCCGATACCGCCGAGTTTGATGTGGACGTTAGGGCAAGCCGCCACAGCAGCGATACCGCTCCGCCAAGTCGCTAACACTTCGTCATCCTTACCACCGTAAGGACCAACTCGCAGCAAACCACCGATATGGTTCAGAATAATAGTCAAATCGGGTACGGCTTTCGCAAAATCCACGAGTTCAGGAAGTTGTGGGAAATACATCCAAGCCTCAAAGGACATCGCCATACTTGCCAGCACCCGCGCTCCAGCACGGAAATCCTCACGCGCCAGTTGTCCGGCTGTTCTATATGCGGAAGTGCCACCTATTTCTGGATGTGGATCCGAGGTGACAGAGTGTCGGATACCTCGGAATCGATTCGGACTCGCTGCTTGTAAGGCTTCCAATACAGGTGCAACGCGTTCACCCAAGTTCAAATTAGCATGTCCAACAATCGCATCGGCAGCACGACTCGGACCGTATAAACCGCTTGCACTCGCAGCCGCCAACCCTTGCACAAATTCTACCTCTCCAACAGGACGCATCTCTTCCGGCCCATCAGCGCGATACATTGCCCGCGCCTCAACAAACACGGTAGAACGGACATTGTGTCCGCTATCAATATCTGCAATCAACTCATGGAGCAAATAACCTTGATAAGGAATACGTTCGGTTCGGAAATCCCAAAAATGGTGATGTGGGTCGCAAATCGGTAGTTCCGGTTCCAGTATCGGTTCCTTCGTTAAAGCGAGCCAGTCGTTGCCGCCAAATGGCATAGAATACCTCCATCTCTATAGTCACTCAAGTTGTTTGTTCCACTCCTCACGTACACTGTAGGATATTTTTGTATTTTTGTCAAACAAGTTTTGATTCCTTAATTACACTTCTCTTGCTTATGAAATGTATTTATGCCATAATAGTTGTCAAATACTAAAATGACTCTTGGATTAACTGCGGTGAAGGGGTAACCTTAGCAATGATGAACCGATTAGCTGACAACGATCCTCCGATTATGTTTGAAAGCTTAGGACTCAAGCATAACCGTTCGTACACCGTTCCGGTTGTATGTCTCCTTTTTTTATTTCTGCTTTTTATAATTACCGGTTGTGGTCCATTGGTAACCACCGATCCGCAGTCCAGTGTTCCACTTGAGGGTTCAGGTGCAGATTCACATCCGAAAAAGGTATGGCCAGTACAACGGACGCTCGTCAGTAACGAAGTTAACTGTATTGCTGCCGATGCGGACAACGTATGGATTGCGACAGCACGGGGGGTTTCACGCTGGATACGTCAGCAGGATAGATGGCTACACTATACGATGGAAGATGGGTTAGCAAACGATATGGTGAATGCCGTTGCAATTGAAGGGCAGTGGATTTGGTTCGCTACAGATGAAGGCGTAAGCCGCTACGATACCCAAACAGACACCTTTTCAACCTTCCGAACGATTGATGGCTTAGCGAGCGACCAGGTTTCCTCTATTGCCGTGGATGGGAATTACGTCTGGTTTGGCACATCCGAGGGGTTAAACCGCTATGACAAAACGATTGATAGTTGGGCGGTACGTACCCGAAAAGACGGTTTGGTTAGCAAAATAATCACAACGATCGCAGTCGAGGCAGAATACGTCTGGGTCGGCACAGATAGGGAAATAAACCCGGATCCCCACGGATGGGATGAGGATCCGAGGTTCAGCAGAGGCGGCGTGAGTCGTTACCACCGAGACACCGATTCTTGGAATAATTATACAAAATCAGATGGCTTGATAGACAGCGAGATCGCTACGATTGCCGTGGACGATGACAGCGTTTGGTTTGGTACGCAAAAAGAAGGGGTCAGTCAATACAACAAAGTTGATCAGACCTTCATCAAGACGTATACGAAGACCGATCTCCTGAAAAGCAATATGATCACCTGTATCCGTTCAGATGGATTTCAAGTCTGGTTTGGAACTGCCAATGCTGGCATCCATCGGTTCATCAAACCTGTCAATACATGGGTGCATTACACCAAAGCAGACGGATTAGCAAGTAACCATGTCAGTTGGATTACTACACAAGGGAATGATGTCTGGTTTGCGAGCAAAGAAGATGGTGTGAGTCGCTTCGATAAGGTGACCGGGGAATGGACAATTTACAAGCAAGCAGATTTTCTTGCCGACAATGATGTCCGCGATATAGCACGTGATGCCGATGGGAACCTCTGGGTAGCGACTGTTGCGGGAATTTCGGTTTACTCCGCTCAAACGCGCAGCTGGGAAGTTATCTCGAAAGAAGATGGATTGCCGACGCCTTATGTCACGTCAATACTTATTAGCCAGAATAGCCATCAGCCATCAGCAGTCAGCAGTCAGCAAGAGGACTCTCGTGGCAGTGATAACAAAAGCAACATCCACAACAAACCTACTGATAGCGGACAGCCGACGGTTTCTGATAGCCGACGGTTTCCGACAGCCATTTGGATTGGGAGCGATCGAGGACTTGGTGAAGGGACATATCTTAATGATGAATGGGCATTTCATACCCCACCTCAAGCGGAGACGCAAGGTGAAGCCTTTATAACAGCACTTGATGCTGACGCTGCACAGCCTAATCCTACCATCTGGATCGGCACCACTTTGGGACCCGCCATGTATGACTCAACATCTCAAAAATGGACGCAGCTTGCCGTGCCAGACGCGCCCAAAAACCCGCTTATATTATCTGTGCTTGTTCACGATGGCAGCGTCTGGTTTGGTGGCACTGAAGGCATTTGGCGATATTCAATTGCCGATAAGAAGATGCATGCTGCTGCTGACGGACTTCCCAATCTCAATGTTAATGTCCTGCTATCCACAAGCGAAACAGGAAAGGAAGAGACGCTTTGGGTAGGAACAGGTCAAGGGCTTGCGAGATATGACAGCACCCGGCAGCGTTGGGTGTCGTTGTCCTTTAATGCCCAATTGCCTTCGCCTAATGTCACCGCGCTCGCTTTTCGAGATGGCATCCTCTGGATCGGTACACCCCAAGGCCTGGGAAGCTATACAATTGCCTCCAATGCTTGGAGTTCTCTCTCAAATGTACCACATAACATCCGAGACATCCTGTGTGAGGCAGATGAAACGCTTTGGTTGGCGACAGATATCGGTCTTGTTGAATATAACGTACAAAATGGAAAAGAGGCACTGCATCAATCCCGTCCAGTACGGGAACCGTTCCTTGAAATCAGAGTCTCAGACATCAAATTTGATGGCGATTATATCTGGTTCAACAACTGGCGGGCTTCACCGAACGGTAGTATTGTGCGGTTTCATCGTCCAACAGAGACGTGGCGGCGTTTCACACGCTTAGATATTCTACAATCCACCCAAAAAAGATCTATGACGTTTATACGTTGGAGTTATGTCGATACCAATGCCGTCTGGTTCACAACGGATTACGGTGTGCTGCGCTACGATAAAAGGGCAGATACGTGGCAGCATTTTACGACAGAAGATGGACTCTCTACAGATGATGTGGATAAGATCGCTGTCAGTGAGCAGAGTGTCTGGGTCATTCCGATAATAGGGCTGGAATTAAATCATTATAGTAAAGCAACTGGAACATGGCAGGTAGTTGAAGAAGAAGGCCACCGTGAGATTGAGCGCATAAAGACACTTGGGGTTGATGGACCGAATGTCTGGTTCGCATCTGGCCGTGGACTCACGCGGTACAATGAAATTACTGGTGAATGGAAGAATTTTGGACCGAGGGATGGACTGGCAGGTCGAGGCGGCGAATGGATTACTATAGATGATGATTTCATCTGGGTGGCACGTTCAGAATGGGACAGAGGCAGCAACCGTCCATTGTCACGATACGATAAGAAAACGAAAAAATGGACGACGTTTTCAACGAATGACGTGCTTGCTGCGAGTACCATTAGACGCGTTATCGCAACAGAGAATGATGTCTGGATACTCTACAGGCCTTGGGACGACGCAGGTGTCACTCGATACGACAGGCGTACAAAGGAGTGGACGACGATCCGATCTGGACGCGGAACGCTCGAACTGGCAGCCGATGACGACTATCTCTGGTTAGCTGCACCGAACGAAGGACTTCGACGATTTCATTTCGCCTCTGGTACTTGGACAACGTTTAAAGATCTCAAGGGGCTGCTCCACAATCATGTCGGCGAGTATGGACTCGCAGTCGATGAAGACTATGTATGGGTAGGGACCCTGCGCGGGCTTTCCCGTTATGATAAGCGGAAAGAATCCTGGACACCATTGACCGCTCTACCCACTCTTATTGGACGCACTGTTCGGACAGTAGATGCCGATGAACGTTTCGTTTGGGTCGGCACCGACGAAGGTATGTCCCGCTATGACAAGGTTTTAGGGACCTGGAAGAATTATCGACAGGAGGGTGGATCCGAAAATATAGAAACCCACGGGGGCCATTGGCACCGGCATGGACGAAAAAAGAGAGACTCTCTCTCCGATAACGTTGTGAGTTCTATTGTAACAGATGAACAATACGTCTGGGTCGGGACACGCGATGGCGCGAACCGCTTTGATAAAATAGCACTGCAGTGGGACCAGTACAAGACTGAGCATGGGTTACCCGCTAATAATGTGACTTCTGTCAGCAGCGATGGCAATAGTATCTGGGTCGGGACTAATTCCGGGATTGGGAAGTATCCGCGCACAGCAGATGACCTCAACGCATGGATTACCTACACATCCGGGACCGAGATCCAACCTTCTGCCGTATCTAAGGAGTTCGCCGAATCATTGGTTACCGACCAAATTTGGTGTATCACAGCGAGCAAGAGACACGTCTGGGTCGGCACACGCCGAGGTGTGAGCAAATACGATGTCGGTAGAGACATCTGGAAGACAATCACAATGGAAGATGGACTCGCCAGCGATGAAGTCAGTTGTATCGCTATTGATGGCGACAATGTCTGGTTTGGCAGTGATCGCGGCGTGACCCTCTATAATGAAAGAACAGAGGTGTGGGCTGCCTACACAACCGAAGCGGGACTCGCCAGTAACAAAGTTACCACTATCGGTGTTGATGGCGCAGAAGTTTGGATCGGTACTTACAATGCGGGCATCAGTCGATTTGATCAGTTAACAAATAGTTGGACGACTTATACGCGAGAGGACGGTTTGGCGCATAACGGTATCCTCTCTATGGCTATTGATAGGAACTACGTTTGGTTTGGCACATATCGTGGATTAAGTCGTTTCGATAAACGCACAGGTATCTGGACGGTCTTCACAGAGGTCTATGGCCCCGAGGATATTTTGAGATAAAGATGGTTATCAGTTATCAGTCGTCAATTGTCAGTTAAAGAGGGTTTCTGTGGCGAATACAGCAAACTGGACTGCCACAAGGTGACTCTTAACTGAAAACCGATAACCGACAACTGATAACTAATTAACTATGAACACAAAAACAGAGGTCCGAAAGTGGCTTATCTCTTGTCTCCTTCTCTTACTGCTAAATTGTGCTTTTGTATTCTATGCTGACGCAGAGGACGTATACAGCCTATTTGGCAAGTTATTCCTTTCTGGACGCGTCGAATACGATTTCACAAACAGACGAAACTTTCTTGCAGACACTGAAGAAGAGCGAGTCAGGCAAGACGACTTTGATTTTGATCGCCTCTTTCGGCGCGGTTTCCACAGTGTCATGGTTATTGAGGAAACCGCGGGCAGCGTCAAAAACATCCTCAGTCTCGGAGAGGTCCCGACAACCTTTACGAAATTCACCTTTGATCAGATTGACCTGAGTGGTGTCCGTTGGGAGGTGCGTTCCAATCGCACGGATTGGACGATTCTAATGGTGCCTGGCTTGCTCAATCGCCTGAACGGGCAAGAGGAAAGGACGGAAGGGTCTGGCATCGGTTTGCGTGAGGTCACAAAGTTCGGCAATTCACAACTGGGGCTTTCTTGGTACTTCCGAGAGGTACCCGTGTGGGCGGTGGACCTGGAAACTAATTTTACCAACTACGGTGTAAAAGCAGAGGTGGCTGTCACGCCAAAGAGTGCGTTGCAAAAGAATCTGACTTCACGTTTGGATGCGACGACAACGATTTTCAAAGCCTTCCAAACCGTCGGTGACACGATTTTTCAGGCAGAAGCCTTTCGCGTCGGTCCCCGGTTCGATGCCTCCCGCTCCGTCGGCGATAATGATGACCAAGACCGCTACTCCGATAACACGTTTCTTGACCCACCCTCCCTGATTATTCCCGGCGATCTTGATAAAAATAACAACGGTATTTTTGACTATGAGGACGACATTCTGCTTTTCGATGTCGATGAGGATTTCCTTGACGAAAGCGATCGGAACAACAACGGTATTCGGGATGAGGAGGAAAATGATAAAGACCCGAATTACGAATTCGATGTCGGACTGCGAGGTATACGGCTTTTTATGAACCGTAAGATAAGTCAGCAGGTGAGCGTCGTTGACCTCGATCTTGGGTTGCAGATAGAAGAAAACCTCAGACTCAGAAATACCCCCACCTCAACGAAAGCATTCGCTAACATTGTTTACCAAAAACAACTCGCACAAGCTTCTTCGCTTGTTGTTGAGAACGAACTCAAATTGGTAAAAGATCGGATTCCTGACGAAACCTGGTATTATGCCGGATTTTTGGGGAGACAAGAAGAACGCCTCTATCGATCCCAGCCGGAAATCCAGAAAATGGTCAGAGAGGGAGATCTACAATTCTTCTATGTCGATGGGGGTGTCGAAGTCGAAAAAAGACGCAGGGACCCGCGGTTGATGCAGAACGACCTCATTAACACCGCCAAAATCACGTATGAATATCACGGAATTGAACGAATGGTTACGACGGCTCGCGCCAAAATTCAGTACGATTACGATTTCGACAGAGATAATGAACACTACGAAGTCGGTATTTTCAAGACGTTGTACCGCCTGCGTCCCTCCAAATCGCTGGAAATTAGTCCAATGTTCAAATATACCATCCGCAACGGTTTCCGCATGGCAGAAGACAGGATCGAGTACCTTCCGCTAACCGCGGAAATCGACGGCGAGGAGATCTCACGCGGGCTCCGATTGCGCGAAATCGAACGTACACACGTGCGTGATATGACACCAGCACTTATCCTCAAGGTTGTCTATCAGTTTACGAAGACTATCAAACTTACTGGTGGTGGTCAAATTCTTTTATTCAATGATATGCGTGATGATGATAACGATTTTGTCCGTCAGGCGTTATTAGCTGAGATGGAAAAAAGTTTCACCGCCTATCGGAAGCAGATGTTTCTACATATCGGTGCCAGATACATAGACCAACGCGCAATCGGGGAAGTTAACGACCAAAACTACATGGAACTTTTCGTCCGCGTCTTTGGGAAATTCTAATAAGCTGCCTACTGCATTTTTCCAAAATTTCGTAAATTATGCATTTTTTTTGTAATTTAATTTGACAAACAGATGTGTAGGGTGTATAATACTATTACTACGTATTTAGTTTTAGTATTTACAGACCGTAATTCGCAACATGCGCCTTAACATTTTGACTTGTAGATCACATTCACCTTTTATATATAAGGATCAAATCAAATGAGACCCCAGAGATTACACCATTTAGAACTTGAAGTGATGAAAGTGGTATGGAAATTGACGCATGCCACGGTCAACGATGTCCTTGATAACATTGACCGCAAGCTCGCCTATACCACCGTCGCTACCACTATGAAAAGCCTGGAAAAGAAGGGTTTTTTGTCGCATCAAGTTGATGGTAGGACGTTCGTTTACCAGCCTTTAGTCAAAGAGACAGAGATTACGCATTCGATGCTCAACGATTTGTTAGAACGGCTTTTTGACAACTCAGCCGAGAAGCTGGTGAACACACTCCTCGAAGTGCGACAAACGAGCGTAGATGAACACAACCGCTTACAAGCGTTAATTAACAACTATCAACCTGAAGGAGAAGAAACCAATGAGTAAGCAAATCCTCCTTTCCCTGCTCAACTGCTCCTGGCAATGGATGCTCCTGAGCGGCTTGATATGGTTTGTAACAAGTTCCATGTTTCGCAAAAGTCGTCGTTCCAACACCACTGTCCATCTGCTTTGGCTGTTGTCTTTACTCAGTCTACCGATCTTGTTCGGTTTGAACCAGTTTGTGCCAGCCCTCTCCATCGCGGGAGACCCGGTCCCCGAATTAACTCAGGCGAAGCCAATAAACGTATCAGGTTTAGCTGCACTGCCTACAGATTTGCCGGAAATCTCATCCACTGAAAATAACACACAATCCGAAAACCAACTGTTTGCTGGTGGTAAATCCCTCGTCAATTGGACGAAGATGGATTTCCTACTCTGCGTCTGGGCAATCGGTGCACTCGCTATGTTCGTCCGGTTCACGTTTGGTTTGTCCCGAATCTATCAGCTCCGACGCAGTGCTGTAGTGGCTGATGACTCCTATCAAGCAATTTGCCGACGATTGGCGCGACAGCTGGACATAAAGCGTCCGGTCACCGTGTGTTTCTCGGATCGGATAGCATCACCGATTTCATTCGGTTGGTTATCCCCGTCCGTCCTGATGCCGCGAAAACTGGATTTGGAACAGTTTGCGTTAGTCGCCGCTCACGAATTGGCACATGTGCAACGACTCGATTGGTTAACGAACCTCTTTTCGCACTTGGTCGGGGTTATCTTCTTTTTCCACCCAATTTACCATCTCCTTAATCGCGAACTCGTCCATCTCCGAGAACGCATCTGTGACGATTGGGTTATCCAATTGACGGGTGCTCGGAAAAACTACGCGCAATGTTTATTGGATCTGGTGCGCCACAGAGATAGGGCTATTCCACTCGCTTTATCTTTAAATCAGCCATCCCAGTTGGAATCTCGAATTGATACTATTTTGAAAAACAACCGACGGTTAGACGTGCAGCTGAAGCCGCGCTTGCGGTTAATGGTAGCGACTTTGCTCCTAACCTGTCTACCCTTGTTGGCAATGGCACAGTTGGTGCCGTTGAAAACTTTCCAAGTCTCACTCTTCGCACAGACACCTGAGAAATCAGAAAAAGCGGTTGATAAGACTGCAGAAAAGCAAGACATGGGAAAAACGAAAGCTGGAAAAATGGCTGGGAAACAGTACAAAGACGAATCATATATCACAGTGAAGGCCCCTGTACTGCTTGAGCCGTCTGAAGAAAACCGAATATTCTCTGGACCGCAGCCCGGGGAAAAACTTTCACCGTTGACAGTGACGGGTATTGGTGGTAAAATTGACGGAACAACGTTTGATATGACCACGAAAGCAGATGGAAAACCGCTCGTCCTCTTCTTGCAAGATACCAATGCAGTTGGTATAAAAGGGCTTGTTAACGTGTTTGAATTGCTGCTTCAAATTGACGCTTTCCAAAAAAGGCAGAGCCAGGCAACGGGGACCGAAATGCCTAATCAAGGGCTCCAGATAGGTGTTGTGTTCCTTGCAGATAATCTCGATACCTTACCCGAATGGGCGCGTAACATGTTAAAAGAAGAGATCCCAAATGCGGTATTAAAAGGGATATCTCCCGATGGGCGCGAAGGACCAGGGAGTTATGGACTGAACCGCAATGTCGCACAGACCGTTCTTATCGCTGAAGATGGGCAAGTGCTACACAACTTCGCTTTCACACAACCGATGCTCTATACCGATCCACATTTTCTCGGTGCCATCGCACAAGCGATTGAAGTAGCACCTGCCACACTGGAGAAATGGCTGAATGAAGCGTCAGCGAACCGCCACTACGAGAAAAAGGTGAAGGCTGTCATCATTAAAGAGGGCGACGATATCTCTGGTGATGCGCCTGAATGGGTGGAACTCCGCAATCTAACCGATGAAGAACTGAACATGAAAGGGTGGATATTCAACCTTGTCACCACCGAATTGGACACCGAGAGGAAACTCATCCGATTCACTAACCATGTTGAAATCCCTGCTGGTAAGGTGAAGTATGTCATCATTAACGATAGCGACGGTACCTCTGGTGATACGCCTGACTGGATGGAACTCCGCAATCCAACCGATGGTGATACGTCTGAATGGTTGGAACTCCACAATCCAACCGATAAAGAACTGAACTTAAAAGGGTGGGCACTCGAAATTGTCCCCACCGTATTGGATACTAAAGGGAAGCGTATCCGATTCACTAACGATGTTAAAATCCCTCCTGATGGTGTCCTCCTTCTGGTTCGCGACCCAAAATCGCTGAAAAAATCGGGTATTATCTTGGAAGAAGATGAGCAACCCCAGAAGGAAAAAAAGGAACGTGGACGGACAATGGAGAAAGACGGTGCTCGCGATCGTGAACGCATGTCATCTCGGGAAGAGCTCGTCAAACGGTTCGACAAAGATGGCGATGGCAAATTGAATGCGGAAGAAGGCATGGCAGCGCGCCGCGCCTTAGCAAATCGAGCATCTCAAAACCGAAACCGCAGAGCAAACGTTGAAGTGAAAAATCCCGCTGAATTCAAAAAGGTTCAAGGCGCAACACTCTTCTCTGGTCCACAACCCGGTGAAAAGCTGCCGCCGCTAATGGCGACAGGCATACGTGGTCGCGCGAAGGGTAAAACGTTTGATTTCATCGCTAAAACAGATGATGGAAAGCCGCTCGTTCTGTTTTTGCAAGATGGAAATGTTACAGGTTTGCACGGATTGATTGGTATTTCACAGATGATTGAAAAAATCGCCAACAAATCTAAGCAAAAACTGCACATGAGGGCAGTGTTTCTCGGTGACGACCCTAAAACGTTGAAACGAAGTGTGCTGCAGTGGATCAATAGTTCAATCTCGGTGGAGACTGATGATCCTAACATGCCGGCAGGAAGTGTGACTGTTAGCCCAATCTCACTGCGTATGCCAGAGAACGTTTTACTTGGCATTTCTCCTGACGGGCGTGAAGGACCGGGTAACTATGGATTAGACCGTAATGTAGCACAGACGGTCATCATCGCTAAGGATGGAAAGGTACTTCACAATTTTGCTTTCACACAACCGATGCGCTCTAACGATCCGCATGTACTGGGTGCCATCGCGCAAGCAATCGGAGAAGATCCAGCATCAGTAGAAAAATGGTTAAACGAAGCACCTGCTGAAGATGCACGTACGGAACGAGACAGAAGGCAAATGGAGGATAAAAGCAACCACACGGAAGAGCTGCAGAAACAACTCAATACACTTCGTGAAAGGTTGCAGCGCCTAAATGAAACCGTAGCCAAGACGAAGGGTAAAGAGGATAGGCTTGATCAGGTGGAAGAGTTGCTCGAACAACTCAACGCGGATGTAAAAATATTGCGGCGCATGCAAAAGAGCATCTCCCCAGCAAAGACGAAGGGTAAAGAGGATAGGCTTGATCAGGTGGAAGAGTTGGTCAAACAGCTCAACGCGAATCTGGAAGCATTGCTGCGCATAAATAAACGTGCCTCTGCAGCAAAGCGGAAGAACGAAAACCGATATAGTAGAAGTAACGTTGAAGTGAAAAATCCGGCTGAGTTCAAGAAAACGCAAGGGACAGCAATTTTCTCTGGTCCACAACCCGGCGAAAAACTTCCGCCTCTGAAGGCTAAGGGCATCAAC
Source organism: Candidatus Poribacteria bacterium (assembly GCA_026706025.1). Classification (NCBI taxonomy): domain Bacteria; phylum Candidatus Poribacteria; species Candidatus Poribacteria bacterium. The sequence continues at coordinate 44,489 of JAPOZO010000063.1, forward strand.
GGTGAAACTCAAGGCAAAACGTATGATGTCATCGCCAAAGCAGATGGACAACTCCTCGTTCTCTTCCTACAAGATGAAAGCGGTCTCGGGTTGCGCGGGTTGCTTGGCATTTCTCGTTTACTTGCTCGAATCGCCGAGAAGTCTGAACAGACAATGCATATAAGCGCTGTGTTTTTAGGGGATACACCGGATACCGTGGAAAGCCAAGTTAGTAGGTTAGTCCCACATATTCCAAGTGAGGTCTTACTCGGTATTTCTCAGGACGGGCGGGAAGGTCCAGGCAGCTACGGGTTAAATCGTAATGTAGCGCAGACGGTTATCATCGCCAAAGATGGAAAAGTGCTACACAACTTTGCTTTCACACAACCTATGCTCCGCCCCGATCCCTATGTGCTTGGTGCCGTAGGAGAGGCAATAGGGATAAAACCTGCGACGCTGGAAAAATGGTTGAACCCACAAAATCCTGTAATCGAAATCAAGAATCCTGCCGAGGGTGGAAAAACTGGCGAAATGCGCCTCAACGGAAACATTGTACAGTTTGATGAATTGCCTGGCCGCCTTCTCAACTTATCTGAAGAACAAAAATCTACGCTTATTATCCAATCTGAACGAGATGTACCTCATGAACAGATCGTCAAAGTAATGGATATAGCAAAAGAGGCAGGTATTGATAAAATTGAGTTCGCGATGCGTCCGTCTGAAAATAAGCGCATGGAAAGCGGTAGGGAACAGATGCGCCGCGGTAAAGAGGAGTAAACCTCTGAAGGAGAAGTGCAATGAACGCCGTAAAACGATGTGATGGGATTAGCCGCCGTGATTTTCTCCGCGTCGGTGGATTAACAGCCCTTGGACTCGGATTAGGCGACTTTTTTCACCTGCAACGCGCTTTTGCTGTAGAGGCGAGGTCACCGCGAAGAAACACCCAAGCAAAACCCCCTACACAGCAAAAGCAAAATCCTGCATCCTAATATGGCTTGATGGGGGTCCCAGCCATCTGGAAACCTTTGACCCGAAACCGGATGCACCACAGGAGGTTCGTGGACCGTTAAAAACCATTCCCACAAATCTGACAGGCGTACGCATCAGTGAATGCTTGGAGCGGACAGCAGACATTATGGATAAGATTGCTGTTATACGATCAATGACTTCACCGCTTGGTGAACACAATCTCGGTACGCAGTACCTTATGACAGGCTATAAACCTACACCAGCATTGGCGTATCCAACCTTTGGTGCAACGGTCGCCTATGTCAAATCTCAGAACAATAAGAACACTTCAGGGGATACACTAACCGCTTTACCGCCAAACATCGCAGTTCCGAACTTCACAGGTCAAGTGTCTGGGAGCGGCTATTTACCGAATGCTACGCGCCCATTTTCTGTTGGCGGTGATCCGAAAAGACCTGACTTTAAAGTTCGCGACCTTGATTTCTATGAAGGGATCGATTTACAACGCGTTTCCCGGCGGAGGCAGTTCGTCAACGCACTCAACGAATTCAGTCGTGCCAAAGACGCTGACACAACGGCAGTATCGGATCCCGAGTTAGAACGTGCCTACAATCTGATTACATCGCCCGAAGCCAAAGCGGCATTCACGCTTTCCGAGGAGCCGCGAGAAACGCGCCAGCGATATGGCACAGATGGTGTAAACGGCATCGGGCAGAGTTGTTTATTGGCACGAAGGCTCGTTGAGAGGGGTGTACCATTCGTGACGGTCAACCATACCGGGTGGGATACGCATCAAGATATCTTCACACTCAAAGAACGTTACCCTACGGATCGGAATGCACATCTACCCTCTCTCGATCGCGCATTAAGCGCGCTGATTCAAGACCTTACCGATCGGCGCATGTTGGATGAAACCCTCGTGGTAGTGATGGGTGAGTTCGGACGTACCCCGAAGATTAACTCGCAAGGTGGACGTGACCACTGGCCCAACGTGTTCAGTGTGATGTTGGCTGGCGGTGGCGTGCAAGGTGGACAAATCGTCGGCAGCAGCGATGCACTCGGCGAATTTCCGAAGGAACGTCCCGTAACGCCGTCGGATCTGGCAGCCACAATTTACACACTACTCGGTATCAATCCAAGTCTTGAACTGCATACAAGTGACGGCCGCCCAGTCCGCGTCGCGCCTGACGGTGCTAATATTGTCTCGGAATTAATCGCTTAATCCAACTGTCGTAGAGGAAGTTATCTGTGAGAAAAATAATTTGCAGCTTGTTGATCGGGATTGTTTTCGCTTGCGCGCTTTACGCACAAGGTGAAACAAAAGAGAATTATTGGAGTCAGTTCCGCGGTCCAAACGGAGATGGTAAAGCAATTGCGACTGACCTCCCTATCGAATTTAGCGAAACGGAAAACGTCCGTTGGAAAACACCGATTCACGATAAAGGGTATTCATCGCCAGTGGTTTGGGGAAATCAGATTTGGTTAACAACGGCGCGTGAAGACGGAAGAGAACTCTTTGCGATCTGTGTAGACTTAGAGAGTGGAAACATCCTACACGATATAAAAGTGTTTGATGTCGCGAAACCACAACTCGAACACGGGGACCTCAACAGTCATGCTTCGCCTACGCCTGTTATAGAGGAGGGACGCATCTACGTTCATTACGGCACTTACGGCACCGCCTGTCTCGATACGAAAACCGGCGAGAAACTTTGGGAACGTCGAGACCTTAATTGCGATCACCGGGTACGTCCCGCCTCTTCCCCGATTATTGATGAGGATACACTATTTCTTACCTTCGATGGCGTTGATGTACAGTTTATTGCCGCACTCGATAAAAACACTGGGGACACCTTGTGGCTGCAGCATCGAAAAGTTGACTCAAATTTTGAGGATGTCCTCAGAGCCAAGGGTGTTAAGGATATAGAAGCAACGAAAAAGGAAAAACCAAACGACAATCGGAAATCCTACGCGACCCCGACAATCATTATGTATCAAGAAAAAAAACAGTTGGTGAGTCCTGCGGCAGAAGTCACAATATCATACAACCCGAAAACAGGCGATGAACTCTGGCGTGTTCGACATAAAGGGTGGGGCTGGAACGTTGCATGCCGTCCGATTTTTGCACACAATCTCGTCTATTTTACAACTGGCGTGGAAAAATTGTTGTTGGCTGTTGATCCGTCTGGCATGGGTGATGTTACGGATACACATATCGTTTGGAGCAATCGCAAGGGTGTCCCTGAAATACCGTCGCCGCTCATCATAGATGATTTGATGTTCACGGTTAACGAAGGCGGTGTGGTTTCTTGTGTAGAGGCAAAGAATGGAAATCTTGTATGGAGAGGTCGTGTCGGCGGAAATCACTGGGCATCACCGCTATATGCGGGTGGAAACATCTATTTTTTTACCATGGAGGGACGCGTATCGGTTATTTCTGCGGGCCGAGTGTTTAAATTACTTGCACGGAACGAGTTTGATGGAGAATTCATTGCATCTGGTGCGGTTGCTGGTAATGCCCTAATCCTGCGTTCGCTTTCGTATCTCTATTGTATTGAGGGGAGAAAAATAAAAAAGCAAGAGTAGAAGAAGGCACACAGGACGACTCTTTTTGTTGCACAATCTGTTAGATTGTGGCACTTGGAACGCATGCCTTAACCAGCTTCCATCGGGAGATTGCCCGCAAACTTCATGAAGTTTGAAAAAATAATTCGGTAATATTGTTATTTATGTTATGCTACCGCCAAAGGAGGTATTCTCTGATGGCAAAACCCCATAAACTTGAGTTAACTCAAGGCGAAATACAAGCTCTCGTTGAACTCCGAGATAACGGAGAACCGGCTTATCTCCGTGAGCGCGCAAGTGCTATCTTGAAAATACATGCGGGGTTTTCCCCACATGAAGTCGCACGCAACCGACTCTTGAAAAGACGCGATCCCGACACCGTCTATACTTGGCTTCGCCGGTATCGCGAGCACGGCATCCCTGGGTTGTTTCATAAACCCGGCAGAGGCCGAAAACCTGCGTTTTTTCCCAAGTCGCCTGAAGCCGCTAAGACAGAGATCTTAGCGGCTATAGGTCAGGGACCCGAACACCTCAACCCACATCAGACGCGCTGGACGCTCCAGACGCTTCGAGAAGTTCTACCATGGTTGGAAAACGTCTGCGTCTCGGGCGCACATCGCATGCTCTCACGACTCGGTATCAGCTATAAGCGTGCCAGAGACTATGTGCGAAGCCCAGACGCAGCGTATGCTGAAAAACTCGCCTACGTTCAAGAGGTGCTAGCAAAGACCCAGGCAACCCCTGAAACTTATGTCGCTGTTTACCAAGATGAGTTTAGTTTCACCCTACAACCCACGCTGGCAAAGGACTGGGCAGAGACCGGCACAAAGAACCCTTTGGCACGTCAGAGCCATCGTTCCCAAGAGACTTGCTATGGGATCGGAGCCCTGAACCCCCACACCGGAGATGTCGTTTATCAGCAAGTGAAAAGCTGCACCGTATCCGCCTTGCATGCGTTTTACACGCAGATTTCCAAACGCTACCCAAAGGCTGAGCGGATTTACCTTATTCAGGACAATCGCGCCATACATTTTCATGCCAATCTCATGGCAGCACTGTTGCCACAGACCAAAGAGTTTCACAAACCTACACCCCAGAAATGGACAGGTAAACATTCAAAGAAAATCGGTAAACTTGCCAACTTGCCCATAGAGATAGTGCAGCTCCGAACGTATGCGTCTTGGACGAATCCGATTGAAAAGTTGTGGCGATGGGTGCGCCAATCCGTCATACATCTTCACCGACTCAGTAATCAATGGACCGCACTCCAAGAGAAGGTGATTGCCTTCATGGAACAGTTCAAAGGCGGTTCACAGGAGTTGCTACACTATGTCGGATTATTACCGAATTAATATTTCAATCTTCATACAGTTTGCGGTACAAAAATATTACAAATGAAAACAAACCAATTCACCCTTATAGCATTGACAGTATCAACCGTGCTATTCTTGTGCGGTCACGTTCAGCAAAATATATCCTTTGCAAACAACGTAGGCGCATCAAAACCGTCTGACCGTGTTGACTTTGAAAATGATTTGATACCGATTTTTACCAAGTTTGGATGTAATGCGGGGGCATGTCATGGTGCAGCTGCTGGTCGGGGTGAATTCAATTTGTCGCTCTTCGGTGGTAATCCACAAGCGGACTACGAGGCGATTGTTCGGCAGCTCGCAGGACGGCGCATCAATCTGATGTCCCCAGAAGAGAGCCTCGTCATTCTAAAACCGACAGCGCAAACCAGTCATGGCGGTGGGCAGGTTTTGGATGAAAATGGAGAAGGCGCGCGATTACTCCGCAACTGGATCCGACAAGGCGCGACTTACGAAACGCTCCGTCATTTGAAGCGTGTTGAAATATCCCCGCAAAAACATGTTATCTCTAATCTTAAGAGTCCGGTTCAACTGCACGCAACTGCCCATTTTTTAGATGGGACAAGGGAAGACGTGACACGATGGACTGTCTTTACACCAGAGGACACTTCAGCGATTGAAATTAACACATCCACTGCTGTCGCCAAAGTGCTTCGCCGTGGTCGGCATATTATCCTTGCTCGTTATCTCACGGAAATCGTTCCCATCGAATTTATCGCCCCCTTGAACGAAGTTCTGCCACACAGCCCAATCCAGAAAAACGAGCCTGAAACGAAGTGGAAGGCGACCCAAGAGAGAAGCACGTTGATACCTAAACCCACTTCACTTAACCGCAAGGAAAATTTAAAAATTGATGATGAAATCCTCAAGTTACTCTCAACGCTCCGATTGCCAGTATCCCCAACTGTTGATGCTGCTACCTTCTTGCGTAGGGTGACACTTGACCTCACCGGACACCTCCCTACACCAGAGGCGGTAACCGCATTCCTTGGAGATCCAGATACAAATAAACGGGAAACGTTAGTGAATGCCTTGCTTAACTCCGATGAATTTAACGAGTACTGGACATTGCAGCTGGCGAAGCTGCTACGGATTGGCGCGCAGGAAAGAAATACACAAGGCGCGTTTGTCTATCACCAATGGCTTTCGGAACAGATTCGCGATGGTATTGGATATAATCAGATAGCACGGTCAGTTATTTTAGCAACAGGCGATTCCGATGAGGTAGGTCCAGCAAATTTTTACCGCACAGTAAATGGACCGCGAGAACAAGCCGAATTCATGAGTGAACTCTTCATGGGAGCTCGGCTCCGATGCGCTAATTGCCATAATCATCCACTGGATAAATGGACACAAGACGATTACCACGGATTAGTGGCGATCTTTGCCAAAATAGATAGCAATCAGATCGTTAAGGTAAAATCGTCTGGTGAGGTCATCCATCCAGCGACACGGGAAAAAGCGATACCGCGGATTCCCGGCAATCGGTTTCTGTCTGCTGATGTTCCTGATGGTCGAGTTGAACTGGTGGATTGGTTAACAGGTCAGGATAACCCATATTTCGCTAAAGCCATCGTTAACAGATTGTGGAAGACGATGATGGGACGCGGCTTAGTCGAACCTGTTGATGATTTTCGGTCTACCAATCCAGCCACGCATCCCGAATTACTTACAGCACTCGCTGACGATTTTGTGGCGCACGGTTACGACCTGCGGCGGACGCTCAAGCAAATTTCGCTCAGTGAGGCTTATGCTCGCAGTTCTAATGCACTTCCACGAAACAAGACGGACGATCGCTTCTATTCGCACGCGCTGCAAAAGCCGCTTGAACCGGAGGTGTTAGCGGACGCAATCTCAGATGTTCTCGGTATACCTGACACCTACGGCAATGAACCGGAAGGCACACGTGCTGTTTCTCTATTCAATCCAAACACTGAATCCGAGGCACTTGATATCTTAGGGCGATGTGGACGTGAAACCTCATGCGAAAGTTCTGCCGGAGCGATAGATGGACTTCAACGTAAACTCCACCTATTCAATGGCGATCTTCTCAATGCACGCATCGGTGTACCTGATAGTCGGCTTGATAGATTGGTCTCCACCGGAAAATTACCGATGGAGATTGTCAACGAGTTCTACCTCGCTGCACTAAACCGACATCCAACGGATACGGAACAACAGTTTTGGGCGCAACACATTGATGTCAGCGCATCTGCCAACTCCCAACGCGCGATCCTTGAAGATATAGTGTGGAGTCTGCTAACTTGTAATGAATTTGTGACCAATCATTAACAGGACTTACGCAGCAAACCCCTGTTCGCCGAGGTCCCCGTGCCTCGGCGAACTCTCTTTTCAGAGGTTCGCTCATAGGATCCGAAGCGTCCGCTTGCTCCACAAATGGCGTTTGCGTAAGTCTTAATTAATATAACGGCTCTATTCAAATGGAAATGGGTCGTATCTGTTGTTTTATAGGAAAGTTTCGTGCTAAGCCCTTTTCTTTCAATTTTACTTGTACTCATCTGCGTAGTCCCTATTGTCCACGCACAGGAGGAAATTATGCATCACCAAGGGACAGCCAAAGCATTGATTGTAGACATGGTGCGTGAGGCAGGCAGCAGTTCAGGTGTCAATGTTAATCCGCTGTCGGATCGCCAGAAAAAATCCCAATTTGCTGGAACGGAGGAAATAATCAGGGAGTGGATTGACGAGAACGGTGAATCAATTATTGAGACTCGCAGTGGTCCCTTTACGCCTACTGATCAGTATGTAACCACCTATAAGAATAACAAAATCTATGTTCATGTGCTTTCTTGGAATGGAAAGAACAATATCACTCTTCCAGCGATCACCGATCGGATAGTGAAGAACGCTTGGATTCTGGGAAATCCCGCGGTAGACGGCACTTCGTGGGGAATCGTGCGACAGCATCCGTGGGGACTTTTGATTGTAGTCCCAGAGGAGTATCAAAACGGTGTTAATGACATCGTCGTTCTTGATGTTGAAGGGGATCCTGCTACACTTAAGAAGCCAAGATTGATTGAGGCAGATCCTTCGTCGGTTATCTATCTGTTTGGAGACAGTGCTGAAGTAGGTGGGGGGCTTGCGCACCTACAGGCACAGGACTGGATTGAAGGTTGGAACCAACCATCCGCTTCACTTTCATGGAAGGTGAAACTTTCCACATCTTCCAGTTATAAACTCGCTATGACCTATACTGCTGATGCGCATGCGGTGGGTTCGGCGTTTGAGATTGTCGCTGGAGGAAATAAAAGTGTTGAAACAATTCGCCAAACGACTGGATGGGCAGGAGATTCGCAGAATTTTGAAAGGATACCACTTCCGGGGACATTGCACCTCCCTGCAGGCGAAAGCATAATTACGCTACGTCTCATCGGAGAGGCTAAATCTAAAGATCGCGTGAGAGTCCATTCGCTTGAATTGATTTCGCCGCTCGCTGACCAAGCAAGGATTGTTTCAAACGAGAAAGCACAGCAGATGCGTGCTAAGGCAAATTGGTTCGTTGAGGCGAAGTACGGCGTGATGTTCCATTGGTCGACAACGACACAACCGTTGCGGGGTCCTCAAAAACCTTATGAGGAAGCGGTGAACGCTTTTGATCTTGATGTTTTCGCCGATATGGTGCGTGAAACCGGAGCTGGCTACGTCATTTTCACTGCTGTCCACGGAATTATGCATTTTCCAGCACCCTTAAAATCGGTCGAAGCGGTTATGCCGGGACGCACCTGCCAACGCGATCTAATTGGAGAAATGGCTGGCAAGCTGCAAGAACATGGTATTCCCCTGATTCTTTACTTTCATCACGGTGTAGGAGATTCGGAGTGGGTGAAAGCCGCTGGGTTTTTAAGTCAAGACAAGTCAGGGTTCTTCAAAATTGAGCGTGACATTCTTACCGAGATCGGCATTCGCTATGGTAAAAAAATTGCGGGATACTGGTTCGATGATCGGTATCCGCTTCAACCGTTTGAAAAGTTGTATAAGGCGACCAAAGTTGGGAATCCCGAACGCATCGTCGCTTGGAACAGTTGGATTCTCCCCAAAACGACTGAATTTCAAGAATATTATGCTGGGGAGTTTGGCGGGGCACTCGTGAATCCACCCGCAAGTTTCTTTGCAGAGGGTGGCAGCGCAGGCAGTTTACAACCGCACGGTTTGATTTTTCTCGACGATCCTTGGCAGCACGGATATCCAAATACCGATATTGCTCCACCCTTATTTACCACGCAGCAGATTATCGATTACGTGGAGGCGTGTATTGCCCAAGAACTGGTGATTACGATGAATATCGGGATTACTCAGGATGGAAAGGTCTCGCCTGAAACGCTCGAACAGATGAAAGTCTTACAAAGAACGATCCGAGAGGATTCAAACGCATCGGGAGTTAATTGATGAAGTGTGAACAACACCTAAATTTAGCAGTCTCTATCTTTAGTTTAATATTTATCCTTGTGTTTGCTGCACTTCCTATCTCAGCGGAACCTCAAACCAAGATTAACTTTGAAACTCAGATTTTACCTATCCTCCAAAATCGTTGCTTCAGTTGCCATAGTGCACCAAAAGTAGATGCCAATGGGAACGCTACAAAATCGAAGGGTGGTGTTCAACTGGACAGTGTAAAAGGCATTGAGACGAGCCTGCACGGAGAGGTTATTATCGCTGGCGAACCTACGGATTCTCTGCTCTACCAGCGTATCACGTTACCCGAGGGTGATACCGGTATTATGCCACCCGTTGAGGAAGGTGATCCGTTGACGGAGCAGGAAATCGATCTCATCCGAAAGTGGATTGAGCAGGGAACAGACTATGGAGCATGGACAGAAAATCAATCGGAGTCCAAACCATCGACGACTGACACTCATCCGCACCAACCTACTGTGATGCCACCAATTACTGCGCTTGCGTTTTCTCGAGATGGGAAATCGGTTGTAGCATGTTCACAGGTGGGTTTGCATGTTTACGATTGGCCAACGCTCAATCTACAGAGAACTATTGCGGTCCAAGCCCGTAATATTCACGATCTTGCGTTTTCACCTGACGGGACTCAGTTGGCTGTTGGGGGTGGGAATCCTGCAACCACAGGCACTATAGAGATTTTTTCATGGTCCCAAGGCGAATCGCTCCGTATCCTTAGCAAGCATCGCGATTCCGTTACGGCTGTCGCTTGGCGGGATGCGTCGTCACTCGCCTCGGCAAGCTTGGACCGACGCATCATCGTTTGGGACTTGCCTACTGGCACTGCCATCCAGCAGTTGGAAGGTCATTCAAAAGGGGTGTCATCCCTCTGTTTCCTGAGTGATAAGGATATACTCGTGAGCACGGGGATAGATCAGAGTGTCCGCGTTTGGGATTTGACCTCTGGTGAATTGATTCGCAGTATGAACAATCATACGCTGCCGGTTCATGACCTTGCCCTGCATCCAAGTGATGCTGGACTCCCTGTAATTGTTTCAGCAGGCGATGACCGCACTGTTCGGCTTTGGCAGCCAACTATCGGACGCATGGTTAAGTTCGCACGACTCAAGGAAGCACCACTGAATATAGCATGGCTAAACAATGGCTCAAAGATTGTCGCCGCTTGTGCCGATGGCGTTGTCCGTCTCGTTGATCCAGATTCAGTAGAAGTTACGGGTGAGATTCCCGCGCTAAACGGTTGGGCTTACTCTCTGGCTGTTCACCCAACGGATGGTAGTGTTGTTGTTGGCGGTCAGAACGCGCAGGTAAAGAAGTTACCAGCGACCAGTTACCAGTAACCAGAAAAGAGTGCCGCGCAGTGAGAGTTAACTGGAAACTGGAAACTCTTAATTATTTATGTCATTTCAACGACGGTGCCCAATCCTTTTGTTTCCGCTTCTGCAAGCACTGCTGATGCAGAGACCGCATCTTGCACCGCTACGCCTACGGATTTGAAAAACGTGATTTCGTCATCTGACTGCCGTCCCTGTTTGTCGCCGTTGAGGATTTCGCCGATTTCGGCATCAATTTGAGCGTTGGGAATAATCAGGTCTCCCGCCTCCTCCGAGCAGGCTTCACGCGAGTCAACAACAATTCGATCTGATCGCCTTATTGTCGTGGTATCGACTTCCCGTTTTTCTGGCACAAACGTGCCGACGGCTGTGATGTGTGTGCCCGGTTGTAGGTCGTTCCCGTCGAAAAGAGGCGTTGCCGATGTCGTTGCACATAGGACAATATCGGCATCCGCAACGACTTCTTGTGGTGTGGATACAATATTGATTTTGGGTGGGTCTGTCCACCCCGAAATTTCGGTAGCGAGTTGTTGTGCCGAGGCTTGTGTCCGACTGATGAGATTCACGCACGCGATGTCTCTGACCGCCATTACCGCCTGTAACTGTGCTCTTGCTTGGACACCCGCTCCGAAGAGTCCGACCTTCTTTGCGTCTTGTCTGGCAAGCAGATCTGCTGCCACGCCACCACCGGCACCTGTTCGAATGGCAGTAAGACTGGTACCGTCCATGAATGCTTTCGGCAATCCCGTCGTTGGGTCAAGGACTAAAACTGTCGCGGTGATACGAGGTAAGTCAAGATTTGGGTTATCGTCATAAACAGAGACAACTTTGATACCGAACTCACTGCGCTCTGGGAGATAGGCAGGCATTATGAGCGTAACGCCTTTGTCGGTAGAGATGTGTTGTCGTGGCGGCGCGACCGCCTTGCTTGCTGAAAGTTGACCGTAAGCGTGCCGCATTGCATCAATCGCTTTCGGCATCGGTAGGGCTGCTCGGACATCGGACGCGGAGAGAATTCTGATAGGCATGCAATTACTCCACCTGAACTAACGCTTCGCCTAATACATTCATGTTTGGTGTAATACCCAAACCCGGTTGCGTTGCGGCTGCCATTCTGCCGTTGACGCGTTGCGGAGCACCTTCCGCTGTACTGACGGTGACGTAACTGTTGAAATCGGTGGCGGTGAAAAGGAATTCTGTCGGTGTGCTGTGGGCGAGGTGGGCAATCGCGGCGGTTGTAATGTCCCCGCCCCAACTATCTTCAATTGTCATCGCCACGCCGAGTTCAACGCAAAGATCTCTGGCGAGTTTCGCTTTTGTCAATCCACCGAATTTGCTGATCTTAATATTGACGACATCCATCGCACGGTCGGCGTGACCGCGTAACAGCACATGAATGCTGTCAACCGTCTCGTCAAGAACAAAGGGATGATCTGTCCGCTGACGGATGGCGAGGCACTCTTCGTAGGAAAGGCAGGGTTGCTCAATATAGACATCCACATCCCTGACCCCTCGGACGACGCGAATTGCCTGATGCATCAACCAACCGGTATTCGCATCCGCAATCAGCACATCTCCGGGTTCCATTAGTTCGGCAACGGCGCGGATACGTTCAATATCGGTATTTGGGTCGCTACCGACCTTCAACTGGAATTTGCGGTATCCTTCCGCACGATAGGTTGCCACCTTCGCTGCCATATCTTCAGGAGATTGTTGGGAGATCGCACGATAGAGCATGAAATCTTCCCCATACCTTCCACCAAGAAGTGTGCAAACGGATTGGTTTGAAATTTTGCCGAGGATGTCCCAGCACGCGATGTCGATTGCAGATTTCACGTACGGGTGTCCCTTGAGCGCGATATCCATACGCTGATTCAGTGGGAGCAGTTGCGTCGGGTCTTCGCCGATGAGGTGCGGTGCAAGTTCAGCGATGCCGGTCCGGGTTCCCGTCGCATAAGCAGGGAGGTAGAACGGTCCCAACGGACAAACCTCGCCGTACCCCGTGATACCTTCATCCGTTTCAATTGAGACGATGGTGCTATCAAAGATGGATACAGATTTCCCACCGGACCAGTTATAACTGCCTTCATGGAGTGGAAGGTTAACTTGATAGGCTTTAATACACTGAATTTTCATATTTTTAATTTACCTTGCGGTTCAGTGAGGAGGATTGGTATTTTCATACGCTTCTCCGTATATCCATCTCGGCGCGCTGCTTGGGACTACTTCTTACAGTAAAGCCCCTAATTACTTGAACACCGAAAGAACGGCGGGTTACAAACCCCGCCTGCAAGGGACAGGGGTTTTGTGTCTCCGATAATTACTTGAACTTACCTTGTAGTGTTAGTTACTTGGAGATGGTATCTGTTCGATGATACGGTCGGCAAGCCGCGAAAAGGGGAGGCTCTGAAGGTAAACGATACCTGTCCCTTGCAAGGTTGCGAGGAAAAGTCCTTCACCGCCGAAGAACATTGATTTTAAACCTTTTACCATTTCAATGTTGTAATCAACACTGGATGAGAAGGCAACAAGGCAACCGGTGTCAACACGAAGCACCTCGTTGTTGAGTTTCTTTTTTATAACTGATCCGCCAGCATGCACAAAAGCCATGCCATCGCCACGAAGGTGCTGGAGAATAAAACCCTCACCGCCAAAAAAACCGGTACCCAATCTACGTGAGAAGGCAATATCCAGTTCGGTACCCAAGGCGGCACAGAGGAAGGCATCTTTCTGACAGAGCAACTCTCCGCCCATTTGTGCAAGATCAATCGGGAGAATATGCCCAGGATAGGGCGCGGCGAAAGCCACACGTCTTTTACTGTTGCTTGTATTGGTGAAGTGCGTCAAAAACAATGACTCTCCGCTGAGTGCTCGCTTACCGGCACTCAGGAGTTTGCCCATAAGCCCTTCGTCCCTTTCGGAACCATCGCCCATCTTTGCCTCATAGACAATGTCATCCTCCATCCAGTTCATAGCACCCGCTTCGGCGACGATCGTCTCGCCTCTATCAAGTTCAACCTCGACGACTTGCATATCGTTACCGAAAATTTCATAATCTACTTCGTGACTCTGCATTATTTTGTTGTCCCTTTTAACTTTTGAATGTTGTCGCAGCAAGCGGAAACCCTACAACCGCGCTGCGTTTTTATTACAAATAGGACTTACGCATTTTCTTTAAAGTCCCTGATAAGGGGGATTTAGGGGGTTTAAAACACTGAAATTACTGCTTTTTGCGGGAGTCCTAAAAAAATAATAACATGTTTAATGGAAACCTTCAAGGAAAAATCAGGATGATTTAGGGGGTTTAGTTCTCCTATAGGAGGGATCTCCGAATCCTGACACATTCCTATAGAAACAGTTCCGAATCGTCATTTCCCGACCAGAATGGTTAAAAATTGAAAACAAAATAGCCCTATCTCTCGTATAATATAGAAACATGAGTTGGGTTCAAGGATTTAGAGAACGCCAATCTCTGGTAGATCGTTCACCCCAAAATTTTCAAGTAGGAAAGATTTCGATGAGTTTAATAATTACCACTGCGATAGGATTTGGCGCAGCGGGGCTGCTATGGTTTTTCTTTCGACCACCGTTTGGAAAGAATATCGTTCGCCTGAACACAGACCAACGGGTCGTCGCACTTACTTACGATGATGGACCGAATCCGCCTTATACGGATCGGTTGCTTGATGTTCTCGCCAAGCACAATGTAAAAGCCACATTTTTCATGATTGGAAATCGGATTGAAAGGCACCCCGAAACGACAAACCGAGTTATCGCCGAAGGTCACCAGATCGGTAATCACTCCTATAGCCATCCGCTGCTGGGTTTCTTGCCTCCGTCCTATGTCCAGCGGCAAATTGAACGAACAGATGCGCTGCTTCGGCAACACGGAATTGTGGAGACAGTTGTATTTCGGGCACCGATGCTAACAAGGTTTCTACCCGTCGCGTGGGTGCTTGCAAAAGATGACCGAACACATATCAGTTGCGATGTGTGGAGTTGGGATTGGACGACACAGAACCCTGACAAGATCACTGAAACAGTGGTAAAAAAGACAAAACCGGGTTCAATCATCGTCCTACACGATGGAAAAGCGGAAAATAAGAATGCAAATCGTTCAGGGACGATCGAAGCGACAGACCGAATCATCACGGCACTTAAGCAGGATGGGTATCGGTTTGTACGGTTGTCGGATTGCCTCGCAGTGGAGAGTAATCAGAGTTAACAGTTAACAGTCATCAGTTAAGAGATAGTTTGCTTGGGCAAATTCCTCTTTAATTGACAACCGAGAACTGACAACTGTTAACTGACCACTATTCTTCAGTCTGCTGGCTCTACAGAAATTTTTGCCTTAAAAGCGTTGACAGACGTTTCTGCTTCATTTGAATACCCAATAGCACCCAACTTAAAGAACTGACCTCGGTCAAAACGATGCGTAATTTGTCCTGTCTCGCCGGATTCACTCCACGCCCAAGCAAGTAGGTCTTTTTGAGGTATTCCTGCTGTTGTGGGAAATTCTGTATCGCCGTTAACCAGATAAAACGTGCCATCACCGTCTCCCCTGCCAACTTCAATATCAACGGTTAGCGTGCCGCCCTTTTCAAAGGCACTTACATCAATGATGACGATGGTATAATCATGGCGGCCGCCTATTGGTGTCTGAAAAGTGTCCAATACGGCTTGCGAAGGATGCTCAGGGGTAAAAACAAGATTACCCAGTCCGGGCTGTTTTCCTGCCAAAGCTTCTTTGAGAAATGTGAGATAATATTCAGATATTGAAAGTTCCTTCTTCTCACTGTCGTCGCTGAGTTCGTTGACCAATTGCCTACCCATTAGTTCAAACGCAGACGATATAACCAAGCAATCTACGGGTGAGCCTTTTTTCGGTCCGGTTTTCCACCCCTTAATAATTGCTTGAGCCAGAGGATGCTTTGTGTCAAAGTTCTTAGCCTCGCGTTCGCGTCTTTTAGCAATCGGTTCCCGCAAACTCTGAATACGTCCCAATTCAGAATTGGGGACCCAGGTGTTAATAAAATTGTCATTCAAGAATTCTATGATTTTATCTTCAGAGAGGACACCTGCCCTCAACCCCTTGCCGCTCCCTCAGCAAGATTCATCGGCGAGCGGTCCATTTATTGAAATCGCATGGATCGGTTTCTGTTCTGCGGGTGCCACCTCCAACGCTTCCGCCAGCGGGACCCAGTTAATTTGTTCTGATTTGTAGAAACAGCGTATCAGTTTGTGCTCTGCTTCTTCTTGTGTAATGGATTCTATAAATTCAGTGCTTGGCACGCCATCTTCTGTTCCTGTATGGAGTTCCATTTGGGGGCAGAAACCTATATCCGTAGACCAAGTAGGGGTTTCAGCGTCTTCCGTCCTGTTCCACCAAGTGTCGAAATTCAGGGTGCCTTTAGGGACGTGCATCTGAAAAAATACGACGCTCTCTTTGGCTCGATCAATAACAAGATGTCCAGCGAATTGAGAAGGTGTGAACCAACCGTTAGGTAAGGCAAATTCCGCATGGATACGAAATACAATGTCAACGCATTCATCGTTGTAGGCACGCAAACATGCCCACAGTCCACAGGAATCCCCTGAATCGCCGTGCATGTCCAGATGGGGTTCAGGATGGAGTTGCTTCAGCAGTTCGAGAACACCAGCGTGTTCAATCTCCCAGAGAGTTCCCACTGAAACGGCTTTCTTAGGAAGGAAATCGCGAAAAATTGAGGTAGAATACTGTTTTTCTGGATCAGCGACGTGCAGATTTGCCAAGGCGTCCCATCTTACATGAAAGTTGTATTGTGTGTATTCAATTGGCGCGATAAAGCCTTTAACAGAAATTTCTGCGTTATTGTCAAGATTAATCGTGATTTTGTTTGGTGAAGTTTTCATTTTAAGTTCCTTCTACAGAAATTTTTGCGTGAAAAGCGTTTATATCGCCTATTTCACTCCATTGGTCTCCAGTTGCACATAACTTAAAGCGTTGACCACGATCAAACTGATACGTAATTTGTCCAAATTCACCGGGGAATATCCCCCAGACTCTGGTAAGTGCGCCAAGTGCCTTCTTATATTCATCGCTTTCTTGGCTGTTCCATTCTGTGGGATCAATGCCATCAGGCACTTTTTCCGTCGGGAGTTTTTTGTCTCCGTCAAGGAGATGGAAAATCCCTATTCCATTGTCTCTCCCGACTTGGATGTTGGCAGTGAGTGTGCCACCAGCTTCAAACGCCGTGGCATCAATGTAGACAACAGTGTAATCCTGATGTGCGAGCATCGGGGTCCGAAAAGTATCTACGACCTCCTTTGAGGGTTGCTCCGGCGTAAGGATGAGATCACCCAACCCGGGACGTTTTCCTGCCAAGGACTCCCTGAGAAATAGTAGGTAAGGTTCGGCGTGGTCATCAGACTCCGTCAGTTTGTCAAGGAACATGTAAGCCGCGTGGTCGGGTTCCGTCATGTTGTCGAGAAATATATTGTAGTCCATGCCACCCATCGCTTCAAACTCCGGTGAGATAACCAAACAATCCACTGGTGAACCCTTTTTCCAGGTTTTGATAATTGCTTGTGCTAAGGGATGGCTTGTGTCGAAGGTCTTACCTTCGCGTTCGCGTCGCCTTGCAATCGGTTCTCGCAAACTCGGGGTTCGTCCTAACTCGGCGTTGGGGATCCATGCGTTGATGAAGTTTTCGTTCAAAAATTCTATGATTCGATCTTCAGAGAGCTCAACTGCCCTCAGGATTTTACCAGTCCCTCAGCACGCCTCATCAAAGAGCGGTCCATCTATTGAGATGACATGGATCGGTTTCCCTTGTGCGGGTGCTGTCTCCAACGCTTCCGCCAGCGATACCCAGTTGATTTTCTGAAACTTATAGAAACACGAGAACAGTGCGCGTTCGGCTTCTTCTTCTGTAATTGACGTGGCGAGTTCGGCATCAGTAGGTTGTGTGCCAGCAGCAAGTTCTATTCGTGGGCAAAAACCGATTTCCGCTGCGCCACCCGGGTGCGCCGGTGCTTTCCAACCCGCGTCAAAGTTCAGTGTCGTTTCAGGCACGTACATCCTGAACGACACAACTTTCTCTCGGATTCGGTCAATAACCAAGTGTCCAGTAAATTGCGAAGGCGTAAACCACCCATTTTCCATGACGAATTCGGCGTGGATACGGAACAGAATCTCGGCAAATTCGTTATTGTAAGCACGCAGACATGCCCACAAACCAAAAGAATCTCCATTATTGATGTGCAAATCCAAGCTCGGATTCGGGTGAAGTTGCCTTAGCAACGTTAGCGCGCCTTCTGCTTGAATCTGCCAGCATTCACCCACCGAAACAGCTTCCGATGGCAGAAACGCTTGAAAAACGGAGGCAAGATACTGCTTTTCGGGTTCAGCGACCCGAAAGTTCGCCAACTCGTCCCACTTCACGTGGAAGTTGTATTGCGTGTATTCGATCGGCGCGATGAAGCCTTTGACGTTAACTTCTGTGTCCCTATCAAGATTAAGCGTGATTTTGTTTTCTAAGGTTTCCATGTCAGTTCTCCTCTACAGAAATTTTTGCGCGAAAGGCATTGATACACGGTTCATCTTTCGCCCAATGTCCGGTAACACCCAACTTAAAAAATTGACCTCGGTCGAAAGCGTGCGTGATTTGACGGGTGTCACCGGGTTCTCCCCACTCCCAAGTAAGCATGTCTTTAGGAGTTTCTTCTTCTGTGGAGAGTTCGGTATCGCCATCAAACAGATAGAACGCTGCTTCCCCCTCTTCCCTACCAATTTCAATGTCAACGGTTAGCGTGCCTCCGTTTTCAAATGCCGTGGCATCAATCACAACTACGGTATAATCCTGATGGTTTCCAGCCGTTGGAGTCCGAAAAATGTCCAACACCGATTGCGAAGTCTGCTCAGGGGTGAGAACAATGTTCCCCAATCCGGGTTGTTTTCCTTCTAAGGCTGCCTTGAGAAACGCGAAATAATACTCATGTTTCGACAGTCCGCTACGCTCACTGTCTTTACCGAGGTCATTGACCAGTAGTCTACCCATCAGTTCAAACCCTGGTGATATGACGAAACAATCTACCGGTGAACCTTTTTTCGCGCCGATTTTCTCCCCTTTGATCATTGCTTGTGCTAAAGGGTTCGATGTGTCAAAAGTCTTACCCTCGCGTTCGCGTCTTTTGGCAATCGGTTCCCGCAAACCAGGGATACGTCCTAATTCACAGTTGGGGACCCATGTATTGATGAAATTTTCGTTCAAAAATTCAATAACTTCGTCTTTGGAGAGCACACGTGCCCTCAGGCTTTTACCGCTCCCTCAGCACGACTCGTCCAAGAGCGGGCCATCTATTGAGATGGCATGGATCGGTTTCTGTTGTGCAGGAACCATCTTTAACGCTTCTTCCAGCGATACCCAGTTAATTTGCGCCGATTTGTAAAAACGTAACATCAGTGCGTGCAATGCTTCCTCTTGGGTGATCGCTTCCGTGAATTTAGCATTTTGCAAAACGTCTTGTTCACCTGCACAGAGTTCCATTTGCGGGCAAAATCCGGCATCGGCTGCGCGGAGTCCTTCTCTAATTCTCCAACGTACATCGAAGTTCAGGGTGGCATCCGGAACGTGCATCTTGAAGGCAACAACTTTCTTTTTTAACCGGTCAATAACCATATATCCGGCAAGCTGCGATGGCGCAAACCAACCTTTTTCTAAAACGAATTCCGCGTGGATACGGAACAGAATCTCAGCAAACGCATTATTGTAGGCGCGTAGACATGCCCACAAACCGTAAGAATCCTCGCCACCAATTTCCAAATCCAGTTGTGGACTCGGATTGAGTTGTCGTAACAGCGTTAGTGCGCTTTCTTCTTCAATCTCCCAGCATTCACCTACAGAGACCGGTTCTTGTGGCAGAAAAGATTGAAAAACCGAAGCAGGATATTGCTTTTCGGGTTCAGCAACACACAGATTCGCTAATTCGTCCCACTCTACGTGGTAGTTCCGTTTGGTGTATTCAATCGGAGCGATGAAGCCTTTGACAGACACTTCTGCGTCCGCGTCAAGATTAAGTGCAATTTTGTTGTTAAAAGTTTTCATTTCTCGTTATGAACTTCCTTTCCGGTATAGGATACCATTGCTATCAGAAGGTGGCAATGATTCGCTTATACACGCCTTTGGATGCACTTTTACAGACCCAGTAGGTGCGGTTTGCAACCGCACCATAGGTGTCAATTTAGCGGCTTTAATGGCATTTTGTCGAGTAGATATAAACATACTGAAGAAACACCCTATCAAAAACCCCTTACAGGGCTAAGGTCCTTACTTGATACCGCTGCTATAAACATATCGTCCTTACAGGACTGAAGAGGTTTTTGAAGTTATCAAGGTTTCCGCGTAGAATCCGGTTCGGTTGCAAACCAAACCTACCGGACCTGGGGGTCGCGACGATTATTTTTTCTAAAATTGACACCTATGGTGCGGTTTGCAACCGCACCGGACTTCGTTAAGAAATTTAGGACACAACCTAAGGGTTTTCCGTTGGTTCTACAGCGATCCTTGCTTGAAAGGCGTTGATACTCCCTTTCTCATTAAACCAAGTTCCTGTAGCACCCAACTTAAAGACTTTACCACATTCAAAACGATGCCGGATTTCGCCTATCTGTCCGGACGGAACGTCCCATACAGAAGTGAGTGCTTCATTAGGAATTCCCTTTGTCGGTAGTTCGGTGTTGTTATCAAAGAGATCGAATGACCCCCCCGGTTTTGCAGTGCCCATCCGAATATTAATGGTGAGTGTGCCACCGTCTTCAAAGGCAGTCGCATTAATTTCAACGACAGTATAATCTTGATACCCGTATCTCGGTGTACGAAGAATATCCAGTACTTCTTGTTCAGTCTGTTCACGATTGAGCACAACGTTCAAACCGCTTGGAGGCGAGTCTGAAGTTTCATCGGCAAATCCGGGAAGTTTACCATCTAAAGAATCCTCAAGAAACTTAAGGTAGGCATCCTCTTCTGGAATATCCCTTTGCGAACAGTCATCAAAGAAATCATTTAGCGGGAGTTTCCCCATCACATCGAATTCTGGGGCAATAACTAAACAATCCACAGGCGAATGTTCTTTCCACCCTTCCATGATGGCTTTTGCTAACGGGTGTGTTCTGTCAAATGTTTTGGATAGATCCTTACGTCTTCGTGCCATGTAGGCTTGTTTTCTGGGCGTGCGTTCTAATTCGACATTGGAAACCCAAACGTTAATGAAGTTTCCATTCAAGAATTCGATAACTCGGTCATCAGAGAGGACACCTGCCCTCAGGCCCTTGCCGCTCCCTCAGCAGGACTCATCAGCCAATGGGCCGTCTATTGAGATGGCGTGAATTAATTTCACCTGTTCTTCTGCCATCTCCACCGCTTGATATGGGGATACCCAGTTAATTTGTTCTGACTTGTAGAAACGTCCTGCTAACACGCGTTCTGCTTCTTCTTGGGTGATAGATGTTAAAAATTCTATGTTCTGCGCAACATCTCGCGCCCCAGCACGGAGTTGCATTTGCGAGCAAAAACCTGCATCCGTAATAGAATAAGATGCCTCTTTGTCTTCTTTCCAACCGATATCGAGGTTCACCGTGCCTTCGGGGACGGACATTTCAAAGAAAGCAATCTTTCCTTTAAGTCGGTCAATTATAAGATTTCCGGCAAACTGCGAAGGCGTAAGCCAGCCATCCTCTAATTTAAACGCCGCATGAATCCGAAACGCGATGTCGGCGAATCTATCGTTGTAAGCACGTAGGCATGCCCATAGTCCGATCAAATCTCCCGAACCATCGTCCGTATTCAGATTTAGGACAGTATGTAATTGCCTGAGCAACGCCAGCACGCCAGATTCCTGGATCTGCCAGCATTCACCCACTGAAACCGGTTCATCTGGCAGAAACGCTTGAAAAACAGATACGTGATGCTGCTTCTCTGGTTCGGCGACGCGCAAATTCGCCAATGCCTCCCACTCTATATGGAAATGGGACAGTGTATGTTCAATCGGCGCGATGAAGCCTTTAACGGACACTTCTGCGTCCCCGTCAAGACTGAGTGTGATTTTGTTGTTCAAAGTTTTCATTTTTATCCGTCTTCCGTTGTTCTTGGGATAATATCGTGAACACCGCCTTCACGGATACTTGCTGAAGAGACTAACACAAATCTCGCTTTTTGACGAAATTCCGGTAGGGATATCGCCCCACAATTACACATAAGCGACCGGATTTTTGCGAGGGTCGTTTTCAAATTATCGTTCATCTTGCCTGCATAAGGCACATAAGCATCAGCACCCTCCTCGAACAGTAATTCTGGACCGCCACCCTCATGGTAGCGTTGCCAATTGGATGCTCGCTTTGTGCCTTCTCCCCAGTATTCTTTCACTGTATTCATCCCCAATTTTCTCAGCTTACTCGGACTTTCATCAAATCTTGCGAAATATCTGCCCATCATCACGAAATCGGCACCCATAGCAAGTGCCAAACCGATATGATAATCTTGGAAGATACCACCATCTGAGCAAAGCGGCACGTAAACACCGGTTTCCTTCAAATACAGGTCTCTTTGCCGAGCGACTTCAATGACGGCAGTCGCTTGCCCACAACCGATGCCTTTCTGTTCTCTTGTTATACAAATAGCACCGCCACCGATGCCCACCTTTACAAAATCAGCACCGGCTTCTACCAAATACATGAATGCATCTCCGTGAACGACATTCCCGCCGCCCACTTTTACAGCATCACCGTACTCATTTTTGATAAATCGGATGGTGTCTGATTGCCATTCTGTATACCCTTCGGAAGAATCAACACAAATAACATCAACACCCGCTGCGACCAATGCTGGTACTCTCTCTCTGTAATCTCGTGTATTAATTCCGGCACCCACGACAAGTCTTTTCTGGGAATCTACGGATTCAAGTGGATTTTTCTTGTGGTCATCGTAATCCTTCCTGAAGACCAAATGTACCAGTTTACGATTTTCATCAACGATCGGCAGACAATTTATCTTGTGTTTCCAAATGAGGTCGTTGGCATCCTCAATCGTAATTCCCTTTTGACCGACAATCAGTTCAGGAAACGGTGTCATGAATTCGCTTACTTTGGCGTTTAAATCCACTCGACTCAATCTATAATCCTTATCCGTTATGAGTCCGAAGAGTTCTCCTGAAGACGAGCCATCTTCGGTTATGGGAATCGTCGAGTGTCCAGTTTCTTCGGTTAGCTTCACGACATCTTCTATTGTATTATCACATTTCAAATTTGAGTCGCTGACGACGAAACCGGCTTTGTGGTTTTTAACTGCCCGGACCATCGCTACCTGCTCTTCAATACTTTGGGACCCATAAAGAAAAGAGACCCCACCCTGTCTCGCCAGTGCAATTGCCAAATTGTGGTCCGAAACGGCTTGCATGATCGCAGAAGCAAACGGAATATTCACTTCCAGAGACGGTTGTTGCCCTACTTTAAACTTCACGAGAGGGGTTCTCAGGATAACGTTTTCAGGGATACAATTCTTCGTCGTTAAGTTAGGTAAAAGCAGGTATTCGCTGAAAGTCCGGCTTGCTTCAGAAAAAAAGTGAGCCATGATTCATTCCTCCTGTCAAAACAAAAATGGTTATCGGTTGTCAGTACGGTTTGCTCCGCAAACCTTTCGGTTGTCGGTTAAGAGGGGTTTGGTTCAACAATATCCCTCTTTAACTGAAGACCGATAACCGATAGTCCATTTCCGCTCATGATGATTTTAAGATAAAAACAGGCACTGTTATAGTTAACCTACAAGTGCCTGGTTTGTTCAAGTCTTTTCTCAGGTGCGCCGAGAGAATGATTAGATCAGTTGCGGTAGAACTTTTATACGCTTCCTCGATTTTCAAACGCTGCAATGTCCGCTTCATATTGCAAAGTCCAACCGATTTCATCGAGTCCGTTGAGCAGGCAGTACTTCTCAAAATCACCGATTTCAAAAGTGTGGGCAGTGCCGTCAGAACAAATCACTGATTGCTCTTCCAAGTCTATCATCAACTGGTAGCTCTCGGTGTCTTGTGCCTCTTGACTGAGCGAGGCGATAACATCCGCAGGTAGTGCTATAGGGAGGATGCCGTTCTTGTAGCAGTTGTTACGGAAGATGTCGGCGAATGAGGGGGCGAGAATCGCCTTGAAGCCGTACTGCTGGAGTGCCCACGGTGCGTGTTCACGGGAGCTGCCACAACCGAAATTCGCACCGGCGATGAGAATACTCGCCCCTGCGTAGCGCGGGAGGTTCAGCACGAATTCTGGGTTCGGATCTCCGTTTTCAAGGTAACGCCAATCATTAAAGAGAAATTCACCGAAACCCGTCCGTTCAATCCGTTTCAAAAATTGCTTCGGGATAATCTGGTCGGTATCAACATTAATCCGGTCGAGTGGGACAACAAACCCAACGTGTTCTTTAAATGCTTCCATTCTTCTATTTTCTCCTTTTGGTGTTTTTGGCTATTTTCAGTTTCCAACAAGGCTTCAAGGGAAATATTGGTATCCGCGAGGTACACTAATCCCTCCAATCTGACGCTTTTTTCTGGAGTTCGAGGGCTGTAAACTGGTCACGATACGCTTTTAATCCGCCAACCCATTTCAAGTTTGGTTTTTTCTTCCGTTTTGAACTTTTTTCGTTCGTAGGAAATCAATGAAATGAATGACTTCTTCTTGGAGTTCCGGAGGAAGCTCCCTGATTTTTTCAATAATGGTAGATTCCATTGTTACCCGGTATTTTTCTTGATAGTGAGGACGTTGTTGGTACGCTCTTGGCCATCTCGTGCAAGCCCGTATTTGACCTATCCAAACGTTCGGATGTCTACAAATCGGCCTGTAACCGCCGTTGCGGCAGCCATCTGTGGACTGACGAGGTGCGTGCGTCCACCTTTACCCTGTCTGCCTTCAAAATTCCGGTTCGATGTGCTGGCACAGCGTTGGCCTGGACTCAGGGTGTCAGGATTCATGCCGAGGCACATGCTACAACCGGCTTCGCGCCACTCAAAACCCGCTTCACGAAAAACCTTGTCAAGCCCTTCCGCCTCTGCCTGGCGTTTGACCGCTTGCGAACCGGGAACGACCATCGCACTCACGTTCTCTGCGACTTTCTTGCCTTTGGCGACTTCAGCAGCAGCCCGCAGATCACTGATTCGGGAGTTGGTGCAGCTACCGATGAAAACCCTATCGACAGGAATATCTGTTATCGGGGTACCGGGTTGGAGATCCATATATTCCAAGGCGTGTTCTGCAGCGCGCTTGTCGTCGGTTGTATCCATGTCCGTAGGATTCGGGACACGTCCTGTCACATCGGTTACCATACCGGGGTTTGTGCCCCATGTCACTTGTGGTGCGATGTCTGCTGCGTCAAGTTGTAGCGTTCTGTCATAGGTTGCGCCGTCGTCAGTGGGGAGTTGCTTCCACTGTTCAACCGCCGCATCAAAATCTGCGCCTTTCGGTGCAAAACGTTTGCCTGCGATATATTCATAAGTGCTATCGTCAGGTGCGATCATACCGGCGCGTGCGCCTGCCTCAATGGACATGTTGCAGACAGTCATCCGTTCTTCAATGCTGAGTGTGCTGATCGCCGAGCCTGTGTATTCGACCACAGCACCGTTGCCCCCATCAATACCGATATGCCCGATAATCGAGAGGATGATGTCTTTCGCTGTCACGCCGTAAGGGAGTGTCCCATCAATCCGAATCTCAAAGGTCTCTGATTTCTGTTGCAAGAGGCATTGCGTGGCGAGTACATGCTCAATCTCGCTGGTACCGATGCCGAAGGCAAGCGCGCCAAGTGCACCATGCGTTGAGGTATGGCTATCACCGCATACGATGGTTGTGCCGGGCTGCGTGATACCGAGTTCCGGTCCGATGACGTGCACGATACCTTGCTCAGGACTGTCAATGTCATAGAGCGGGATGTCGAACTCAGCACAGTTTTCCGCCAGTGTCTCCATCTGCTTCGCCGCAATCAAATCAGTAATAGGCAGCGCCCTATCTGTTGTCGGTACGTTGTGATCCATCGTAGCAAACGTCAGATCCGGACGACGTACCTTCCGATTGTTGAGCCGCAACCCCTCAAATGCTTGTGGGGATGTGACTTCGTGAACGAGGTGCGTGTCAATATAAAGAATCGGCACCTCGTCTGCGGAAGCACGCACAAGATGCGCCTCCCATATCTTTTCATACATTGTTCGGGTTTTCATATTTTTATACGCTTCCAATAAATTAGGCTTGTAGATTTCCAGAACTTATAACGCAAAGGCTACTTGCAAGTCATCCTTTACTCAAAAGGTTGCAATGTACCGTCTTTGACTATCAGCACTCCCGGCGTATAAACAGCGTCCCCGTCGGCATTAAAAGAGAACTTACCAAATACTGTGTCAAAGTCCATAATATCCGCCAGCGCATCTCGAATTGCAGTTGAATCGGTTGCTTCGGCATTCTTAATCGCCTCCGCTAAAATATAGACAGTGGCATACGACGCGGCAACAAAGGCGTTCGGCTCCATCCCGTAAGTCGCGCTGTAACTCTTAACGAAGACTTGATTTCCGGGTGTGTCGTCTGTAGGGAGCCAATCGATAAAAGTGATTGCGCCCTCAGCGGCGGCACCTGCGGCTGCTACCTCAACGTTGGTTAATGAGCTCACAATAAACGGAGCGGATATGCCGAGTTCGTCCGCTTGAACCAGTATCAACGGTTTTTCGGGCGGCAACGCCGAAACAAAGATTGCATCGGGATTCAACGCCTGTATTCGGGTTAATTGCGCCGAGAAGTCGGTATCACCACTCTGGAAGGGTTCCGTGGTGAGCACCTCAACACCCTTTGCAGTAAATGCTTCCTGCAATGCTTTGTCTCTATCTGCGGAGAAGCCATCGGTTTCGTCATACATCGTAGCCACGCGTTGATAGCCGAGCTTCGCGTATGTTACCGGAATGCCTTTAGCAACCACAACGTCTGTCGCGAGCGGGATCCGAAAGACAAAATCACTGATCGCGCCAAGCCCACGGGCCCCCGCTGTCGGGCTAATTGCGACAACCTGATTTTCACCGGCAATCGGAAAAGCCGCCGCCGTCGCGCTTGACGATGCGGGCCCGAGAATAACAGACACGCCGTCTTCATGAATCAGTTTATTGAAAGCAGCAACCGCCCCCTCTGGCGTACTGGCATCGTCTGCAATAATAAACTTGACTTGGGGATTACCGAGTTGTCCGTTGTTAATTTCACTGAGAGCGAGGTCGAAACCTTGTTTCATGAGTTCGCCTGCGGAAGCCAAGTGCCCAGTCAAAGGTAAAACGACTCCGATAGTAATCTCGTCGTTTTTATCTTCTACCTGTGGTATGGTAGGTTGGACAATTTGTGACACTCGGTCACAAGCGGAAAAGCCTATTATCAAGGTGGCAATTGCCACGATCAACATAAATGATTTCATTCGATATGTTCCTTTCTTTTCGTAGTTGTCAGTCGTCAGTTATAAGTTGTCAGTTAAGAGGGTTTTTGTAACAATACACCCAAACTTGGTGTACGGTATGGAGGGTCGCATTCATTTCTACAGATAGTTTTCTCTTAACCGATAACTGGAGACTGACGGCTGATGGCTGAAAGCCGATAGCCATTATCAAACCCGCATAACAACGGGGAAGATGAGCGGACTCCGTTGCATCTGTTTTGAGAAAAACCGACGGAGCGCGCCTCGGACTTCATCTTGGACAATCTCCGATTCGTGTTTCTGCTCATCACTCAGGTTTTCGATGACCCTTCGGGTAATTTCTTTCGCTTCTTCTATGAGTTCTTCAGATTTATCCATGTAAACAAAGCCACGCGAGATAATCTCTATCTCTCCGGCGTTCAAGCCCGTTTTAGAGTCGTTATCGGTAGATTGTGTGTCAGTTCCCGCCGTTTCGTCCGCCACAATGCCCTCTTGCGAACTGGCATCACCTGTGTCGCTGTGCAGAACAATAATAGGGACGACGATGCCGTCTTCTGAAAGTTGAATCCGGTCGCGTAAGACGATATCCTCAAGCTCAATTTCCGGTTTGCCATCAACAAGGACGCGTCCAGAACGTCCCTCGCGTCCAAATACTTCGCACGTCTCAGATGTCAGGTAGATGAGTTCCCCGTCCTCAGCGACCGTGATGTTCTCGCTTGGAATACCGACAGATTCAGCGAGTTCAGCGTGTCGCACAAGGTTTTGGTATTCACCGTGCATCGGCATAAAGAACTTGGGTTGCAAAAGATTGAGCATCAATTTGAGATCCTCGCTTGACCCGTGTCCCGATACGTGGACATCGGCATTGCGTTCATGGTATATCTTCGCGCCACGTCTGAGCAGATGGTTCACTACATTCCCGATAGCCTTTTCGTTACCGGGGATAATCCGGGCAGAGATGACGACGGTATCGCCCTGTTCTACCTTTAAAAACGGGTGGTTATCAAGTGCCATCAATGCCATAGCGGAGCGAGGCTCCCCTTGGCTACCAGTGCTTAAAATCACAACTTCATGCGGTTTGAACATAGACGCGTCGCGGGCATCAATGAGATAGTCCGGGTTCACATCAAGGTAGCCGAGTTCGGAAGCAGTGCGCACATTGTTGAGAAGCGAACGTCCACTGACAGCAATAAGCCGGCGGTGTATATTTGCCAGATCAATGAACTGCTGGATACGATGGAGACTCGAAGAAAAAGTGCAGAGAAACAACTTTTGCGCAGTTCTCTGAAAGATATGGTCTATCGTATCATAAATACTCCGTTCGGAGGGGGTCTGCCCAGGTCGCTCCGCGTTGGTGCTGTCGGAGACGAGCATCAGCACGCCTTCCGACCCTAAACGCGCCAGCGTCTGGACATCACTCAACTTGCCATCGACAGGTGTCATGTCGAACTTGAAATCGCCCGTATGGACGATAACCCCGACTGGTGTGCGAAGCGCGATGGCTACAGAATCCGGAATACTGTGCGTAACATGGATGAATTCGGCGGAGAAATCGCCCAATTCAACTGTATCACCCGGCGCAATTGTATTGAGTTGTGCCTTACCGAGGACACCGTATTCACGCAGCCTGCCACTTGCAATCGCGAGCGTCAACTGCGTACTGTAAACGGGTACATCCAACTGTCGCAAGACATAGGCTAAAGCACCGATATGATCTTCATGTCCATGGGTTAGGAGGATCCCTCGAATCTTCTCTTTTCGTTCAATTAGATAGTGAATATCTGGGAATATCAGATCAACACCGGGCATATCTGAATTTGGCAGCATGAAACCCGTATCAATGACGATCAGGTCATCTTCGGTTTCGTACACCATCATGTTAAGCCCGAATTCACCTAAGCCTCCCAATGGTATGATCGAAACATTTCCGTTAACGATTTCTTCATTATTAACAAGTGTGGAATCTGTCATAAAATAGTTGTCAGTTGTCAGTTGTCAGTTATCAGTTAAAGAGGGTTCTGATTAACCGATATCCTCTTTGTAACCCTCGCCACTCCAATTTTCTAACGCCGTTAATAGTTGTCAGTTGTCAGTTGTCAGTTATCAGTTAAAGAGGGTTCTGATTAACCGATATCCTCTTTGTAACCCTCGCCACTCCAATTTTCTAACGCCGTTAATAGTTGTCAGTTGTCAGTTGTCAGTTATCAGTTAAAGAGGGTTCTGATTAACCGATATCCTCTTTGTAACCTTCGCCACTCCAATTTTCTAACGCCGTTAAAGGAAGATTTTCAGCAATCCGAAACCCAAAACTGATAACTGCTCTCACTGTGAGGCACGATAACTGAAAACTATTCCCTACTGGTGTTCTTTATCGCCAGTGGAGATCGAAATAGTCGTGCGTCGTTGAGGTTATCTGCTGCATTTCTCCAGTTTCAATGTCTAAGATAAAAATTTCGCTGGTGCGTCGTCCGTCCGGATTTTTACCGATAAATGCGACTTGGTTTCCGTCCGGACTCCATGTTGCGTCGCGTCCTGGGTAAAGACTGAGGTTCAGATAACTTTTAAACCGTCCTTGCTCTATAGTGGCAACGCAGATCTCGCCTGATGTATAAAACAAAAGTTTTTTGCCATCAGGCGACCATTCTTCAATGTTGCCACACGGCGGTTCGTCGCGTTGCAGAAACCATTTTCTACTCATACTGACGACTTCCGGTTCCGCAAGCGCGAGGATCCCTTCGGTTTTAAACGCGATCCATTTACGGTCTGGCGACCACTCGGGCCAGCGTGTTCCCTTTGGCAAGACTTCAAGCAATCTCCTTTTCGGTTCTTTAATTTTTTCGCCTTTCGCGTCCCAATGTAGCCATCCCATTGCCCACTGCTCGCTCCGCCACCGCTTTATTTTTCCATCAACCGTCACTTCCCAATTTTCCAGCCGATCTTTCGGACGGTCAATCTCTACGACAACCAGAAGTGCGTGACTTAACGGAGACCACCAGAAATCGTGGATATCATACTGTTTCTTGATGAGTCGCTTGTTCTTGGTCCCATCTGCCCACATTACGTATAACGATTTTGCCCCGTCTACCCCGGATATGTAAGCAATTCGTTCCCGATCCGGTGACCATCGCGGGTTCCGCGAAACCGCATCATCCGTGAGTCGGCGAAAATCTGTGCCGTCTGGATTCATCGTACAGATGTTATACTGATAGAATTCCCACCAATTTGCTGTTCCTCGGACTCTCTGAAGCGTCCGTGTTACAGCGCGGAAACCGTCTTCATTCAGAAACGGCTCACGGATGGCAAAGACGAATTTATCCGCACCCACCTCTGCAAACCCAACACGACCTATTATGAAAACTAATATGAGCACGCCCGTTACCCGTCCGATACGCATAGGTCCACCTTTTTGATAGTACTCAGTTATCAGAAGAATGGTTATCGGTTTTCGGTTTGCCTCGCAGTGAGAGTCTTCGGTAAAAGATGTTTTGATTAAATCACACCGCTCTTTAACTGATAACTGACAACCGTTAAACAACGATATTGATAAGGCGATTCGGGACGACGATAACCTTCCGAACCGGTTTTCCCTCAATAAACCGTTGAACGCGTTCATCTGCGAGTGCGGCTTCTTCAATCTCTTTATCAGTCGCATCGGCAGGCAGTTGGAGCCGGTTGCGGAGTTTTCCATTGACTTGCGCGATTATGGTTACGGTGGCACTCGTCAGAACGGATTCATCGTGTGTGGGCCACTGCGCATGCGCTATAAATCCTGTTTCGCCGAGACGATGCCACAACTCTTGCGCGATGTGCGGGGCGTAAGGCGAAAGCAGATGCAAGAAAATTTTCAAAGCCTCTTTCGGTAGCGTTTTCGTCTGCGTAGCAGTGTTAACGAAGATCATCATCTGGCTAATCGCGGTGTTCATCTTATCAATGGACTCGGTATCCTCGGTTACCTGCTTGATGGTCTTATGGAGTTCGCGCCAGAGTTCGGACTCCGTTGTTCCCGGAGCGTCAGTCAACTTCTCGCGGAGTGCGCCACTATCTTCATCAATCACAAGCCGCCAAACGCGTTGAAGGAACCGATAGACCCCCTCTACGCCAGCGTCTTGCCACGGCGTGCTTGCTGTAACCGGCCCGATAAACAGCAGATAGAGACGGAGTGTATCCGCGCCGTAAT
Source organism: Candidatus Poribacteria bacterium (assembly GCA_026706025.1). Classification (NCBI taxonomy): domain Bacteria; phylum Candidatus Poribacteria; species Candidatus Poribacteria bacterium. The sequence continues at coordinate 75,765 of JAPOZO010000063.1, forward strand.
TGTCAATTACATCGTCTGAGTTGATGACATTAAAGCGGGATTTGGACATTTTTTCGATCTGCGTTTGGAGCGGTACCCCTGAAGCCTTTGCGACGAATTTATCACCCTTCTGTTCGGCTTCGTTCGGATAGTAGTATTTGCCTCTGGCATCTTGGTAAGACTCCGCGAGGATTGTCCCTTGGTTAAGCAGTCCTTGGAACGGCTCTCTTGTAGAGACCAATCCACAGTCGTAAAGCACCTTATGCCAAAAGCGCGCGTAGAGTAGATGTAAAACAGCGTGCTCGGCACCGCCCATATAGGAATCAACCGGCATCCAATAGCGTTCAAGTTCGGTATCAAAAGGTGCCTCGGTATTGTGCGCATCAAGGAAACGGAGATAATACCAACAGGAGCCTGCCCATTGTGGCATGATGTTCGTTTCCCGCGTCGCTGCGCGCCCATCTGGTAGTGTCACATTCAACCACTCGGATCCGGCGCGAGCAAGCGGAGGCTGCCCGTCTTCTGTAGGTTTATAGGCATCAATCGGTGGCAGTTCCACAGGTAGTTCCTCGTTCGGCAGTTGAACGATGGTGCCATCTTCAAGGTGTACAAGGGGAAAGGGTTCGCCCCAATAGCGTTGTCGAGAGAAGAGCCAATCTCGCAAGCGGTATTGCACCTGACGCGACCCTTTGCCTTCACCTTCAAGCCAAGCAATCATCTTCGCCTTCGCCTCAGCAACCTGCAAACCGTTGAGGAAATCTGAATTGACGCAGACTCCATCTCCTTCAAAAGGTGCCTCTTCAATTGGCTGATCACCGCCCTTAATGACTTCAAGGATAGGAATACCGAAAGCGGAAGCGAATTCGTGGTCGCGCGCATCATGACCCGGTACTGCCATGATCGCGCCTGTGCCATAAGTCATGAGGACGTAATCCGCAACCCATATCGGGATAGGCGTGTTGTTACACGGGTTTATAGCGGATGCCCCTGTGAAAACACCGGTTTTTTCCGTCGCGAGGTCTGTCCGTTGGAGATCAGATTTGTTGATGGCTTCCTTTACATAGGCACCAACAGCAGATGCGGCATCAGGATGTGTTATTTCGGAGACGAGCGGATGTTCAGGTGCCAATACACAATAGGTTGCACCGAAGAGCGTATCTGGACGTGTCGTGAAAACGGTGAACGCCTTATCACTATCCTTGATCTTGAAGGTGATGTCTGCGCCTTCCGATTTACCAATCCAGTGGCGTTGCATCTCCTTGAGTCCCTCGGGCCAGTCCAATAAATCCAAGTCTTCCAGCAGCTGGTCTGCATAGGCAGTGATTTTGAGCATCCATTGGCGCATCAGACGGCGTTCAACTGGATCGCCGGTTTCAACATATTTGCCATCTTTCACCTCTTCGTTTGAGAGGACAGTGCCTAACGCTGGACACCAGTTGACGGGTACATCAGCAAGATACGCTAAACCTTTTTCATAGAGTCGGAGGAAGATCCATTGCGTCCACCTATAATATTCGGGCACGGAGGTATCAATTTTTCGGGACCAGTCGTAAGAGAATCCGATGCGTTGGATCTGTTGCTGAAAGGTTTCCGTATTTCTTTTTGTAATGTGTGCTGGGTGTTCGTTTTCACGCACTGCGGTGCGCTCGGTAGGAAGCCCGAAGGCATCCCATCCCATCGGGTGCATGACGTGATAGCCCTGCATCCGCCGAAAATTAGCGAACACATCGGTCGGTACATAATTCTTTGCGTGCCCCACGTGAAGTCCGGCACCAGAGGTATACGGGAACATGCCAAGCACATAGAATTTCGGTTTGGTTTTCAGTATTTCGATATCGTTTGGAACCTTAAATGCTTCTTTTTTTCGCCACTCGGCTTGCCAATAGGGTTCTATCTCCGCCGGGGCGTACGGATGGTTCTCCATTTCTTGTTCTTCTCCTTTTGCATCCCTGTATATCAACTTTACATGTATAAATTTTAACACAAACCTGACCAATTGTCAAGATTACCTGCTGCCAGTCCGGTCATTCAATTTTAAGAAATTATTGGATTGGACATCTTTTTTTTTAGGATCCGGTGCGAAATGCTGCGAAAATTTCTGCGTTTTTTCAAAAAACATAACATATATTAAGTATTATCGCCTGTGAAAAGGACAACACCAAAAACCTACACTACAATTGAATGACTCTGCTGTCAGTCCCAGGACTATTCAGTTTTCGGTTTTTTCGTGCGATTTTGGACCCTCGGGGTCCCCACCCGTTACTGGCAAGGGGGCGGTAGGTGTGAAACCCAACTTGAGACCCACAGGTGCCCGGAAACCGCAACGGTGTTGGGTTTCTCTCGGTTTTCTGTTTGGCATGCGCTCTTTAGTGGAAGTTGAGTGTCGTGTTAATTTTCAGCGTTTTGGGGTATCCGTTCAACCCAACCTACGGAACGATACTCCATAGGGTTAGTGTGTCTGGGAGCCATGAACAAAATATTTACACACCGATTTGTAATAAACTTTTGAAATAATCTTAAAAGTATTGTAAAATATTAACATTATACTTTAATATGTGAAGAAAAGTATTCCGTCTGCAACATGAAAATTCTAATGACCCCTTTAACGTTCGCTCAACGAGGAACTTTATGAAGAATAAATTATCACGACGGCAGTTTCTACGTTCTGGCGCGTTTGCGACCGCATCTGCAGCAGTCAGCCTCGGATTTTTAGGGTGCAGCCAAACCCTGATTCAAAAAGTGCCGGGCTTTAGACCCGAACCACCCTTCCAGTTTACCCCGAGCGCAAACCGGCTTCTTGATCTTCCAGAAGGGTTCACCGCACACGCTTTTTCGCGAACCGGCGAACAGATGGACGATGGGCTTTGGGTACCGGGCGGACACGACGGCATGGCAGCTTTCCCCGGTCCTAACGGCAAAACGATCCTCGTCCGAAATCATGAATTGGTCGCTACTGCCAAAAACGTTGGCCCCTTTGGCTGGAATAACGAAAAGATTGAACGCGCCGCGATTGACAAATTCTACGACGCTGGATCAGGCGAATTACCCTGCCTCGGCGGGACAACGACACTCGTCTATGATACGCGCACGAAGACGCTGGAGAAACACTTTTTAAGTCTGATAGGGACGATCCGGAATTGCGCCGGTGGGCTAACCCCTTGGAACACATGGATCACCTGTGAAGAGACTATGCAGAAATCTGAAAAAGAAAACACTTACGAAGCAAACCATGGGTATAATTTTGAAGTTCCTGCTTCTGCCGACATAGGATTAGCTGACCCAATCCCGTTGAAAGCGATGGGACGCTTCAATCACGAGGCAGTCGCCGTTGATCCGAAAACGGGAATCGTCTATGAAACCGAAGACAGAGGAGATAGTTTAATTTACCGGTTTATTCCTGACCAACCGGGAGAACTCGCTGCAGGCGGCAAGCTGCAAGCACTGAAAATTCGAGACCTCAAAGCGGCAGATACCCGAAACTGGCGAAGTCGAAACCAAAAGATTTTTTGGTGGACGTATAATCCGATACCGGTTGGAGAAACACTTGCAGTTGAATGGGTAGATATTGAGAACGTAGAATCGCCGTATGATGAGCTCCGTTATCAAGGGGCTGATGATAAAGATGCTGCAAAGTTCGCACGCGGTGAAGGGATCTGGTACGGCGATAACCAAGGAACGGGAGAGTTCTATATCGCTTGCACAAATGGCGGCATTGAATACAAAGGGCAAATCTGGCGATATATACCGAGTCCTTACGAAGGCACAAGCCGCGAAGAACAAGAACCGGGGACTATTGAACTCTTTATTGAGCCAAACGACAGCAATCTCATGGAGAATGCTGATAATTTGACGGTCACACCGTGGGGCGATCTCATTATCTGCGAAGACGGTCCAAACGAGGAGTTCTTAATTGGCGTAACCCCCGAAGGGAACCTCTATCGGTTTGCCCGAAATGCTGGCAACCTGTCTGAACTCGCAGGTGCAACATTCTCACCCGATGGTACGACCCTTTTTGTGAACATCCAGAGTCCTGGGATTACGCTGGCTATTACTGGTCCTTGGCATGAGATTCGACAGCGCAGCTTGACCTGAAACAGACAGGCGAGCCGTTAGAAAAAGTTGATCTCACTTGCGGAGTCGGCTGACTCCCTCGCGGACATCTCAATCATCTCACCTAAAAAAGGATACCCCGTCATAGCAAGAACGTTGGGTTTCTCTTGGTATTTTTGCAGGCACTGTGTGTCAGACGAACCTGGGTTTTCCTTGATTGGAAAGCCCCAGAAGGTGCCCCGTTCAACCCAACCTAAATAAGCCACCTTTCTTCTAAAATCAACGCCTATAGTGGAAGAGAAAAGCGCACAAGAAGTGTGAGACCCTAGTGACGCAACTTTTGCGTATGGGCAACAAGCCAAGGATGGTAACGGTTTTCATTTTGGTCACTTCCAAGGGGGCGGCTTTCCTCCAAAGCCTAAAGACTTGGATTTCCAAACGGTGAAACTTGATGAAAAAATATGTTTCAAGCATATTCGCGTTTTCCTGTAAAGTGTTGATATGCCTTCTCATTTTCAGTTTATGGTCTCCGATAATAGTCCCTATTCTCTTTTATTTTACTTTCGCAGATGATGACATGAAAGCACAGTTGTTATGGGATTGGAACGAGTTCTATGGCTTGGTGAACTCTGCGCAGCGACTTCAAAATGAGGAAATCCCGCTTCGTTTTGAAGATAAAGCCGTTTTAGTTGCAAAAACAGTCAGTGATATAGGTTTTCTATGGATTCCTATTGGCATCCTTTGGGGATTTTCAAAGGGGTTATCTTTGTTGTGGCACCGCTATGTAGGGGCAAACATTTGATTTGATTCCTTATCACAAATATGATATTATTTTACTAAGTTGCCCCTATTTCGCGAAGGCTTTTGTAGGAGGGTTTCTAACCCCGATTTGTAATTCTTATATCATGAAGTGCGATTAAAGGCAGATCATTGAATGACAGCAATAAAAACAGACCTTAACTGGAAATCGAAAACACAGTGCCGTTTTTCCTAAGTCGCTGCCTGATTGGTTTATCAAGTTGTTTACAAAAGAAGATGATTGGGTGCTTGATCCGTTTGCAGGTTCCGGTACGACGTGTCAGGTCGCTCAAAAGTTGTTAAGAAATTCCGCTGGCATCGAAATTTCGCCTGAGTATTATCAACTGGCACAGGAGAATATTAAGCAAAAGCCACATCTTGAAAACCAATTCCAGACGCAATTCAGTTCAACCCAATCTACGCCTCGATAGTTCAACTCCCTTAACAAAATCTACATATACTAATAAGCCAACATCAACGTACCCGTCTCTTGGCGGCTAATAGCCGATTCATTGATGCTTCTGTTGGCTCGACAGAGACCGTGTCTCCTGTAACGCGTTCGGGTGAAGGCAGAGTGTCCCCTTGTCCACCTACCGATTTGTCTGCAGGCTGTCCGCGCAATCGTCCGAGAAACTCAGCGAGATGCCTATTTGCTATGCTGTAACGCCGGAGAATCATCTCCAATACAAAGAATAGCGCGGCAGCAATTAGCAACGCATGTGCAAGCGAAACCTGCTTCTCAATGGGTGTACCTGCGGGTGATGCCATCTGGGTCGGTGTGGGTTCGTAGGTGCCATCAGTCTCCGATGCAAGCGTTTTCAGCAAGTTGGTATTGACCTCGAATTCGGCGTATTCTGATGGATAAGGGAGTATCAAGGCTTTGGTGCGTTTAGGACCATCGCCTTCACGCTGAGCAGTGACGATATAAGATCCGCTGTCATGTATCTGAAATGTGCCGTTGTGGCGCGTCAATGTAATCTGTTGCATTTCAATAGGTTCACTTGTTCCGTTCGGACCGGCAACACGGGCCTCGTAAACGGCTTGTGACGGGGTTCGCGTATCAATATTGACTTCCGCTGCACCGTGGCGGAGCGATACAGTGAGATCAAAGTCGGCATCCGCATCCGCCGCAGGAAGCACCCAATTGACAGATTGCCCCCAAAACTTTCCGAAATTGTGCCACGGAATCCACTCTTTTGCCCATGCTTTAACGTCCGATGTCCAGGCAACCGCTTTCCCTAACCCGATATTCCACCCTGCGAGAACGGGTTCATCTTTATGTGAACGGATGAAAACCTGGGCGGTATCTTTTCCTGTCGTCGCAACGTAGCCGTGAAGTTCTGGCGGCGTGCCGATGCCCTCCACAATTGGTTCACTCGGAACAGTGACAACAGGTTGAAAAGGTTCTTGAACGATGTAACGCTGCGTTTCTCGGACGGCTTCCGTTAAAACTTTTGGCAGCTCCTGAACATTTTTAACGCGGACTACATTCTCTGTAAGCTGCGTGAGAAGCTCTACGTTTGCATCGCCAATCGCAATCGCCGTGATACTGATACGTGCTTCGGCAATTTGTTCTGCTAACTTCAAAAAATCGGATTTCGTATCATCAGATTTACCGTCCGATAAGAGAACGATGTGCTTCCGTTTCGCACTGTCTGCTTCAAGTATTTCGGAGGCTTTGTCAATCGCCTCCATCATCAGCGTTGTTCCGCCTGTCGGCTTAAGCCTGCCAACGGCTTGAAGTAGCACATTACGATCAGATGTGAGATCTGAGACGACGTGAGCATCTTTGCCTGCGCTGAAACTGATGACCCCGGCGATGTCATCCTCTTCAAGATTATCAATACCCGCACTGATCCCTGCAATAGCGAGATCAATTTTACGTCGTTGTCCACCGACATAATTTGCCATACTCCCCGACGTATCTAATACAAAAAGAATAGCGACAGTGTCCTTCTGTTCGCGGGGTGTCATTTTTACAGGAAGTACACGTTCCAAGGCAGTATCGGTATAACCTCCGGGTCCGTAGGCGTGTCCGCCGCCGATAACTATTAACCCGTGCCCGAGGTCACGGACATAATTTTCGATGCTTTGCAGATGCTCCAATGAGAGGACATCTACGGAAACGTTACTGAGAATGAGGACATCGCTGCGCTTGAGTTCAATGAGATCGGTCGGCATTTCCACGGGTTCCCTAACGTCCACGTCAAATCCGTTCTCCTGAAGGACGGTTTTCAGGTGTGTAGCCTGTGTGGGATCCTCCTCTACATATAAGACGTGCGGTTTACCCTGAATTTTTACAACGCCATATCCTTGGTTATTCTCAAGAATTTCGTCGCGGACATCCAGTTTTAGTTCATATCTATGGTTTCTCTCTTCGGAAACTGGTGGCACCGGTAAAGAAAGAGAATGTGTTCCACTCGGCAAAGTCCACTCAAATGTATCAATCAATGCGCCTTCGTGATAGAGGGTACCGGGCACCTTTGGGAGGCTACCATCGGTTTCAATTATGGCACGCATCTCAAAACGCTGCCCTTTGCGGACTTGGGTAGGAACCTGGAGCTGCACGACCCGAATTGCGTCTTTAAGCGTATCAAGCGGTATTGTTGCTATCTCAACATTATTCGCCGAAAGTAACGGTAGGTAATCCTCCAAGCGTGTACCACCGGCGTTATGAATGCCGTCACTCAACAGCACGATCCGCCGATGATAATCGTCTGGCAGCGATGCGATCGCGTGTTTAAGTGCGGTGAGAATATCGGTACCATCGCGTCTAATTGCCTGCTCCGCGAGCGATGCCAGTAGTCCTTTCGATATGCCTTCCAAGGGTTGATCTTGTTTCTGTCGAATTCCTGTAAGGACAGAGGTTTCCTTCCCAAAACCGATGATGCCGAACAGATCAGTAGGCTTCAATTTTGCGACAGCGGCGTTGATCTGTTTGACTGCTTCTTCGCGCTGGATAGGTTGAACGCTTTCGGAGGTGTCAATTAGAAATACGACTGCAAGCCGTTGTTCTTTCTGTGTCCGGTGGAGGCTCGCTAAGGCGAGGATTGCGCATAGCAGCGCGGCACCTCTGAGGAAGAAGGTTACGCTTTTTCGCCACTTCGTCGTCCCGAGGTGTGCTTGCCGTTGCACAAAGATTAGCGCAGGAATCGCAGCAAGTAAGAGTAAGAAGAAAGGGGATCGGAAATCAAACATTTTATTAGTTGTCAGTTATCAGTTATCAGTTATAAGTACAAGAGGTTCTTGGTTTATTAACGCTCTGCTTTAACTGACCACCGAAGACTGACGACGCTTTAACCCATGAATGAGATTATTGGCTGCGGAGTTCCTCAAAATATGCTTCTGCTGCTTGCGTTTCTGCGGCATGTGACATGTTATAGCGTTCACACAGCGCGATGTATTCATCAATCAATGTGAGACGCTCTTCGGATGGCATTTCGCCGCCTGCTACGAGCATCGCTTTGTAGGCAGGGATAGCGGCTTTTTCGACACGCGCCCGAATTTCAGGTTTATCGGCAAGTGCTAACGCCTGCTGGAAATAGTCGAAAACTGCTTGTGCACTCTCCGCATCTAAGCCAACATCTTCGGGGGTTGGGAAACACCTCGGATGGAGTCCCCGCGTCTCTACGTTATCGTGGAGGAAAGTAATATATTCGAGAATTGCTGGTGCCGCGGCTTCGTAGTGGAGGTTTACAAATTCGTTTAAAAGGGCATCAGCATCAAGGTGCGGATCCCAGATAAGGTGAGAGATGAGGTAATTCCGTAGATCGGAAAATTCGCCTGATAACCCGTTGCCGTTCGCTTGCATAAACACGCCTTTGGCGTTATTGCGTAAGAAGTAGCGGACATTCGGAGCAATACTCCGCAGATTTGGGAAAGGCAGATCATAGGAACGGAAATTGGTATTATAATTCCAAATCCAGATGTCGTCGCAGATTTTTCCCCATTCGTTGGTATCTTGGCAAAAGGCTCGGTTCTGCTCACAATCCGGGTTATCAATAGCATGCAGGGTACAACATTCAATACTACAGAGTTGAATTTGCACATTGTGCCGCGGCTTTATCGTCTGGGGTGGTTTGCGAGTATACCAATACGCCAGCGTGCCGACTTTGACGTGCGGGTGTGCTTTCTCGATGCGTTCCGCGACAGCATTAACGAAAGTCAGCTGCGACCCCATCGGTGAATCCTCCGCTTCGTTAAGGGTTTCGCACGCTTCACAGCGACAGTATGCCGCCGTATCCGCTTGACTCACGCTGATATTGGTGGCTTCTGGTCGATCTGTGAGTTGCTGAATTGCGGATGCCGCAGCAACCTCAATAACTTCGGGATTCGTCACACATAGCTGCGGACCGCCACCGTGGGTATTCATATCCCGTTTTCCGTCCACGAGTGCATAATATTCCGGATGGCTCTCACCATAAGTGCTATAAGGTACCAACGCATGAAATGAGTGGTTAATCAGCTGCTGTTGTGTTTTTCCACCGAGATTTTCAGCATCCGTGACGGTGTTGACTTTCCGTTTCGCCGCGAATGTCGGATCCTCTGAATTCTCTCGGTAATAACTCCAACGGAACGAAAACGGTGGGGAGTAGATATAACTGCCATACGGTATTTGCCGGGTAGATGCATCTGGGATATAGGTGTGATCGGCGGTTAAGAACCGGACACCGATCAATTCTTCAAGAAACTGATACACCGCGTAAAGGATACCGCGCGGTCTGCCGCCCTTGATCTGAATCTGGCTATCACTAACCGTGATTTCGATGTCTTCATCACCGAGCATAGATGACCCTTTGATTGTAATCCACCCGTTATTGGTGTCGGTATTCTCATGGACGGTATCCAGCGGTAATGTTAATCGGGTTGCTTGGTTAAACCATTTTTGAAATTCTTCAGCGGCGTATTTTTCAGAGGCAGTAGCGTTATCAGAGACAGCAATGCGCCAATGTTGTCTTGCTGAGACCCTTAAACTGCCGCGAGTCGGGTAAAATTCGAGTGTTTTCTGGGTTGACATAATTGCTCCTTATGATGTGTCGGCAGTGGCTTGTTCCACTGCTTGGGCATCTGCCTGATATTTCTGTTCGTTGAACAACACAATGAAGGCGATCGCAGCGAGCACTGTTATGACAATGGGAACCATAAATATTTTTGCCCAAGCGTGTCCACCTTCTGGATAAGCGAAGTAATCATGTACCCGTCCACTGACGATATGCCCGACCAGCATGCCGAACCCATTTGTGACAAAGAGGAGCAGTGCTTGCGAACTCGCGCGGATGTCCTGCGCACTCAATCGTTCCACAGCAATCATACCGCCGACGAAAAAGAACGAATAGCAGATACCGTGCAATGTTTGCGCACCAACAACCAACCACACCGGCTCACCAATGGCGAAGATAGCATACCGAACGGGCCACGCAAGGATACCTAAAAAGATAGTAAATCGCATGCCGAACCGGCGCAGACACGGAAAGAGCAGCAGCATGAGCAAAACCTCAGCGACCTGTCCGAGACTCATTGCCAAGTTAGCACTACTTCCAGCAAGCTCAACGCCATGTTCTGCTTCGGTCAGGAAGAGGTAGGTCAAGTTATAATAGAAAGGGAGTTCAATCGCAACAACGAAAGAAATAATTAGAAGCACGGCGAAATTTCGATTTGCGACAAGGGAGAAGGCTTCAAGAAAAGCGTACGGATTCTTTGCCTCCTTACTCGGCGGTGTGTTGGGGAGTGTCAAGCAATAGGCACCCATGATGAAGGAAAGTACGGCACCGAAGAGGAGACAGTCGCCAACGTGTGGCAGCGTTGTTTCTTGCCCTTCCCAGAACCGGAGGTATAGGCTCAGGATCCAGTTAATCGCAATCCAACCGAGCGTTCCGAAGACCCGGATATTTCCGAATTTGTCTGACTGTCCCATGTGGTGAAAAGCAATGGCGTTGGTCAGTGCGATTGTCGGCATATAGAGGACGGCGTGCAGGAAAATCATACTCCACATCATTGGGAAGGAGGTCTGCTTCCATGCGACGAAGAGGCAGATACCACCGAGTAGATGAGAGATCGCTGCAAACACCTGTGCTGGCATTAGACGATCCGCAATCCATCCTGCAACGATTGGAGAAATTATCGAACCGATAGCCGTCGTGCCAAAGACGTAGCTAATCTGCTTGCCGCTGAATCCGAGGTTTTGCATGTGCCCAGCGATAAGGACTGCCCACGCGCCCCAGATGGCGAACTGTAGAAACATCATCCCAGATAATCGCGCGAAGGTTCCCAATTCTGTTCGTTTATCTTCCATAAGAGGTCTCCTCTTTTGTTTGATCCTAAAATTGGTTACGGGACTTCATAATTGTTGCTTACCGCCACTGGGCTATCGGTTCTGTTGACTGTACTATGTGCATCCCTGCGTCCGAAGCCTTGGTAAACGCAGCGTCTGCGGGTTCTGTATAGTCTACGATTCCTGACACGACAACCGGTGAAGTCAGATCATCAACAAGGTAGATTTTCTTGACTAATTCTGTATCGGTCTGCTGAATTTCTGTGAGCAGATCGCTGACAGTCCAGGCGACACAGTGGCTTTTCGCTTGCCCCGCAATAATCACTCGATCGTATTCAAAAAGTGTTTGGAGGAATGGACTATTTTTTTCTGCGATTGGTCTACCGTCCGCATCGTTAAGTACCTCCGGACGTAAGACGGAATAGTTTTCAGTCAACGGGTTCTGTCCTTTAATTTCGTAATGGATCTGGGTCTTACGGGCGATGGTATGGAAAAAGCAGGCTTCATCGACAGCAGAGACAACGGCATGCCCGATCCCACCGAGCATCGCATGGTAGGGCCATATCGCCAGCGGATATTTGCCATCTGCAGTAAGCGTTTTGACGTAATGTTCGCCGTACGCCTTGAGCCATGCGTATGGATTCGATTCTGGAACCTGATTCGGTAAATTTAGACTGCCAACAACAGCAGGATTGACGCGCCATCTGCCTGTCTCTATATCTTCTGGCGTAATCAGTGTCTGCAGTGGTAACGGATGCTCACCGGCATCGTTAATCCAGAAGACTTCATGGAATATCTGCATCGCCGTATGCGTATCGAGTGTGCAAGCGATTTTGGTGATATGCGGCAGATTGTGATAGATGAACTGACACAAACGCACATTGTCTTCTACAGCACCACTTCCTGACCTACCACCAACAAATAGTTCAAAACCGGGGATACAGAATGTATTTTGGACATCGACAAGGAGTAGGCAGGTCCGAAAATTGTCTTCGGATGCTGCGGATATTGAATACTGGTCTGCCCACGCGAGTCCCTCACGTTGACGTTCTTGATACGGGATTCGCCAGACCTTGTCTACCTGATTAACATCAAAGTGTTGCGGGAGTGGGAGTTGCGATGCAGACATTGTTCTATCCTTTTTTAGAGTCGTCAGTTATCAGAGGAATGGCTATCGGAAACCATCAGCTGTCGGTTGTCAGAAGAATGGCTATCGATAAAGAAGCATTTAGTTTAACCAGAACCGCTCTTTGCTGACGGCTGATAGCTATTCTTCTGATATTGGGAATTTTATAGAATTTCTCGGTTTTTATCAACAAAAATCGGTTGATATATGTTATGCATATACGGTAGAATAGCGTAACATTCTCCGGTTAGCATCTTTTAGTACCCTAAAGTTTGTAGGAAAAACAAATGAAAAAGTTTTTTAAGCCACTCCCAGATTTAGAAGAGCGGCTTGATCAGGTCAATGAGCGGGTTCGACGGGCACGCCGAACTTTGGATTGGCGAACTCGCGAAGCACGTATCCCGCTTGACATTCAAGAGGACTTCGGTGTCTCTGAATTGCAAGGCGATGTGATGCTCGTTTCACGTGATGACTATTTACATAACAAAGTCAGGAACCTCATCCGATCCGAAGGCTATGGGTGTGATTTTCCAGAGCGAAGCTCGGAAGCCATCGGTATGTTAAAAATGCGCAAATATCAGATGATAATTGCCGACTACACCCGCCGCTCGCGAGGGAGACTCTTTGAATATGTCAGGCGGTATCAGCCGCATATCAAAATTGTCTCGATTGTTCGTAATAACGACGAAGGAAGACAGGTCATGAGAGCTGGCAGCTACAGCTACCTGTTAGGGCGGGGTTTTGATCCAGAGCAGTTACGTACCTGTATAATAAGTGCTCTTAAATTAAAGCATCGCGCCTGTTGGTTGTTAACAAACGGCGAGCGTTGTAACCGGTCCTGTGTTGATGATTTCCAATCCGATGAAGATTTCGCGGAAATTGAATGAAAAAACGCGCCGACACCCACCCCATCTTACAACAGCGACTGAAACAGGTAGAACGTCAAGCACATGTTGCCCGTTACCAACTTCAGCGCAAAGTTGAGACAGCACTTGGACCGCTTGATATTCAAAGAAACCGTGGCATTTCACAAGTCCAAGGGGATGTGCTATTTATTAGTTATCACGCGAATGTCCGGCGTAGGGTGGAAGATGTGCTCCGCGGTGAAGGCTACCGATACGATGTCGTTAGTGCTGAAGATGCGCCCCGTTTTCTACAACTCGCGCGGTATCGCTTGGTGATTTTCGATTGGACTTCGCGCGGATATTGGCGGATTTTTAACGATGTACGTCGGGATAAGAAGCACATCAAAATCATTGTCCTTGTCACGAGCGAAGCACGCGCACGCGCAACAATGGAAGGCGGCGGCTATAGTTACATCTGGGGTGAAGACTTCGATCCTGAGCAGTTGCGTACATGTCTACGAAGCGCGTTACAACTACGGCACCCAGTTTGTGCATTACTTAAAGATAACGAACCTTGCAATCGTTCTTGTGTTTATGATTATGAACCGGGGTCGTCAGTTCATATTGCTTAAATTTAGAGCAAGTTTTCGATACTCGGAAACTACACCAAAATGGCAACAAACTTAGAATTCAAAGCACACTGTCCGTCGCTTGAAACCCTCTATCCGAGGTTGGCTGATTTAGAGGCGACACACTGTGAAACCGTCTATCAAATTGATACCTATTTTTATGTGACGCAGGTAAAAGACGCTGCGATATTAGAAACCTGTAAACCGCGTCTTAAATTGCGTGAGATTAGCGAGGCACGCCATCGCGTGCCCTCGCAAGATGAAACAGATGAAGCGTGGCTTATCTACTATGAGCGTCCGAATCAAAGCGAATCTCGTTATAGTCAGTACCAACTCAGCAAGGTTAGCGACCCGTCAACCCTCAAAACGCTGCTAACCGTTGCCTTGGGAGTTGAAACGATTGTCCAAAAACAGCGAGAGGTCTGGATGTTCAAAAATACCCGTATCCATCTCGATACAGTTGCCAATTTAGGACAGTTTATCGAATTGGAAACGGTGTTTCAGGGACAAACAGAAGTCGAAGCAGCAAATGAACACCAGTACGTTAAAAGGATACTTCATTTAGGCACTGCTGACCCAGTTGCTGTCTCCTATAGCGACCTTGTTATGCAAAAGCCGTAACCGAATATCAGCGGTATTGCGTAAGTTCTAAATTTTCATTTCACTATAAAATCTTAACTCACTACCCAAACACACGCCCATTTCCTGCAGAATTATGCACCCGTTTTACGCCTAAGTAGCGTCACCAGATTTGAAAACAGAATGATGAAACTACTCTTTTTTGGAGGCGACGCATGAAAAATGACGATGCTGAACTCATTCAACGCGTCCTTGAAGGCGACGATGATGCCTTCTCTGTGCTTGTGAGAAAATACCAGAAACAGGTGCACGCGTTGGCGTGGCGGAAAATCGGGGATTTCCACACCGCAGAGGAGATTACACAGGACACGTTCCTGAAAGCATACAAGAAACTTGCAACACTCAAGGAACCGCAGCGTTTTGACAGTTGGCTTTATGTCATCGCCGCGAATCGCTGTAGCTCTTGGCTCCGAAAAAAGCGGGTGTGGACGCAGCCACTTGAGGAGCTTGAGGAGACAGACAACGCGCACGTACAAACAGGTACATATTCGGGATACGTCGCTGCGGAAAACGAGCGCACAACCGCAGAAGCACAGCGCGATGTCGTCAAAAAGTTGCTCGCGAGACTCCAAGAGAGTGAACGCACTGTCATCACGCTCCACTACTTCGGAGAAATGTCGTGCACAGAGATTAGCGCGTTTTTAGGGGTATCCGCAAATACAATTAAGAGTCGTCTCCGTCGGGCACAGCAGCGTCTAAAGAGAGAAGAACCGATGATCAGAGCGGCTTTGGATAACTTCAAAATCACCCCGAATCTCACAGAGAATATTATGCGAGAGGTCGCCCGTATTAAACCCGCTACACCGTCCAGTAGCAAGCCTTTCGCACCGTGGACAATCGCCGCTTCTACAGTAGCAGTGGTGTTACTAATGTTAGGTATTGGAAATCAACAACACGCAATCCGTTTTCAACAACCCTATAGCCTTGATGCCGCATCGGAGATGACGGTTGAACTGATTGAGACACCCATCGTGCTGAATATTGCATCAAAACCCGATATACGGACGCAGATCGGAAGCACCAACACACCCAACAAAAGCAGCAAATCTGGACAACCATTTAAGGATACCCAAGCATTCGTCAAAGAAGCACACGCTGACGAATTTGTTGATGATTACACAAAATGGGAACTCCCCAAAGCGGCGAAAGCGCGCCTCGGAAAAGGCGGTATCAACGCGCTTCAATTCTCACCCGATGGTACACAAATTGCTGTCGGAAGTAACATCGGTGTGTGGCTTTACGATGCAGAAACAGGAAAAGAAATTAATATGTTCCCAGGCATGTGTGAGTCCATTGTTTTTTCACCGGATGGGCAATTCATCGCAAGTAGCGGGAGCCGCCCCGGACTTCAGTTGTGGGAGATAGTTACTGGTCAGAAAATGTCCCATATTGAGAAACTACTTCCTGCCGCGGCACTGCATTTCTCTGAGGATAGCAAAACAGTTGTCAGTTTGGGGAACTGGACAAACACCATTGACAAGTTAGATATTGAAACAGGTGAGGCAAATGTGAAGAAAATCAAAGAAATGGTAAAGAGAGCAAATTCGTCTCAATCTTACGCCCTCACAGCGGATAAATTTGCGGTCGGTAGGCAGGACGGAAAGATCGAACTGGGAAGCACAATGACCGGTGAAAAATTCTCTACCCTCAGTGGACATACAGGCGGAATCCAGGAACGGTTACCCCCCGCAGCAGATGAGGAGATCCCGCCAGCAGGAGAGATTCGGTGGCAGTTTTCAGACGGTACCCCTAACTCCGTGTTAGCCTTAGCATTTTCACCCGATGGAACAAAACTCGCCAGTGGAAGTAAGGATAAAACGGTGCGATTATGGGATACTTTCACCAACGACGAATTGGTTACCCTCCGAAAACATACAGGTTCGACAAACGCTTTAGCATTCTCACCGGATGGGAAAATGCTCGCAAGTGGGAGCACCGATAAGACCGTGCAGTTGTGGGATGCTGCGACCGGCGCGCACCTCGCAACGTTCGATGAGCATATTAGCGGTATTGCAGCACTCACATTTTCGCCAGACGGACGTACCCTCGCAAGCGGAAGTACAGATGGTACAATCCAATTTTGGGACACAACCACCAAAACATTGTTACCGATTCGTCTCACAGAACACATGGAGTGGGTGAAAGCAGTCTCCTTCCTTGAAGACAATTCTATGCTCGCCAGCGTTGACTTTAACGGCGTAATTACTTTGTGGGACCTAAAGACATCGCAAAAAACCGCGGTTCAAACGATAGGACCTCGGCATTTCTTAATGACTTCAGCGTTTTCACCGCATGGAACGAAACTCGTTAGCACCGGTGCAAAATCCGCCACATTCCTCAACATAGGTCCCAGTAAGCTTGTCACCACGCAGGAGCCAGATCATCTGGTCCGTCTGACAGATGTTCGTACGGGACGTGAATTAGCAACCCTAACAAAGACAGTTGGCGGAATGAATCAAGAAGTAGGTATGGCTTTTTCGCCTGACGGAAAAGTGGTAGCCTTCCACGGTTCGGGTGGGATTCATGTATGGCAGACAGAAACGAGGGATGTTCTTACTATCCGATTCTTAGAACAAAACAATAATGACGCGATGGTCGAGCAGCACATGGTGGCTCAACTGCTAAACGAAGTCACGGTTCTGATGTTCTCACCAGATGGCAAAAAACTTGTTAGTGGAACCATGGGCGGAAAGGTTCAGATGTGGGATCCAGAAACGGGTGTTGAGTTAGCACCCTTCCTTGCTGGACAGGAGCTGCCTGCCGATTTTACCGTGAGTTATGAAGATCCGATTACAGCGTTGGCGTTCTCTCCAAATGGGGCATTACTCGCTGTCGGAAGTCAACAAAAAATCCGTTTATTGGGTAGCAGTAAGCAGCCTCGCGTTAAAGATGTTCCACGCGGCACCAAGTCGTTAGCGTTCTCACCTGATGATACTGTTCTCCTTGCAGGACTTAGAAACGGTGGAATTGAATTATTGGATATGACAACAGGGGAAAAAATTACCACACTCAATGGGCATACCGCAACAGTGGAGACGTTAGTATTCTCACCCGATGCAAAGACGCTCGTTAGTACTGGACAAGACGGAACTATTCTTTTGTGGGATTGGGAGGAAGCCATCAAGGGCTCATCTGCAATGGAGGAATAACAAGAAAATAGTTATCGGTTGTCAGATGCCGCCCCTACGGGGCTTGGATTCTTTGGTCTTCACGTTGCTACACAGATACCACCCCTACGGGGTTCAAGAGGGTTTTGGCGTATACACGGTTTGTGGCTATGATCTGGTGCGGTTGATTGAAGATTAATTTATTAATTCGGTAATTTTTGGGGAAGTTCGGTTAGGTTAGGAATGCAGGTCGCATTTGGGTGTGTACACCGCAAAACCGAACCTACCGGGCCTGGAGAAAATATAGAATTACCGATTTATTTTCTTTAACTTCATGAAACCGCACCTACCGGATTTACGATTACCCCTCTAAAACCTAATCCTGAGAGACATGCGGTGGCTGCCCCCTAATGCCGGATGGTTTGCAAATGCGTAGTCTAACCCCGCGCCTGCCCCGGTGACGAACCGGAGGTTCAACCCAACGCCTGCCGTCAAACGTCGAGTGCGTTCAATTCCTTTACGCTCATCAAAGCCAATACGCAACGAAAGTAGATCAAAGAGTGTCCATTCAGCACCGCCATGCAACTCAACGCCATCCTTGATATAGGTATCCAAAGCTAAGATAAGGGTGCTATGGAAAATGGCAAGTGTGTGTGTCGTTGCAATGCCGATTTTCAGATGCGGTGGTATCGTCTCGGTGTGGGATGTCAGGTCTGCTGATGGCGGCGGTGTGTTCCAATAGATTTTTGTCCGAAAAACATCGCTGGCTTGCAGTCCGAGCGTCAGACGATGCGATTTTTCTGGATTTGTCATCGCAACGAAACCGATGTCTGCACCGCCACCGATGGCGTTTGTTGTCCGATATCCGCTCATGTAGAGCAGCTTGAGTGTGCTACCGAGACGGAGATCAATACCGTGAAAAGAAGGGAGCATCCAACCAGATGCAAGGAGGAAGGCGTTATCCGTACTATTGAAAGTCCCAATTACTTTTGGACGGTTCGTGGGTCCGACAGGACGCGTGACTACCGGTAGACTGGTAATAGGAATATCGTCAACGCCAACGCGTAGCCAACTTATACCGATCGCACCTCGTTTTTTAATCGGATGGACATAACTCACAAAGTCATACGCGTCCTCTCCATTGAGTGTGGAATGCATGAAACTAACTTCGTATCGGGTGAGGTATCCCAATCCAGCAGGATTCCAATAAGCCGCGTAGGCATTGTCACTCAGTGCAGTCCCCGCACCACCCATAGCAAGTGCGCGAGCACCGACACCAAGCGTTAGGAAGTCCGCGGTATACTTCGCATCCGCAGATGGAATAGTTACTACACAGAACGCAATTATAGATAGAACAAAAAGTTTGCAAGTGTCTCTAAAGTGTTCTAAAGTCCGGAAGTGAGGGAGGGGATTTTGAATAACTTTAGCACACTTTATGGACTTCAGCACACTTTTAAACATTGATTTATGTTTCATTGTTTTGGGTTATCGGTTGAAAACTATCAACGGAGTTTCATCATTTTGAGTATCTCGGTAATGTCTTTTTCACCTTCACGTTGGATTTTGAGTTTGGCGTAGTAAACACCATTTGCGACTTCAACCCCATCTGCATCCCTACCATCCCATTCCACCATCAAGAACCCCGGTGTCGCTGGTATAGAGAGTTCCCGAATTAATCTTCCACTCAATGTATAGATTTTCACATCAATCGAGTCAGCAGGTGCCGTTAGTTCACACGTGATCGTAGTTTTGCGCGGAAATGGGTTTGGATAATTCAGAAACGATAGCAGCTGCAAGTCGTCATGAACCCGAAATGTGATGCGTTTCGTGTCAGTATTCCCGTGTACATCGCTCGCTGTCAAGCGAAGTTCGTACTCGCGTGGCTCAAGTTCTGGAGACGGATATGTCAAAACAAGTTGATTGGAACCCGGATGATACGTCAATTGATAGGCTTCTGGTAGAATACGTTCAAACTCTCCTGATACTCTCCCCAACTCTAACAGCAAGGGTCGTGTCAGATAATCAAGCCCACTTGGGTCGGTTAACGTCGCACCAATAAGAGGTTCGGGGTCTGTTGCATCACCCGGCACGAAGTGCTGCTGGTTCCCAATAGTGAGTTGGATATCTGGTGGCACAGTGTCGTCGCTGTACACGAGTGTGACCGGTCCCAGTCTGTCGGTTGTCGCCCGAATGATACCAATGGGTCGGGTTTCAAAACTAAATCTATCACCAGGCGTGAAAGGACGTTCCCCTTGTGTAAGTTGAAAACGTAAACCGTAAGGTTCGTAGACAAACGGCTGCCCGGCTGTCCCTCGGAGGGGTATACCCTCGGATTGGGAGCGCAAGATCCCGGTTTTCTCACCTTCAATTTGAAACTCGGTATCTGTCAGAAAGAGGACAAACCACCGATCTTCAGGCATAGCCGTATCCGGTGGAAGTTCAATGTAGTTAATGGTCCCGCTGCCGTGATTGGTGTCTCTGAACCCGGATGCATACCAACGTAATTCTTGTTGCGAGGGGTCTTCAGCGTTCGTTGCCCCTTCCAAGGGTTGGTTGAGCGCGGTAATATTGAATGCCCAGATATCGCCAAACCTAAAAGGTTGCTCAAAGTCCTGTTCCATGTTAAGGGATAAGCCGTGTTTCCAGTTCGGAAAGTCTACACTAAAACTGACAAGCTGCTCTGCTGGCGAAATAACTTCCAACGCTCCAAGATTCTGTGAGTCCTCTGTGAAAGGCGCGAGTAGAAGTCGGTAGGTTCGAGGTCCAGTAAAGAAGAGGACATATTTGCCGGTCCGTGTGCCTTCCGGTTGAATACGGACATCATTGAGCCGAGTTATGCCAACATTTTCCTTACTCATGTTTGCCACATGCAGGCGTTTTTGTAGCGCGCCTGAAGCATCGGTCAGCTGCTGAGAGGGGAGTCTCACCCAGTTTCCAAGCACGGAACTAAACATATAGACCCCCATCTCACGTACGCGAGCGATAACTGCGGTATCAATCGTGGAGGCGACCCCTAATCCCTCGGTTACCTCCTCCGAACTCCCTAACAATTCTTCGGCGAGTTGGGTACTGAGAGTCCCAAAATCAAAGCTTAAGTCAATTGCCACTGGAGAAGCAAGGAGAAAGTCTGCCTCCTGTCGGAAACCATCAACGGTTGATTGTTGATTGCTGATTGCCAATTCGTAACCATACGTGACTTTCCCAGGCAGCGGTGCCCGCTTAGACACGTCGGTAATCTGATTTATAGTTTCTTTGCTTGGGTGTTTCTTCGCGTCAGATGTCCCTGTTCCTATAGCAGCGAACCTCTGTTTATCCAAAGGACGAATTGAAAGCACAGTTTCCGTGTCCCGAAGTACATCGGGCGGTGCAGTGACAACACAGTTTCTATCCAAACTGATAATTTGACCCGCTGCAGTGCCGACCACCCCCATATTAACAGAGATCCGCCGGTAAGCGATATTATCTTTTTCGTCGTTTTCAAGTACCTCACCGGGCTGGTCGGCTTCAGTTCTTGTCGCATCGACATAGGCAAATATATCGTGTGTGCCAAGCGGCAATTGATCTGTCAGATTTAAAGTTGCAGTTGCGATCGGCAAAGTATTCAGTGGATCTGGCTCATAGACATCCTTCTTTGAAGTTTCCGTAGGGGTTGGGTTGCCCAATCCGTTCGGACGAGGGGACTTCGCCCCGACTAACGGTGTGCGCTGTATCCAGTCTTCAGGTCTAATCCGAGCAGTTCCGAGCGATCTGGCATCGCCATCAACAAGCATATCGTCGTCAACATCCGGATTACCGCTAAAAAAAACGACCTCTATAGGGTTCTGTACCTCTGGTCCCTCTATCTGCACATCCGCCGACAGATACCACTGCTTCCTTTCGGAGTTGTAGCCGTACCCAATAACATCCTCTCGCCCTACCTGCACAACGGAGAGATTCGGATAGACGTAAGGATAATACTCAAGTCTGTCGCTTACGGTTATATTACCATCTGAATCTGTAACCCGAATTTCGTATCGGACGACGGAGCCGTCCGTCGGTGCATTTAGCGGTTCAGGCGTTGTCCACCACGCGCCCCCGCTTGTTTTTTCTGCAGTAACGGGTGCCTCCCTCGGAATGAGCTCTACTATTTCCCACTGACGAGCCGCTAAATTACGCCACTCCAAGACCACTAAGAGCGATTGTTCATTTTCATCGGAAACCTGAACAGAGATACGAAACTTGTCGTCGCCGATTAATTCTGGATGGATATCAAGAATCTTTGGAACATTAACTGTAAAACCGTCGCCACCGACTGCGACAGTGTTTTTGCTTGGGTGTTTCTTCGCGTCGCTTTGTGCATAGTACTCAACATGTGCATCTCCGCTGGCGATATTTCGTGGAACGGTGAAAGTCACAGCCGGATAAGCACCGCGACTCACAGTAAGCGTTTTTGTCAAAGACACATCACCGGTGTAGTATTCAACGGGACCAGCGACACCTTGAGAGACAGCAGTCTTACCTGGAAATAGTGCTTTGACAGTCAGTGTTCCGTCAAAATCGGTGTCCCGAACAAACCGTTTTGTTCGACGCGATGCATCGTAAGTGGCAGTCTGAATGTACCCGGGTGCTATTCGGAGCGTATCTCCGGGGGCAACAGTCTTTGTTTCAATAGCAGGACGAATCTCACCATTCGCAATAGCAATTTGTAAGGCAGGATCCCCGAAAAGTGTGTATTCCATCATCACATCAATCTGCCCTGTGCCTTCCGTCATCAAAAGTTCGACCTTTGAGTCAAAACTCAATGGACCGAGTTGTCGTACATTCCGTTTAAAAATCATATCAAAGATGATACGATTCAGGGCATCGTTGCCGCTGCCGTAAGTGAGGCGTGTCGCACTCAACATGCCGATGATCCCGCCTCTCTCTTTGCGTAACAACTTCTCTGCCATGCTCGGTTCACCCGGTTTATCAAAATAACCGTTGTAACAACTCAGGACTAACATGAAAGGAATCTTGCCAGTTTCCTCTACCTGATCAACAGATACATTGTCAAAAATGATTTCGTGTGCCCAGACAGTGTTTCCGCCGTGTCCGGCATATTGCGCTATGACAGCACCCTCCCCGAGTGCTTCTATTATTCTATCTTTTGCGACACGCTGCGGGAAGACATCGGGGTAATCCTCAGGCTTTGCCTCAACCTCGTCAGTAATATCTTCAAGGAAAATCTCAATGGTTTCGTAGCCTAAGCGCGTATGGTCTTTCGCGATCTCATTGAGACTTTTCCTAAAAATAAAATCTCCAGAATTGCTGACTTCGTCGTCAGCAACAGAAATAATCTTCCGCCGCCAGTCCCCATTCAGAGGGGATTGTTCATAATCCAAAATTTTATTAACAATTGCATCGGCTTGGCTGACGGTCTCGGCACTGAGTCTGCCGATATACATATCGGTAAATTCATCGTGTCCGGAGATCGTAACATACCAGTGATCTGACGCGGTTCGTCCGAAGGAATCTGTTCGGATGTAGTGTGTTGGAATGTAACCATCAAGCTCTGGGGGTTCCGTGTGAATTTCTGTGTCAATACCACGAAAATCATAGGTGCCGTCGCCGAGGAGGACAACGTAAGTTGGTGCCGGTGGTGTCCAAGATTGATACGCATGCGTCAGAAAATCTTTGATTGCTTTCGGGTTGACGCCACCGTCCCCGTAAGTGTTGTAAATATCGTCAGTTGTTACAACTTTGGTTCGGTGTCCGCCACCTCCGGATGTTTCACGCCATCCGGCTAACCTCTCTGCCGCAGCAAGGAATTTGCGATGTGTTATGACCACATAATCTGCCCCGTGTGTTGCAGTCGCTAAGTCTGTAGGTTCGACGATTTCAATACGCTCGGGCTGCCGTAACGCCGTATCAGAGACTGCGATAAATTGGGTTTTACGGGTATCAGGTACCTGAAACAGAGCGTTATACATGCCTGTACGTGTTACATCCGTCTCTATAGCAAAACCGCGCAGCCGAGCCGTGAGGTACGTACCATCTGTTTCAAATATATGAATACCCGGGTCTCGGAACGCCTCAATTTTGTACTGGAGTTTACGCCCGCCTGGCAGTTGCGTGCGCGAAGTATCATCTTCGGTAGGTGATCTGAACCAGAGTTCATCTGCAACAGCGCGGAAGAGGCGGGTATACTCGACAGAAAAACGATTGAGATAGACATGATACGGATATCGAGTGGTATCTTCGTCAACATTATCATCAACACGCGCGAGAGATAAGACGTTCAGCTCGCCTTTCGTGTCGTCCTTGAGTATATTCCAAGTTCGTAAGAACCTGTCAACAGTGAGCGTATCTTGCTGATTCCATTCCGCGACTTCAATGCGGACCCCGTTAACAGAGACTAAAATCTGATGTGGGACGGGTGTGCCGCCCTGCAATTCAACAGAGATATGTGATGGATCGAAACTTTTTGCGACATCATACAACGGAAATTCAAGGCGCATCTCGGCGGCATCACCCCCATTTTTGATGCCATCCCAGTACCAGAAATCATTTTCCTCAAACCACTTGTGTTTATCATCGTTATAGACAAATTCAAGATTATTTGTTAGGTAATCCTCTTCAAAATTCACCTTAGAACGGAAAGTAGGAATTTGCGTTGCCGTTGGGTCCGTTGGACTGGCTGCCAGCTGCGGCACCCGCGTCCGGACACGGCTACCGTCAAGTGCCAGCCAATAAATGTTCCAACGGCTGTACGGATTTCTCGGCTTATTTCCAAGAAAAAAGATAGTATCGCCCGGATCAAACTTTCCGTCTTCTACCCCGGTGATGTAGATCGGAATATCTCTGTTCCCTTGCGTTATGCGAAACCTTGCTGGGTTTGTACCGATGAGTTCCACCCCCCAGTCGCGCGCGAGGGATTCTGCTGTCACGGCATAGATACCGGTCTCTCCGACGAACAATTTGTAGCGTGGGTTTCGATTACCGTTGTTAGAAACAAGCGTCGGTGCTGCAGGCACCTGTGGTTGGGGTGCCCGAAAATGAGCAGCTTGCTCAGCATTGAGGAGTTGATGCGACAAGGCGCGTTCAAAAGCCTCTGATTCGGCGGGAATGGCTGTCGGCAATCGCGCTTGCTTCGCAGTGAGAACTCTCAGCAAAGAGGTTTCTGATGAAGTTACGCTCTCTATCTGACGGTTGACGGCTGATAGCTGATGGCTACCATAAGAAAAACGGATGCTCACTGTGAAACGTGAATACAGACGCAGTTGTCGGGTTTTTGGGGAATACTGCACAGGGTATAACGCCAATGCGATGATACGTTGGCTGCGGATATAGCCCTCCCGTATAATACGGGCAAGCGGTAATCCAGGGTATGAAGGGTCACCGGTATTCGACTGATACGCGCTTCCACTTTCCACCCAACGTTGCGATGAAGAAGTTACCAGTGGCCAGTTCGCTTCGCTTCCAGTGGTCAGAGAAGAGCCCTCTTGTAACTGGTAACTGGTAACTGAAACCGGCAAAAGACGTACACCAGGGCGGGACTCGGTAGGCGCAGCTGAAACATCAACCGCTTCAATTGTAGCCGTCGCGGGTATACCCAGCATTAACCGTGTAACTGGAACTTTGGGATTGCCGGGTTCAGCAGTGAAGTGACAGTCGGCGTAATGTGCCTCGTGATAGCGGACATTGTCTCGGACTGTTTCAGAGACAGTGAGTTCAGGTAAGGTGAACTGAAGCGTGATGCCTTCGGCTGACGTAGATTGTGTAACACGCGCAGACGCGCTGGAAGACCAGAGGAAAAAGAAAAGGATGGGGATGCATAGCATGACCCCGAGCCGTACTCTGATACACCCGGGTTTGTTCTTCTCTTTTGTGTTTTTTAAATATAATTGCATTTTTTAGGGTTGTCAGTTCAAATTTGAAAAGCGAATCGGAACCTTGCTAACGAAAATGTTGTCTATTACCTTATATGTGTTTTGTGAGAGGTAATTTCTTCACTTTTTTCTATCTGAGCGCAAGTTGCTACGGACAAGATTTCAACGATGCGGTTTTCTGCGTTTTTGTACCGTAAACTCGCCTCGCAGTGAGAGTTGCGGACGCACACATACAGACTAACAGTCTATGCGACAAACAAAAGGGACAACTTCGGTCATTTGACTTTCAAAAGAATCTTACCGAAATTGCGATTTGCTTCCATATATTCATGCGCTTGTCGCGCTTCTGCTAACGGAAAAACGGTGTCAATTACAGGTTGAAGGGCACCACGTTTTAATTCTGGTAACCATCGCTCAACAAAACGCTGTGTGATAGCGATTTTTTCCGCAATAGATTGTGGTCGCATGACTGAACCGATGATCTTGAGTCGATTGCGCATTACTGTACCAAGATTAATTTCCGTGGTTGAACCACCGATCAATCCAACTTGCAACAGCCTACCTTTTGTTTTAAGTATAGAAAGATTCCGCTCAAGATAGGGAGCACCAATAAAATCTAAGACGACATCCACACCTTGTCCATCTGTTAAACGCGCAATTTCCGCGACGAAGTCAGCAGTTTTGTAGTTGATTCCCTCTACTGCTCCGAGTGCATTGCATTTCTCAATCTTTTCCGGCGTTCCCGCAGTGACAAAAACGTTAGCACCTGCATGATGGGATATTTGGACACCAGCACTGCCGACACCACTTCCGCCAGCATGAATTAGAATTGTCTCGCCAGCCGATAATTCACCTAAAGTGAAGATATTTTCGTTTGCGGTAAAAAACACTTCAGGAACTGCAGCAGCTTGCTCAAAACTCCACTTGTCAGGTATCGGCATTGCCATACGGTAATCGATAACAGCTTGCTCAGCGTAACCGCCACCACCGACGAGTCCAAAAACGCGATCGCCTTTGGTTACACCCTCTACAGCACTTCCCATTGCTGAAACGGTGCCAGCAATTTCTAAGCCGAGTATCTCGGATTCACCCGGCGGTGGTGGATATCCGCCGCGCCGCTGAAGCGTGTCGGCTCGATTTAAAGCAGTGGCATGAACATCCACCACAAGTTGTGTTTCAGTCGGTTGCGGCGACGGTGCTTCGCCTAATTGGAGTACCTCTGGTCCCCCATCGCCTGTTCTGATAATTGCTTTCACCATTTACCTCGCTTTCTGAATCATGATAAATTTAAGTGACATGACTGGACGGATACGCCCCATGTTCAGCGAGGTCCCCGTGCCTCGCTGTCCTTACCCAGCAACTTGGTGCACCGCTAATTATTGATTTCGCTATAACAATCTCTATTGTAAAAAAGAAAGGGATTACAACTTTTTAGGCTTATTAACGTCTAAATGAATAGGATAGCATACAAAAAGACTAAATTTAACCGAAGAGAGGCACGTAAGATGGCAAAAAAAAACACAAATACGCCGAAAAAGTCGGCATCTCGTCGATTCAACCCTGTGAAAGCGAAGTTGGAATCCATAAACGAATGCTTTGAGCAATTACAGAACGGGCTGCCTGAAAGTCAAGAAGCGTATGTTGATGGGGACAGAATCACACATTCCTACGTTAAAAGCTGCTTCCTCATGATTATCCAACGCGCCGTGGATATCAACAATGTTATCATTGAATTTAAGGGGCAAACACCACCGCAACAAAAACATCACAGTTTTTTGACACTCCATCAAGACAACGCGATTGACAAAAAGACACTGGATTTTTTCATCAAAGCCCTAAGTTACTATGAAAACATCATCAACCCTTATCAAGAGCTCACGCCCTCCGAATTGTACGATGTCTCCCAGGATCTTCTGAAGTACGGTGAAGCATACACGGATCAACTCGAAAATTACTTCGTCAATTTCTCACCTTCAGTAAAATAGGCGCGGTTGCTCCCGCGCCTATTATATCGACATAATTCGTTTGGTTACAGACCGCGCCGATACGCCTCAATTAAATTCGACGATACCACCAGTCCCTTTTAGTTCGATATCTGGTTTAAGCAGAATCTGCTCTTCGGGTTCCAATTTTAATCCAGTTGGATGGAGGCTATAAGCGATCCTGAGCGGGAGATATTTCCCCAAATCGGCATATCTCTCCTCCTCAGTCTTATAGATTTGCTGTTCGCTCATCTGGGTCTGATAGGCGTACCAGTACTTGAGGTATGACCGGATGCGGTTACTAAAAATAATCTCACTGGAATTTGTATCAACGACTTTAACTTGGGTACGACCAATCGCAGTCAGCCGGGTACGAATATAAGTGGATGTACCAGAAATACCGCCTTGTCTACCTTGTTTCATCAGATGTTGGTCAAAGTCGCGCCGAGTTAGACTCGGTTTTTCAACCATCCCGACGATAACCATATCCGCCTCAAGTGCTTGTCCGAGTTTCGCTGCCAAAGCAGGGTCTTCATAAACTTGCGCCAATGTTAACCCCAATTCTGTGAGTTTGTCGTCAATAGGCTTAAGTTTGCTCGAACGGTCATAAACCCACTCTGCATTTTTGAATATGATCTCGAGTCGGGTGGCAAGGTTCACGCTGATTCTTCCACCTAACCTGCTTACCTCTTCTGCCGCGCCTGCCTCAGCGTAGAGTGGGGTAATTACAATGCGCTTCGCTTCGCTTATCGGTGGTGGGGTGGTAATGTTAGGCTCGGGCATGCAACCTACCATTGCAACACAGAGAAGCGGTATAAACAGAATTGTCAAGAAACGTATCACTGAAGTGTGCCTCCTATAATTTTGGGCATAACTTGAAAGCCAAATTTCCCGGATTGAGAAACCGAAAATTTGTGCTAATTTACATACTCTAAAAAAGTCTTTCTCTCGCTTCGCGAGGAAATAAATAGCTCGGTCTTCGACCAAAAGGCTTAGGCTTCCCACACGCGGGTTTGTAATCTCGTTTAACTGTAGGTGAGATATATGAAACACGCCCCCGCATATCGGAAACTGAATTACCAACAGCATACCACAAATTGCCGAAATTAGTCAAGCCTTATCCGACAGCCAATGCTCGAACTTCCCCAAATTCGTGTGAGAGTTTAGTCCATGAATCGCCAGTATCTGTGCTGCGATAGAGTTGACCGCTTACACTACAAGCGATTAGCAGGTCGTTGATTTTCGGATTATGGGCAAATGTCCAGATTGTGCTGTTCGCAGTTCTGCCGATATCCGCGCGATCCCATGTTTGCCCGGCATCACGGGTTGAAAAGATACCACCTTGGTCGCCCGGGGGACCATTGCCAGCACCGATGAACACCCTGCCTGAATCGCCGTTGAGAAAGAACGCGGCACGACAGTAAGGCCACGGGTAATGTGCTTTGACATTTAAGGGTGTCCACTGTTTGCCCATGTCTGTCGTGACACAAACATCGTTGTTCGTCGCTGCGATGATCGTTTTCGGTGAACCGGGGACGACACAAAGCCCGTGAATGTCCAAACTACTGAGTCCTTCGCTGCGCTCTGTCCATGTTTCACCGCCATCATTGCTGAGACGCATCCCATCAATTTCGACCCCAGCATAGAGTGTTTGTGAATCTTCGGGATCAATCACAAAGGTCGTAACGCGTGGTACAATCGGGATACCTTCACATTCTTCCGCCAAGTCAACATCAAGTTGTTTCCAATTATCGCCACCATCAGTAGATTTGAAAAGTGCGGAAGGACACGTGCCAGCATAAAGCGTTTCTGGTGTCCTTGAATCGATCGCTATTGACCAAACTTCCCGTCCATCCATAGGACTTGGAAGGTGATGCCACGATTCAGCAGCATTGTTTGTTCGGAAGATACCGTTTTCGGTACCCGCATAGAGGGTG
Source organism: Candidatus Poribacteria bacterium (assembly GCA_026706025.1). NCBI lineage: Bacteria > Candidatus Poribacteria > Candidatus Poribacteria bacterium. The sequence continues at coordinate 104,975 of JAPOZO010000063.1, forward strand.
TCTGAGTCACTTGGGTTGACAGCTATAGCGCGAACATCAGCCTCCGGGAAGAGCCCGTTACTAATTCTGCGCCATGTATCTCCGTTATCCGTACTGTGCCAAACGCTTTGTCCAATAGTTCCTGCATAGAGTGTAGCTTGCATCTTTTCCCCCTTTTCAAAGAGAAGAACGTGAAAACATAATTTCCTTTTTACTAACAATGAAAACCGAGCTGCAGATCAATTCCAAAAAAGTCATCAAGCATAAGACTTACGCGATTTTCCTATGAACAACAACCACACGCCGCTGGCAAGGCTTCAAACCTCGTCAGCAATGGAGGATGCGTAAGTAGTGAAGAAAAAATAGTAACGCTGTTATTTACTGCAGCTTGATGCTAATCCGTCGTGCATATATTATATTACTCGGTTAACGATCCTGTGTCAACAATTCGAGAATCAAGTGAAATCTGATATATAACAGATTCTGGTGCTATCTCCGGTTCAAGAAGAAATGAGAGTCGGTATAGGTGACTGCCCTGCACATCTTGTGTGATTTGGTACATTGCCTGTGTTTCCCTATAGAGGCGTTCCACTTTATTCTCAAAGAGCATCACCGTCACAGTTGGGGTTAACCCAACGAGAGATTCACTCGGCTGGGCGATGATGTCCCAGTACCGAGGATGCACAGGATTCGGAAGCGCAGCCGTGATAAAAGTGATATGTGCGCCACGCGCTGCACTATATTGATAATTAGAGCTATGTGTCTCAGCGTTGATTGTCTCTGTTTGTAAACTCGGCACTAAGAGTACTTCTGTAACAGCATTCGGCACGACAACGGAACCCGAGTTACCCGCAGACAACGTTATCTCTCGCACATGGACATCACCAGTGCTATGAAATTCAATTGCATGCGCAGCACTGTTGACTCCAGAATTACTCGAAAAACCGAGTGTCAATCCACCAGCGTCCTCAAATCCGATGTAATCTGCTGAAAAGTTCCTGAGTTTTCCGTCCTGTGCGCCACTTGGATAGGAATCGTGCCAGCGACGCGGTGAAAGCGTAAGTCTAACAGCATGATAATCAGAGAGGTAGTTTGCCAACTTCCATTGAATAAAGATATCAGAAACCTTCTGTGTAATGCCTTCCAAGGCAAGCGCATCGGCAATACCAGTGAGCGATGTACCACGGTTTCGGACAATTTCAGCCAGGGTTCCTGTACCACCGTGCTGTTCATGGAGGTAGAGCATCCATAGGAAAGCGGCACCATAGTGTGGTAGCGCGTCTGCATCCCTTTCGGGCCACGCTATAAGCGAAACAGAAGGCGTTTTTTCAAATGCACCTATATGCTCCATCACAGAATAGCCACAGAGAAATGATGCGTATCCCGCACAACCCTCATCAACCCAAGTTGCTTCGTGTGGATCGTGCCGCCAATGGATGAGATGTAGGAACTCGTGCGCAATGACGTTATGAGCGACTTCACTATTTGGGTTAAGCGGTTGTGTGTCAATATACAACATGTCCGCTTCGTTACTACGAATTGGAAACCCACGGAACCCTGGTGTCCTAAGTACACCCCGACTTTGATCCGCGGGATTGAAAAATCCTGCCGTGTATTGACTGGCATGATTTGCGTCTTGAATATTGAGTAGCAGCAAAATAACCCTGCCATTTTCATCAATATCCGGTGGGAATCCGAAGAACCTTGTCAATGTAGGATAAATTCCTTGCTCCGGATTCGCTGGTGTAGCAACCTCAAAAGCATGCACTATTGATGCTACTGTTTCCACAGTGACTCGTGTGTTCCACTCAGCATCCTCAACAAAGATATAGCAGAAATTGCCGATCCCCTGTAAAACCGCAGAGACCGTGTATTGTTGCATACTCCTAAAGTCAGGGACAAAGAAGGTCCGTTCTGTACCAATCGGGAGTGCTGGCGCAGCTGGCAACGCAGGGGCAGTCAGGTTGCCGGGCATGTCGAGTGGCATTGTGTTCGCACCCGGGTCTCCGTCCGTTGTTGGGAACGGACGGAACGGCATTTTTGTGTCCGACAATTGCGGTGTGCCACAGAGGTATGCCGAACTTCGACAAGGCGACCCTAACAGCAGTAGCATAAGGATGAAAAACACTATTATATTTTTCATCACTCTTCGGGCAGGAGACCCCATGCTTTAGCTTGGGGAGGAATGCCCGCTCCTATTTTCCTATTTTTTCTTCACATTTCTATCAAGATGTGGTATGATATATGTATCACGTTGGCAAGTCTAACAAGAGTTGCTGCTTAGCAACTGACTTGCCTCCCATTTGTTAGGGGTTAGAAGCGTGATACGTGAAACCCAATGAAAAAGAAACGAAAAAAGAAACAACGTTGCAGAACGTATAAGTATCAGATACGCGAGCATCCTCAGACTTATGTCGAAGGTTTGACGCGATTGCTACTGAGAAACTCAACCTTAGAGGTATGAAACGTCTCTGGGGACGCAAAGTCTCCGACCTTTCCTTTGGGCAGTTTGTTGAGATATTGAAGTTTAAGTGTTTCAAACATAATCGTGAGTTCCTTCAAACTGGACAATGGGCCCCTACAACAAAACCTTGTTCGGATTGTGGGCATCACAACAAAGACCTTTCTCTTTCAGATAGGCAGTGGACGTGTCCTGAATGTGGTTCGCACCACGATAGAGACATCAACGCTGCTATAAACATCTTGAGGGCTGCTCGGGGTCCCTCTGTGGAGCAGATGTAAGACGTTTCCGCGGAAACGCTAACTGCTATGAAGCACAAGCCCCTGCCTTTAGGCAGTGGGTGCCTTGACGGGGAATAACTATTGGCGTATTAATCGTCAGTGATTAGGGCATTCACTTCGCTCATGATCAGCAAGAGGTTTTAGATGACCCAAAACACTTTGCTAATCGCTGACCGCGATGGCTATTCCACTGAACGCTGACTGCTAAGGACTGATAGCCATAAACTATCTGCCGGATTTGATGATGTCAAGTTTCTGGCGGAGTTCGACGTTGTCGGGTTCAATCTGCATGGCATTCTCTAAAGTCTGCAACGCCTTCTCTTTCAAACCTTTTTCAAGGTATGCCTCAGCGAGATGCAAGAGGATTTCAGGTGTATCGGGTAGGTAGTGATTTGCCTGCTCCAAATTCTCTATGGCGGCATCCAATTTTCCCTGCTTAAAATAGACCAGCCCTAAACTGTCAAGATATGCCCCGGATGTTGGTGCGCTTTTGAGTGCACGACGAATAAGTGTTGCTGCTTCATCTAATTTAATGCCCTGCTCTGCATAGAGATAACCTAATGCGTTGTACGCATCTGGTAATTCCTCCTGAGAGGGCTGCTCTATCGCCTTACGCAGGTAGTTTTCTGCTTGCGTCACATCATCCAGCATCTGGTAAGCTATCCCAATACCTGTAAGCGCAGGGACATATTTGTCATCATAATCCAAAATTTTTTCAAAGGTATCCACCGCTTTTTGTGCCTGGTTGAATCTAAGGTAAATTTGTGCGAGTGTGTAACGAGTATCCCTGATACGAACAGCCAATTCAATACGTTCTGTACTTCTCGCGCGGCTGGTCCGAGTTCCACTTCGCATTGAAAGCGCGCGTTTTTCTAATAAGGCGATAGCACTTGTGATATGATGTTCAGCCTTTTCAAAATTGCCTTGTGCCTGATAGGCAAGGCTGATACCACTATGTGCGTCAATTTCCGTCAAACCAAGGTTGCGAGGTGAACGGGGGACAGCACCACTTTCAAGCGATTCCAAAACAGTTTGAAAGGAGCGCACTGCCGCTGAATCGTCACCGGTCTGAAGGTAAAGTTGACCGAGACGGTTCCAGACCCGTATTTCTTCTGGACGGATGGTTATAACCCTCTCGTAGGACAGCAAAGCTTCCTCAAGAAGGTTTTGGACTTCATAGAGTTCTCCGAGTTCCCAATGATATTCAGCTTTAAATGGTAGGATACGGGTAAGTGCTTTGTAAGACGTGATCGCGAGTCCAATCTTGCCGAGATAGCGCGCGATACCACCAATATAATAATGTGCTTCACCGTGATCAGGATCCAATTCAATAATTTGTTGTCCGACTGAAAGCATCTCCTCTTCTAATGCCTTGGTACCCCGGTTTCCACGTCCATTTCGATCTATAGAAGAGATGTACCGTTCTTTTAATATCTTAGCAAGGATCCATTTCGCCTCTACATTTTCAGGATTAAGTTGAATGGCTTTTCTTGCATCTTCTTCAGCACCGTTAATATCTTGTAACCTTGGAAGAGATCGAAGCGCAGCACGTTCTGTATAGATGAAACTGATACCCTGTGCAGATAAGACTTTGTCTTCAATGGATTCACTGTCAAGCTCCAATTCCTCAATTAAAGCATCGTAGGCGATTTTACTTTTGCGAATGTTGCGTTCGCCGGTTCTGCAATAAGCGGCCCACATCAGTTTTGCATAGATATCTGCTGCACGTGTCATGTCGGCACTCAACGTTGTGTCAGCATCGGTGAGCGGTACCAACTCAGGTGTTTCATCTGCAAGTACATCTGTTTGGGCGTGCGAACCACGTCCTAAAGCGAAACTTACCGCGATGAAGACAAAAATCGTGAACATGCCAAGATATTTCATTTTTTCCTCCGTATGTAACAATCCATTATACACCCTACGCATCCTCAAGCAGAGAAGACGAAAGTTCAATTTTAGCGGCATCGACAAGTTTTTCGTCGGGTTGAAGTGCCATGATACGCACACCTTGGGTATTGCGCCCGATACGCCGAATGTCGCCAACAGCTGTTCGGGTAACATACCCGTTTGAGCTAATGAGAACAAGCTCATCAATATCGGCAACGCGTTTTGCAGCGACAACTGCGCCATTTCGGGTCGACTTTCCGATGGCGATGATGCCTTTCCCACCGCGTCTTTGAGAGCGATAAGCAGAGACAGCCGTGCGCTTGCCATACCCGTTTTCCGTGACAATCAACAAGGTCTCATCTTCCTTAGCTGCTTCTTGTCCGGTTTCGATTTCTTCCGCCTCAGTACCATCGCCGTTAACAATAACCATTTGCGCTACGAAGTCATCAGCACCGAGTTCTATACCACGTACCCCGCGGGTATTGCGTCCAAGAGGTCTCGCGTCTTTTTCACTGAACCGAATAGCGGTACCCTTGTGAGTAACAAGGATGACATCGGAATTACCTTCTGTTACTTGCGCGCCAATAAGTTTGTCACCGTCATCAAGTTTAACAGCAATGATTCCATTTGACAGTGTATTCTCAAAACTGGTGAGTGTTGTCTTTTTAACAATGCCTTGCTGTGTCGCCATGAAGACAAATTTATTCGTTGCAACTTCGCCAGTATCAGCTCCCTCAGTGCCTTGACTGCCTGCTTTCAGATATACCGTAACATAAGCGGTGATGTTTTCGTTTCGTGCCAATCGGAGTAGGTTAACAACCGCACGTCCAGCTGACTGGCGGCGCGCTTCAGGTATTTGGTACACTTTCAACGTGTAGCATTTGCCCAAATCTGTGAAAAACAAAATGTTTTGATGAGCAGTCGCGACGAAGATGTGCTCTAAAAAATCGCCATCCTTTGTTGTAGCTCCCTTAATCCCAACCCCCCCACGATGCTGTTTTCTATAGGTATCCATCGGCAATCGTTTGATGTAGCCAGCGTGGGATAAAGTAACCACCATCTCTTCGTCAGCGATGAGATCCTCAACCTCAAATTCTTTGACATCGCCGGCAATCTCAGTGCGGCGCTCGTCACCGAATTTCTCTCTGAGCGTTTCAAGTTCTGTCCGAATAATATCTGTTATCAGCGTCTCACTGGCAAGGATTGCACGGAATTCAGCGATACGATCTAATATTTCCGTATATTCATTGTGAATACGCTGGCGCTCAAGGCCGGTCAACTGGCGGAGCGTCATCGTGAGAATTTCTCTTGCTTGCTGCTCACTGAGTTGGTACGTATCCTGAAGTTCTTGCTCCGCTGCTTGCGGGGATTCAGCTGTTTGGACAAGTTCTATAATCGCCTCGAGGTTCTGCAGTGCTAAGAGATACCCTTCAAGGATATGATTTCTGCGTTCGGCACGAGCGAGTTCAAATTGTGTGCGCCGGCGAACCACATCCCGTCGATGCTGAAGATAATAGTGTAGAATCTCCTCAAGCGTTAGAACCTTCGGAAGTCCCTCTACAAGGCAGAGAAGGTTCGCACTGAAGTGCGTCTGCATCTTTGAGTGTTTGTACAACTGATTCAGGATAACCTGAGCAATTTCTCCGCGTTTAAGGGGGATGACGATGCGAATCTCTTTGTCAGACTCATCCCGGATGTCGCTAATCCCAGTGATAGTTTTGTTGACTACCAATTGATACATTTGCTCAAGCAACTGATTTTTCTTTACCTGATATGGAATTTCTGTTATGACTATTTGTTCCCGCTCGGTTTCCCCTTTAGCATCAGAGATTCTTTCTATAATTGCTTTGGCACGGACAGTCATACTTCCTCTACCGGTGGTGTACATCTCCTTGATGCCGCTGGTACCAACGATAACCCCCGCAGTCGGAAAGTCGGGACCCATGATGTGTTCCATCAGTGTTTCTGAGTCAGCATCTGGATCTGAGAGTTTGCGGAGCAGTGCCTCAATCACTTCACCCAAGTTGTGCGGTGGTATGCGCGTGAGATAACCAACACCAATACCAGTTGTCCCGTTGACAAGTAGGTTAGGGAGGAGACCCGGAAGAACTGTTGGTTCTTCGACGGAGTCCTTGTAGTTGGGTTGAAAATCAACCACCTGCTTATCAATGTCAGTGAGCATCTCTTCGGCGATGGCTGCAAGTCGGCATTCTGTATAACGCATCGCGCCCGGTGGATCGTCGTCAATGCTGCCGAAGTTCCCTTGTCCATCCACGAGCGGATATCGCGTGCTAAATGGTTGTGCTAAACCGACAAGCGTACCGTAAATGGGTCCATCACCGTGTGGATGATAGTTCTTCATCACCTCCCCTACGACAGCGGCACATTTGTCATAGGGCCGGTTCGCGGTGAGATTTATCTCTCCCATAGCATAGATAATCCGACGTGTGCTTGGTTTGAGACCGTCACGGACATCCGGTATTGCGCGATTCGTATTAACACTCATCGCATAGGTGAGATATGACGTTTTCAGTTCATTTTCTATGTTGCGTTCTTGGATATTTTCCATATATTTTTTCGGCTATCAGCCGTCGGCTATCCGTTTTCAGTGAAGAGGGCTGATTGCGTAAAACCCTCCTTTTTGACAGCTGGTGGCTGACGATTTCTTTCAATTACGAGCGATACAGCGTTGATAGTTCGTAAACAACGCTTTATCGGGATGTCCTCCTCTAAGCACCGTACAGGTCAAGATTTACCTGAGTGCCGTAGCGTTCTATAAATTCGCGACGAGGTTCCACAATATCCCCCATGAGCAGTGTAAAGATGCGGTCAGCTTCAACGGCATCTTCAAGTGTCACCCTAAGCAGAACACGCTCATCCTGGCGCATCGTGGTGTCGCGCAACTGTTCAGCGTTCATTTCTGCCAAGCCTTTGTACCGGGTAATCGCAAGTCCTCGGTGTTCCATCTCAAAAAGGTGCTGCACGAGCGAGACAACATCGTCTGTATGATGAATGTCACCATTTTCGGACTGGACGCTAAACAATTTTTGGTTTTCTGAATCGCTTGAGTCATCTGTCCTTGCTGCAGGCAAGAGGTCTGTGTCTTGGATGTGAAACTCAGCGAGTTTCTCAAGTTCCTGTCGCAGTTCGTGCCGCCAAGTTCGAGGGGTCGGGTCAATCGCACTTTCAGGATCTACTGCTGCTGGTACGTTTTCAAAAAGCATCGTCTGCGTATGCGCATCGGATGATACTTGTTCGGATTCTGGAGGCTCTTGCGATGCCATGATAATGTCACTCCCCTGAGAAGGAGATATATCAAGCATCTCAAGTAGCCGGTCTATGTTATCAGATGTATCAGTTTCATTCGTCTCGTTTTCTTCAACGTGCTCAGATTCTTCAATGTTGGAAAACTGTGTTGGTGTTACACCGCTTCGCTTGATTTGATCGAGGAGCATTTGAACCTTGCGTACGGCATTGGAGACGGTTCTGTACTCAGATGCTGTGTAAGGCGTACCCCGGCGAGCATTTGTTATTTGTACCGTGTCAAGGGCAAGGGTAAGGAGATAATCTTCCATCTGCTCATCGTCTTGCAAATATTGTGAACTTCTCCCTTTTTTCACTTGGTAAAGTGGCGGCTGAGCGATATAAAGATGACCAGAGGCAATGAGTTCGGGCATCTGGCGAAAGAAAAAAGTTAAAAGGAGCGTGCGTATGTGCGCGCCATCTACATCGGCATCTGCCATAATGATGATTTTTGCGTATCGGAGTTTTTCGAGGTTGAATTCTTCAGCACCGATACCTGTTCCCAAGGCGGTTATAATGTCAATAACTTGTGCGTTTTTAAGTATTTTGTCAAGTCTTGACTTGTCTACATTGATCCCTTTACCTTTCAGAGGTAGGACGGCTTGATTCTGCCGATCACGCCCCTGTTTAGCCGTACCACCAGCGGAATCACCCTCTACGAGGAAAAGTTCCGTTCGGGTAGGGTCGCGTTCAGAACAGTCGGCGAGCTTTCCGGGCATTGAGGCGGAGTCAAGGACACTTTTGCGGCGGATAACCTCACGCGCACTGCGGGCGGCTTCACGCGCTCGCGCGGCATCAATGGATTTTTGGATAATACGTTTAGAGACACTCGGGTTTTCTTCCAAAAGCGTTCTGAGCCGGGAACCGACAAAGGTTTGGACAATACCTTCAACCTCTGTATTTCCAAGTTTTGACTTCGTTTGCCCTTCAAATTGCGGATCTGGAACTTTGACACTAATAATAGCCGTCATTCCTTCGCGGATGTCTTCACCGGTCAGGTCTATTTTAACGTTCTTCAGGAGATCATTTGCATTGGCGTAAGTTTTGAAAACACGAGTAAGCGCGCTTTTGAAACCGCTTTCGTGAAAACCGCCTTCAGCGGTGCGAATATTATTCGCGTACGAACTTATGTTCTCCGAGTAAGAAGTGTTAAATTGGAAGGCGATCTCTACGGCAACATCTGATTGAATGCCTTCCATGTAGATAGGTTCCGGATGGAGTACCTCTTTGTTCTGGTTGTAATAGGTAACAAAAGAAGCGATGCCACCATCGTACTGAAAAACGATCGGCTCAGCGTTATCTTCATCGCGGGCATCGTGAAATTGAATGCGGACACCTTTATTCAGGAAAGCGAGTTCTCTGAGTCGGTCGCGAAGCGTGTCGTGCGAGAAATCGAGGGTATCAAATATTTCTGAATCAGGCATAAACGTGGTACGGGTACCAGTTTTATTACTATTACCAATCTTTTCTACAGATGTCTGCGGAATACCACGCGCGTAGCGTTGTTCGTAGGTTGCACCGTTCTGCTGGACTTGCACATGAAGCCACTCAGAAAGCGCGTTAACGCAAGAAGCCCCGACACCGTGCAAACCACCGGCGGTTTGGTACCCGACCTGCTCGCGACCGTCAAATTTACCGCCAGCGTGCAATGTCGTCATCACTACCTCAAGTGCTGAGACCCCCGCTGTCGCATGCATGTCAACTGGAATACCACGACCATCATCGGCGACGGTAACACTACCATTAGTATGGAGTTGTACGTTGATCTGTGTGCCGTAACCTGCACCAATCTCATCTATGCAGTTGTCAACCAACTCTGTGACAAGGTGATGTAATCCAGCGGGACCGGTACTGCCGATGTACATGCTCGGGCGTTTTCTAACAGCTTCAAGACCTTCAAGGATTTGGATGTCACTCGCCGTGTATGTTCGTTCATCTTTTGACATTTCTAATTGTGATACCTCACTTTGAATTGATCTCTGCCTATGATACAGGATATTATCTCTAAATTAGCGATCTAAAGGCGCAATCCACCCTATTGTTATCGCACTTAGATACTTAAAATAGGATACCTTATTTTAAAAGTTTTGTCAAGGCTTTTCTTTACGCTGTGTAATGAATAATTGCCGCAAGGAAATTTTTAAATCAGTATCCGTCACATCAGCTATTGCCTGCTCAATTTGTTCTAATTCTTTCGAGGTTGGTGTCCGGAGATTGCTTGAGCGAGACGTTGATGTTGGGGGCTTTGGCATTTCTGAATCAGTGGAGGCATGTTTCGCGTGATGGGATGTTGCTTGATGTGCTTGGCGTAACTCTATCCGGAGATCTGTAAGAACGGGCTGCCCTAATTCCGCATTCAGGTCTGCTATAATCCTCTGTTTATGGAATGATAGTTCTGTTCTGTACGGAGGATATTCCGTGTAGACTTTCAAAACGCCATCCGACAGCGATACCGGCACTGTTTTCGTCCCAAGTGGTGTTCCGAGACGTTTGCGCCAAAGGACAAAGACTTTCTGCTCAAGCATCTTGGGCTCAAAGTCGCGGGAGCGGGCGAGTTCAGTGAGGAGATCGCGTAGGTTTTGGGTCTTGCGCATTTTTATACTCGATGGTGTGACTTTAGAAGCACACGAGTGGTAGTGTGTTAGGAGGACTCATTAGTTTCGGCGGCATAACTTATCTGCGCGTTCTCTACCGTCAAAACATTCGGTTGATCAAGATGATTTACAAGAGGTTCAGCGTGTGTAGCTGTAATGAAGGTTTGGGCACTTAAATTTTCGAGAACCTCTAATAAGTACCCTATCCGCTTGTAATCTAACTCTGAGGTAACATCATCCAATAAAACTATCGGGTCCCTGCCTGTCAGGTGTCGAATCAATTTTAGTTCTGCTAATTTGAGTGCTAATGCAATAGTCCGCTGCTGCCCTTGTGATCCATAAGATCGTGCTACCTCTCGAAATGCTCCTGTTTCAGGATCCAAATCTTGCGTATCATTTTCACTATGGTAGTAAGTGATACGCTCTTCGGGGCCACTCTCCAATTCAATGAGGAAATCATCTCGGTGTGGGCCGACTAAGGTTGTACCTCTCTGTAAATCTGCCTCGCGTGAAGCATTTAATGATGTGCCAAAATGTTTGGCTACCTTCTCTTCATCTTCACGGGTAGTCTTAGGTTCCGCTAACAAGTTGGGGGCAGCAGTTTCTGAAGTATTGCATGCGATACTGTCGATTGACGTATCGTTCGACACCGATGCCGAACGATACGTCAGCGCGATATCTTCTGAATCGCCGGTAAGTTTTTGGTGGTTTTGGATCGCGTGCGCTTTCAGTTGATGAAAGATTTCCAATCGCTTTATAGTGATTGCGGTACCATGCATGAGCAGCAATTTATCCCAAGCATCCAATTGCGTTACGCTTGCGAACGTCGCACGAATCTGCTTTAGCAACTCATTTCGTTGTTTGAGAACGAGATTGTACTTTTGCAAATTTTTCAGGTATTCGTTGTCAATCTGTGAGATTAGGAGATCTAAGAATCGTCGTCTTTCTGAAGGTCCTCCCTTCACTAATGTCAGCGACTCTGGAGAAAAAAATACAACGTTAAATTGACCAATCCATTCGGAACGTCTTGGCTGGAGAATACCGTTTTTCTTCAGTCTAAACTGTCCGCGTGCCTGCTTTATCGCCTCAAGAGATGTTACTTCATCACTTCCATTCCTCAGTGTCCCTTTTAGATAGAATCCTGACTCATGATGCCGAATCAATTCGGCATCATGAGTCGCACGATGAGATTCCGCGGTGCAAAGAAAATAGATTGCTTCAAGCAAACTGGTTTTTCCCTGGGCATTCCCACCGACGATTAAATTAACAGGTTTAGGGAAGTCTACTTCGCAATTGATATAATTACGGAAATTGCGTAAGACGATATGATTTAATAACATCTTTTTTGAATGTAAATATTTTTATTGAGTCAGGTGCAAAATTGACCAACTTTTAGCACTTATCCACAATCTCTAATATTAATACTAATTTCTATATAAATTTATATAGTACTTAGTAGTAGTAGTAGGGGCTGTTGATAAGTGGATAACTCACCTGAAGGCTTATTATCATTGACAAGTACCCTGTTGATAACTTGTTGATAAATCAGCGAGTTATCAACAAGTTATCAACAAAACCATACAACAGTCAAGTTATGCACAAGTTATGCACAAGTTATGCACAATGTTTTAACATAGTTATCAACAAGTTATCAACAGGTTTAGGATGCGGTATATCGTTTAAAAATGCCTCAAAAACGGAAGATAAAACGCAGAATTTGGCTATCGAAATTGATCAAGCAAAAACACAATTGTTTGCCGTTCATCATCACTTTTTTCGATAGTATCTTCTATCTGTTTACAAGCGTGAATGACAGTAGTATGATTTCCCTTATTAAACGCTTGGGCAATGTTTGAATATGACATTTGTGTCAACTCTCTGCACATATACATAGCGATTTGACGCGGCTGCACTAACTCCTTTGTCCGTTTCTGAGAGACGAGGTCTGTCACGTCAATGCCAAAGTAGTCAGCGACGACCATTTGTATCCCTTTTGATGTGGCTGTTTTACGGTCTCGCATTGGTGACGGGGTGCCCACATCGCTCAGCACCTGTCGTGCAAAATCTAAGCTCAAATTTTCCTTGAGTATTGTAGCTTGTGTAACCAATCGTACAAGCGTGCCTTCGAGTTCTCGGATATTCGTCTCGACAACTTCGGCGATGTAACTGAGTACATCATCAGGTAGGTTGTCAAACCCTTGGTCTTGACATTTCTGCCGGAGGATAGCGATACGCATCTCGTACTGTGGCATACCAATCTCAGCTACCATGCCGGATTGAAATCGGGATCGAAGGCGAACTTCAAGATTTTCAAGGTTATTCGGTGTCCGGTCGCTGGTCATGACTATCTGGTTTGAGTTCATGTGGAGGTCATTAAAGGTGTTAAAGAATTCCTCCTGTGTGCCTTCCTTGCGTTGTAAAAATTGTATGTCATCAATCAAAAGCATATCTGCTGTGCGATACTTTGTGCGGAATCCCTGTGCCGATCCGCGGTTGACGATAGACTCAACGTATTCATTCATGAAAGTTTCTGATGTAACGTACAGAACTTTCTTATCGGGTTGGTTTGCTGAGAGTCTATTGCCAATTGCGTGCAAGAGGTGAGTTTTACCCAATCCCACCCCGCCGTAAATAAAGAGCGGATTGTAGTCGCGCCCTGGATTTTCTGAAACGGCTAAAGCGGTTGCATGACAGATCCGGTTAGGTGTATCAACGACGAACGTATCAAACCGATATCTTGGGTTCAGTCCTGTCTGATTTTGCGGGACGGCGGTAGAAGGGGCGTTAACAAATATTTCACTTTGATTGGCAGATTGATCAGAAGTATCTTCTACTTCTATTAGATTAGAATCCTCACTGCCGTGAGCCGGAGATTCGTCTACCACAGATTCGTCTATAGTCAGAGTGAGTACACATTGTGCACCAATGAGTGTTGCCAACACTCGTTGGATGTCAGTTCGGAAACGCTCTTCAATTCGCGCGCGTGTATACGCTGAAGGTACAGCTATCTTCAATGCGTCTGCTGTGAGCGAAAGCGGAACTGCTTGATGAAGATAAACATCCTGTTGTGCTGTGTCGTTGAGATTCTCCAGTATTTCTGACCAGATTTCGTTGGGGGTGTGCCGCATGAGCGTGTATCCTAGCCTAAATGGCACATGAGCTTTCAGCTTTAATATCAGTTTTAAAGCTTAGCCATTATAATTCCTTAATACTTAATAAATGTAAAATAAAAATGAGACTATGCCGGTTAATTAACCGAGAGGTATAATAATAAATAAAATCGTATCATTTTCCTACAGAAATGTCAACACTTTTATCAGAGAATATTAAATATATTCCAAATCCCTCGGAAGAATATTTTGAACTAAAACCGAAATTTTATCAAGTTATTTTTTCTATGACCAGCAAAAATTACAAGGTCAAAAAATTTGACAAATGTCGAAAAATAGCGTATCATTTTAAAACGCAACGTAATACCATTCTGACGAATAGAAATACTTATGTGTGTAATGACCTAACACATAAAAGGTAACGCCTACATAGAAAAAGGAGACATTCATGAAACGCACATATCAACCACATCGACGGAAACGAAAAAATAAACTCGGTTTCCGCAAACGGATGTCTACAAGACACGGAAGACAGACCATTGCTCGCCGCCGCGCCAAAGGGCGAAAAGTCTTGAGTGCCTAAGAATTCTCAATAAGTAGTATGTGAAGAAGTAGTATGTGAAGTAACATATTGGCGCAGGCACTGTGAATGAGTTTCTTTAATGTTTAAACGGACAGTGAAGCAGTGAAGCGGTCAGATAACAACAATCTACAGTTCTGAAGAAGATACCACCACTCCTGTTGCTACGGACGGAAGTGCGAATGCCTCGAACTTTCAAATTACCCCACTTCTATCATAGCCCAATTATCTCTGTGGTCAAACAAGCGCGCCGTGATATTGATGTTCGGAAGCGGGACCTTGCACCAACACTATTGGATTTCGGACCCGTTCGATTCAAAATAGCGCGACACTTCGGCTTCTGCTATGGTGTCGAAAACGCTATTGAAATCGCCTATCAGGCACTCGCAGAAAACCCAGACAAACGTATCTTCTTGTTGTCGGAAATTATCCATAACCCCCATGTCAATGAAAACCTGAGACAGCGCGGTGTCCAATTCCTAATGGATACTGCTGGCATGCCACTCCTCCCTTTTGACATTTTGATGCCAGACGATGTCGTTATCGTACCAGCTTTCGGTACCACCCTTGAGGTGGAGCAAACTCTCAAGGCGCGTGGTGTTACGCTTACTGCTTATAATACGACGTGTCCGTTCGTGGAAAAAGTTTGGCGGCGGAGTGAGGAGATTGGTAAGCAGGATTACACCGTTGTTATCCACGGAAAGCGTTATCATGAAGAGACTCGGGCGACATTTTCCCACGCACAAGCGAGTGCTCCCGTTGTCGTTGTTCGTGATCTTGAAGAAGCGCGAGATTTGGCAAAGGTTATCTCCGGGGAGGCAGACACAGCATTCTTCTTTGAAAAGTTCGCTGATCGGTTCTCTCCGGGTTTCGATCCTATTCTGCATCTGAAGCGTATCGGCGTTGTTAACCAGACCACGATGCTCGCGACGGAAACCGAGGCAATTGCCAATTTACTGCAAGATACTATTAAGACAACATACGGTGAAGCTGATATGTCTTCGCACTTTGCTGATACGAGAGACACTCTCTGTTATGCTACTAAAGAGAATCAGGATGCAACACTTGCGCTTATTGCCGATGGCGGCGATATTGCAGTTGTTGTTGGGGGCTATAATTCTTCTAATACGAGTCATCTCGTGGAACTCTGTCAACAACACCTTCCGACCTATTTCATTCGAGATGCAGATGAACTCCTGAGTCCCAAACGCATTCGCCATCTCGAATTAGAGACAAAACAGGTCCAAACGACAGAGGATTGGCTTTTTCAGACAAACGAGAATGAAACAGACCAGAAAACATCTACTGATATTGTTCTGACTGCTGGCGCGTCTTGTCCTGATGTTCTTCTCGATGAAGTTTTGCAAAAAATTGTTAAGTGGTTTCCGAGTACTCGCTCGGTAGAAGAGGTGTTGGAACCTTTTCTATAGTGTAGAGAGTGCTTCTAAGAGTCGAGATGTTTGCGCTGGAGTGCCAACGCTGACTCGAACGTGGTTCTGCAGACGTGGTGTATCAAAATATCGGATAAGAATCCCTCGTTCAGCTAACGTTGTTTTCAGCACTGCTGCATCTCTTCCAATCACCCGCGAGAGAATGAAATTCGCTTCGCTTGGATACGGTTCCAAAAAGTCAAACGCCTGCAGCGCCGCATAAAGTCTTCCACGCTCTGCCACAATTTTCTGCACATTCTCCTGCAATTGAGACACATCCGACAACGAAGCCAAAGCAGCTGTCGCGCCAGCAACGTTTACGTTGTACGGCTGCTTAATCTTCAAAAGATGTGAGAGTATCCAGTGTGGAAAGATACCGTATCCTACCCTCAATCCTGCCAATCCTGCCCACTTGCTGAATGTACGCAGCACAATTAAATTCTCATGTTCCAAGACCCAATTCGCACGACTCCCACCAGAAAATTCAATGTAAGCTTCATCCAGCACGACGATTAACGGCAGTTGAAGTAAATACCGAAGGCATGTATCGTCAAGTATACCGCCATCAGGATTGTTTGGGCTTGTAATAAAAATGAGTTTGACATTTTTGTCGTTGGTAGCGAGATCAACTACTGATTCAGTGTCTAACGAAAAATCCTCTTTTCGTTCAAGGTCAATTATTTTTCCGCCGTTGAGTTCTGTGTCGAAACGGTACATCCCAAATGTCGGAGGGCAGTTAACGACAACATCGCTATGAGCAACGAACAACCTAATTACAAGATCAATCAATTCATCTGCACCGTGACCTGCAACGATATGGGTCGCATCAACACCTATGTATTGACTCAGTGCTTGACGTAAAGATGAACTGTCAGGGTCTGGATATATGTGATAATAGGTTTCGTTTGCTAATGCCTGATATACGCGCGCTGAGGGCCCGTAAGGGTTCTCATTCGCATCAAGTTTAATGATGTCCCCAGCCGGGATACCGAGGCGTTGGCTCAGCACATCAAACGGCACGATGGGCGTGTAAGGTGCCATATCTGCGATGTCTGGGCGGATAAAATTTTTATATTCCGTTTTAGATGGCATTTTTTAGAAGTCGTCAGTTGTCAGTCGTCAGTGATCAGTTAAGAGATGTATGGTTAATGAAACGCTCTTTTAACTGATGCTTGATAACCGATAACTGACAACTCTTCACTGTTACTGGCTCGGACTCGGTGAGGTTCGGACCTCAACTGCTTTCGGGGTCAATGCCCCGAGAGGTGCCTCGCCCTTCAGCACCCGCACAAAGTCATCCACAGTCATATCCGCCACGCGTAGGTTGGAATCTTCCGTTCTACCGGCGATATGCGGTGTATGGACAACGTTATCCCGATTCCGCAATTCATCATCGATGGGGACCGGTTCAATGTCGTAGACATCAAATGCTCCGGCAAGTTCATCCTTTACAATCCGTTCCCGTAGTGCCTCCATATCGACAGCAAAGGCGCGCGTAATTATGACAACCAAACTTCCCTTGCGGAGATGGTAGATCCGTTCTCGGTTTAATAGGTGTTTTGCTGAAGGTGTTGGTGGTACTGCTACGAACACGATATCAGATGTATCGGCAAGTGTGTCCATATCGGTGCGTTGTACATCCCATTCTTGAAGGAGTTCGTCTGAGACATACGGATCGAAGCCCACTACTGTTGCGCCAAAAACTCGACACCATTTTGCGATTTTTCCGCCAATCTGTCCGAGGCCGATGACACCAATGTTTTTAGTGCCAAGGTCGCCGTTGACGAAATCTGGATCGTCACAGAACTGATGTGCTGCCGGAAGTTTATCAAGGGGCGCGTCGCTTTCACGGGCGTTTAGCGAACCCCACATCGGGTTCTCCCAATCCCAGAGTTTTTCACCCTGTGCCATCCGTAGATGCCATTGTGCTGTCCGGCGCAGTGAGGACAGTGCAAGACCGAAGGCGCACTCAGCTACGGATTGCGACCAGGCGCGCGTCGATTCAATGACAGGGATACCCCGCGCTTGAAGTGCTTGATATGGAATACCGTGCCCGGAATTATCTGTCATCGCTCCAAACACTTTGAGTTTCGGGGCTGCTGCGATGCATGCCTCCGTCAGGTTTCCGCCAAAATGGGATATGCCAATAGTCTCGCTTAAATCGACCTGTTCGTGGATAGGGTCTCTGTTATTGTTGTTGAGCACAAGTGTTACGCCGAGTTCTTCTAACCGGCGGACCATCTGTTCGTGCACATAGGGCCAAGAAACTTCTAAATTCGGATAACGTGTGAATACAAATTCGGGACTTGCCATAATGGTTTGCCTCGCAGTGAGAGTTGTCAGTTGTCGGTTGTCGGTTACGCCTCCTGGGACGCGAGTATCTTCCGATAAGCTTCCAACCTTTTCTTCCTTTCTCAAGTGAAATTGGCAACGAGTGCCAACCTTCGTTGCGTTATCGTCATCAGAAAACTCTTTAACCGAAAACTGAAAACCGATAACCGATAACTATTTCCGACGTATAAGCAGATGCGGTCCAGTCGGGTATCTTCCCATACGTGCGCCGTAGAGCGCGAACCCGCCTGTCGCTTCAGCATCCGCTTTCACTTCATAGCGGACTCTTAATGTATCTGTCTCGCCATTTAGGACAAGTGATGGATCTACCTTGACATTGTGCAGATACCCGTAGATACCGGGCTGTTCATGAATATAAGAGAGTACACCCCGCGCATCCGCAGGGCAATCAGGAATGCAAACCGTTTCAATTTCAGCACCGTTGACTGAAATCGTCACATCAGACGGATATTTCTCTGGCTCCGTTTGACGTGCCCCTCCATAAAAACTGGATGCTTCAAAGATGAGCTCTATCTCTGCAACATCTGCTGCACGAAGTCCTTCTGGCAACGAGACCTCATATTCGACGTAACCACTCCCGACTGCAGAGAAAAGCTGCTCTTCGGTTGTCGGTTCGTTCCAAGAGGATTCAGATATGCTATTGGGTGTATAGTTGAGGCGGACCGCTCCTGAATCGGTTCGGAATTCGGGATTAGAAACCGATCCTACCGGTGCGTCAACGAAATGCTCGAAATTGATGAAGTTACGGGCAACGACGGTCCCTGAATGATCTGTTACCCAGATATGGAGCGTGCCGACCGCGGGGTGAATATCGGGGATACGCAGTTCAAGTTCATGCACGTGTTGTACCTGATACTGCGGAAATGGAATCTCAACGCTTCCTGAGACATTCCCACGTGTGACGTGTCCGCTCGCTGACATCGTATCCAGTTGCCAGTGGAGGGTTGTACCGGTGATGGTTTTGTGTGAGAAGTGGCTCGCGTAGATATCCGCTTTTATCTCATCACCCGGTGCCACCGTTGTTCCGGGTGGATAGTCGATGGCGATAAAGTCAAGCGTATTGATGTCCAGGTAGTCGTATCCAAACGCCTTTACTGACCTGTCATAGTTCATGAAGCCGTTGTGTTCCCACTCAATGTCCTGTAATTCAGTATAGATATAGCCACAGATTTTTGGATGGAGTCGGAGTTCATTCGTCAGGTATTTAAAACACCATGAAACATCCTTGTCGCCTGCGCCTGCGGAAATACCACCATACTCGCTATTAATCAGTGGCGCATCGCTCTGGACGTTGCCACCGGCATAATTGAACGCTGAGCCCGGATATGTTTCTGCCACAACGTTCGCGATGTGTTCCTTCGCGCGGTCATAGTCATTAATATAAAAATGCCATGAGTTGATGTCCGTTTCCACATGATCGTACAGACACGGTGAATTATCTTCGATCAGGCGGGTTGTATCTAAGGATTTAGCGAGGTGGTACATCTCGCGCACCCATTCCTGTCGATCCGTCATCTCCTTGTACTCGTTACCGCCGAGTCCCCAAGTTTCGTTGAAATTACACCAAGAGATAATCGACGGGTGATTGTAATCACGCGCAATGTTTCCGCGAAGCGTCTCTACAAATCGTGCCTGTGCTTTCTCCGTGTAGGTGCCAAAATTCGGAATATCGCACATGAAGAGAAGCCCTAACTTGTCAGCCCAATAGTAGAGACGCGGTTCATCGACTTTGATATGGAGACGCAAAAAATTGAATCCGAATTCCTTTGCGCGTTCGACATCCGTACGGATTGCTTCGTCTGTTAGGAACGTGTACACACCTTCCGGGCTAAATGACTGATTAAGGGCACCAAGGAGATAGATAGGACGGTTGTTAAGGTAGATATACTGGTAGTCTCCACCCGGGGCTTTTGCGATGGAAACCTTTCGCATCCCAAAGTAAGTGAAAATCCGATCAATAACCGTCCCTTCTGCTACCAATTCCAGCGTAACATCGTAGAGGTTTGGGGTGTCTACATCCCACAAACGCAGCTGCTCAGGGGGGATACTCACTGTGAATTGCGTCTCATTACTGGAAACCTGCTCAGAACCGCTGAGTTCACCGCAATTCCAGCGTAAGGACAACTCGGTATTCTTTGTGTCTCCATCTATATTAACAGCAAAGGTAGCCGTAGCGTTATCAATATCAGGGGTGATATGGCACTGTGTAATGTGTGTCGTACTTCTTGGTTCGAGGTAAACGGTTTGCCAGATACCACTGGTCCGTACATACCAACCTATCTGTTTACCCGCAAGTTGTTCACCGTGATCTTGTGCATCATAAGCGCGAACAACGATGACCGTAGATTCCCCTGGCGTAAGTGCATCTGTAATATCAAATTCAAAGGGTAGGTATCCGTTTTCGTGCGTGCCTATTTGGTTTCCATTTACCCAGACGGTTGCTTCCCAATCAACAGCACCAAAATTCAAAATAACACGTCTGTCGCCCCAATTTTCAGGGATTGAGACGACTTTACGGTACCAGCCGATTGTATGACGCGGTTCGCCGCGATAATTGCCTTCACGGTCTAAACCGCCACAGGTAACTTCTTCGGGGTTAAGATATGCGTTTTTGCTCAGGTAGTTTACGTTGTCTGCTTGTTCTTCCGCTCCCCATGCTGCAAGGCTTTCCCAAGGATAGGGGACCTGTATTTGCATTGTCCATGGAGAATCATCAGTCGATTCTGATGAATACCATTGGTTTTGCTCGCCAATATCATCTGGATCAAATGCGAATTCCCATGTGCCGTTGAGGCAGATCCAGTCGATTCCTTCTGATGTCCCGCGTTGGAAATCCGGACGCGGGTATTCCGGGCGCGGTGTGTCTGTATTGTTCCCTCTCATGTTTTTCCTTTTTTTATAGTTTTCAGTTTTGACCAACAACTCGCGCCTTAGCAAAAGTATCTGTAGAGGAGTTGTTGGTCAAGGTTATCGGTTATCAGTTAAGAAGCGGTTTGTAATAATCTACCCAAACTTGGAGGACTCCAAGGCATCGTGAATTGTCACAAAAAACGCCTTGACTAACAACTGATGACTGACAATCAATATATCATAAATTTGTTTTTTAATCAATAACTCTGCACCTTTTCCATTGAAAACTGTGTCTTTAATTATAACAGGACTTACGCAATACTTTAAAAATGTGTTGCACTCTTCTGTTATGACGAATATTAAACCTTCTGAATTGAAATGTCTTTAATCGTTGTCAATAATGCGTAAGTCCTATCTAATTCTTTCACCGAAAAATCTTGCGCAACGAAACGAAAAATACATACCTTCTTTTATATAAGCCAAAGATATCCATATTGAACGGATGAAAGCGGAGATCATGATGCGATATACCAAACTTGAAACGAACCATTTCTTTGGCGAAATCATCGGCAAAACCGAAAAAATGCAGCACGTATTCACCCAGATTCAAACAGCGGCAGCAGCGGATATTAGCGTCCTGATTCAAGGCGAAACCGGGACCGGCAAAGAACTGATCGCAAAATTGATACACGATAGTAGTCGTGGGAAAGAAGGACCCTTCGTTGCCATCAATTGTGCTGCAATACCAACCGAATTGATTGAAGGTGAGTTGTTTGGCAATGAACCCGGGGCTTTCACCGGCGCAATCGCGCGGCGGATCGGATACTTTGAACAAGCGGACACCGGGACACTTTTTCTTGATGAAATTGGGGATATGCCACTCATTTTGCAAGCGAAGCTGCTGCGTGTCCTACAAGAACGAGAATTTCAAAGGCTCGGTGGCACAAGCACCATCGCCATTGACATCCGGGTTCTGGCTGCTACGAATCAGGGTTTAGAAGATGCTATCAAAGAAGGATATTTCCGTGAGGATTTGTACCATCGCCTCGCGGCATTCCCTATCACGGTTCCGTCTCTGAGAGATCGGCGCGAAGATATTCCTATCTTGGCAGATCACTTCCTGAAAAAATATGCCGCAGCCGCCGAAAAACCCATTCGCGACATTTCTACTGATGCCTTACAAATGTTGATGCAGCATGACTTTCCCGGTAACGTGCGCGAACTGGAAAACACCATTGAGAGGGCAGTTTTATATGAGACAACGGACCTACTGCAACCCCAAAGCCTCCTTTTACATCAGACGCAAGAGCGTTCACAATCCGCTGCAAGCAGCCCGACGGGTGCCACTACTATTCTTCCGCTTGACGAAGTTGAACGAAGAGCCATCGTCCACGCACTCAAAGTGACGGACAATAATGTCCCTGCTGCAGCACAGGCGTTGGGCATCGGCAGATCCACGCTTTATCGGAAATTGAAGGAATATAACCTGCCAGAGTAAAATGTTGTCTCAATATGGGACAGTATCCCATATTGAGACAACACGCCGGAACCCGTGTTATCAAAGGCTTGGTCCCCGATATGCCTCCCAAACTTGTCTCATTTTGGGACAATTGACGAAAAACAACTTTAAGCGATCCGATCACATCGTGTACAGCCTGGATTCCCCGTACCGCCTTGACTGGTAAAGGTATAATAGGGCTGGATATCACAATTTCACCGATTGGCACGGTTTTTGCTTAAGTAGTGAGGTGTAAGCCAAATCCCTTAGATGTTGGTTGCGTCTTACACGAAGTATCGCGGGATTTTGGCGTTGCATCGCAGACGGCTCCAACAAGCGTGGCCCTTTGCGATTCGACTTTTGGATTTGACAATAACGCCGGAATGTGCTATTCTTATGTCGATTCTTGTTGTTGTCATAAATATTCTACAATTGGCAGACTTTCTTTTTTATCCTTTGGAGAAACCCGGACACAAAAGCGTCTCTCCAAAATCCGATCCATGCGAGGTAGGTATTGTAAGTACCTACGCCGCGAAGCACTGCCATATCAGTTTTTTAGTCAAGTATGACAGCACTGGTCTCTATTGTATCATAGATGCAGGTATAATTGGAAACCAGCACGCTATAACAGAGGAAGATTGCCCCAGAACGCAACACACTTTTTTGCTTTCCCTATGCAATCCCTCTTTTCAAAACAGGAGAATAACTGTGCAAAGAATCAGTTCCAAAACATTACTCACTGTAGCTCTGCTACTGATGAGCAGTTTCATTTTAGCTGTCACCATACTCCCGAATGCTATTGGTGAACCCAAGATTGAGGAAATGAAGCCTACTGGTCCCGCAGAAAATGTCATAAAAAATGTGACAATAGATGTAGATAACTTTGATGCATCCGCTTACATCTCAGCGGAACGTCTTGATGGGAATGGTAATGTGATAGGGTTTGTAGAGGCATCTGTGAGTGCCTATAAAAGCAATGATGATATCGTCTATTATTCCGCCTCAGCATATAGTAGTGTCCAAGGCTGCGACGAAAATCAGATGCCGAATAGTGCTCGGGCCAATGCATGGGTTAAGGTTCCTGGGAACCCCCGCGCTCATGACCAGGGGGGGACTGGCGATTCTTGGATAAATTCGTGTGACCCAAGCTATCAGAGCGCATACGATAGCAACAACCAAAATTTAAATGAAGCTGGTAATGAGCGTTTAATGGCGGCGGCAGGACTGCAGATCCATGGCCCTCGCCTCGGTGTTAAAATTATAATATCAGGGGTCTAATGTATTACATCCGTATCCTCTGTTTTTTAATAATACCCCTGTGTGTCTCACAAACAGGGTGTCAACAGGATGGGGACACGTCCTCCCCATCCTCCACCGGTGCCCTGAAAAAGTCAAAACAACAGCCTTCTGTAGAGGTCACTGCAGGCGGAAAAGTCTGGAAGATTGATCCTAATCTTTCCTATCAAGCGACTGGCGTTTGGACAAACCCGAACCCACGACCGCTTACATCCGTGGAAGCAGCTCGCCTTAAGGAAATTCAAGTTGAGAGAGACGCACTTCAGGCGCGGCTTGATGCACTCGACATCGAATGGGGGGCTTTACTTCGTATTGACCAGCTACAGATCAAAACCCGTTATAGTTTTGGCAAACCCCCGCACAGGGGCACTGGCAAAATTATAAACTTAGGCGAGTTCCCGATGGAAATAGAGGACCCACCGCACCACTCCCCAGAGTAACCACAGCTTTATTCACAAGGGACACACTTCATGAAACACTTTTTGTATATCTTACTCAGCTTGAATTTCTGGGTTGTATTTTTGTTACCCCACACGACCGATGCCCAACTCACCGGTGAAGTTATCTTTAGACACTCTGAATTTTCTAACGAACTCTGGGTGACCAATGTGGAATCCCCGCGCACCCCGCGTAGGATTTTAAAACACATCAATTCTATTTACGGGCTATCTGTCCAAAAAAATGGGAACTTTCTCGTCTTCCTTGCTGACGGAATCGGTCATACAACAGGCGTTTATCTTCTTGATAGAATGCAGCGGCGGCCAGAAGCACGTAACCTCACACATCATCATTTTGAAGAAGTTTTAGATGTATCCATCTCCGCGCAAGGTGATGTTGCCCTCACAAACATGTTGAGTGACCCCCCGGAGGACCGCGGGCTCTTTCTCATTGAAAAAAAAGAACTTAAACATTGGCAACCAGAAGTCAAACTATTAAAACGAGGCGAAGTTTTTTCCGTTGATTGGTCCCCAGACGGCACTCAGATTGCCTACGAGAACAACAACGGTATATTTCTGTTCAATCTGTTGACTCGAAAGACGGTACGCCTGCGTTCCCGTAGAGGCGAATATTTCCCTACTTTTTCACCCAATGGGAAATACCTCGCTTTCGTTCGCAAAAAGCCAAACGTGGCTGATCAAATAAGTGTCATCTCTCTTGTGACCCTGCAGACCGTGAAAACCATAGTACCAGAAGCCCACACATATATCATAGGTTTCAACTGGTCCCCAGACGGACAGTACATCATTTACACAACCCCGGGCGGCGGAAAGTTGAAAAAATTATATCACAATTGGGCGGTATCGCTCTCCGGCGGTGCCCATCAAAAACTTTTGGACATCTCTAAGAAGGGTGTGTTCATTTTTGATTGGACCAGCGCGGTATATGCCGTTGACGCTACCCACAAGTTGACTATACTCTGGGGACAACTCAAACAGCAGAACGAAAACCGTTAGAAGATTAATCAGTCTTCCTTGTTTTCACCCCAGTGGTTTCTTTTATCACTTGTTGACATGGTCTCTCCGTCATTTGGGTTATGATTCCCTTTTAACCTTCGCGACAAAGAAGCCCACTGATGTCTTGAAACACATCGGTGGGCTTCTTGCTTTCCATTGAGTAACACAAGAGAAGTCGCACGAAAGCAAAGAAGTTTGGGGGTATTTGAAATCGAATCTCCACGTCTCCGCTATGAGTCTCGAAAGCAGAGAAGGCGCGTATACGAGTCTGGGTATAAAAGTCATGAGTTATCTCATGTTGCTACAAGTCAGTATTTCACAACGACGCACATTCATCAAATACAACTTCAACTCACCGGAGAAAAACAGATTCTCATAGAGTTCATGGCGAATTTTCATAAACCTACCCCTAAAGAACCTTGATAATTAGTGCTTTAGGAAAACTTTTGAGAAATATCAGTTAATCAAAAATGTATTTGTCGGATGACCAAAAATCAGTGAACAAGAACACACAATTCACCCATTATTATATCTAATATCTATTTTATGCAACCTTTCGTCCTAACATACGCGTTACAGTAATATGAGGACTCTATTTTTTGTTTCGCATTACATGAAATACAATAGAGCTGACGCAAACTTAGTACAAGATGATAGATTTTTGACTTTTAAATAAATCCCACTTATCAGGATGATTTTAGGGGAAATGCGTAAGTCCTATAATATCAAATCTGAAAAATAAATTCGCATTTAAGAGATTTTGGAATTCATAGCAAGGCGAATGTCTGAGGCGCAATAAGGCAGGGCGCATTTAGGCGGGTACGTCTCAAAATTGTGCGACTACTAACCGGTTTTTTATTAACCAGAAGCCGTTACTCAGAAATGGTATGAGTTACCGCGACATGTCAAAAGGTGTTCATATCCAGCAGATGAAAAGGAGATTATGGCATTACGAACCGAACTTGAGACGAACCATTCTTTTGGCAAAATCATCGGCAAAACCGAAAAAATGCAGCACGTATTCACCCAGATTCAAACGGCGGCAGCAGGAGCTATTAGCGTCCTGATTCAAGGCGAAACCGGGACCGGGAAAGAATTGATCGCAAAATCAATACACGATAACAGTCCTCGGAAAGAAGGACCCTTCGTTGCCATCAATTGTGCTGCAATACCAACCGAATTGATTGAAGGTGAGTTGTTTGGCAATGAACCCGGGGCTTTCACCGGCGCAATCGCGTGGCGGATCGGATACTTTGAACAAGCGGACACTGGGACACTTTTTCTTGATGAAATTGGGGATATGCCACTCATTTTGCAAGTGAAGTTGCTGCGCGTCCTACAAGAACGGGAATTTCAGAGACTTGGTGGTACAAGAACCATCTCCATTGACATCCGGGTTCTGGCTGCTACGAATCGGGATTTAGAGGATACTATCAGAGATGGATATTTCCGTGAGGATTTGTACCATCGCCTCGCGGCATTCCCTATCGCGGTTCCGCCTCTAAGAGATCGGCGCGAAGATATTCCTATCTTGGCACAGCACTTCGTAAAAAAATATGCCGCAGCTGCCGAAAAACCCATTCGCGACATTTCTGCTAATGCCTTACAAATGTTGATGCAGCATGACTTTCCCGGTAACGTGCGCGAACTGGAAAACACCATTGAGAGGGCAGTTTTATATGAGACAACGGACCTACTGCAACCCCAAAGCCTCCTTTTACATCAGACGCAGGAGCGTTCACAATCCGCTGCAAGCAGCCCGACGGGTGACACTACTATTCTTCCGCTTGACGAAATCGTCCACGCACTCAAAGTGACGGACAATAATGTCCCCGCTGCAGCACAGGCGTTGGGCATCGGCAGATCCACACTTTATCGGAAATTGAAGGAATATAACCTGCCACAGTAAAATGTTGTCTCAATATGGGACAGTATCCCATATTGAGACAACACGTCGGAACCCGTGTTATCAAAGGCTTGGTCCCCGATATGCCTCCCAAACTTGTCTCATTTTGGGATAATTGACGAAAAACAACTTTAAGCGATCCGATCACATCGTGTACAGCCTGGATCCCGCGTACCGCCTTGACGGACAAGGTATAATAGGGCAATGATAAGAACGTTTTCACCGATTGGCACGGTTCTTGCTTAAGTTATTAGTGAAGTGTAAGCCAAATCCTTAGATATTAGTTGTGTCTTACACAAGGTATTGAGGCATTTTGGTGTTGCATCGCAGACTGTTCCAACAGACGTGGTCTCTCGCGATGCGACTTTTTTCGTTTGACAATAACGCTGGAACGTGCTATTCTTAGGCATGTTTCCTACTGTTGTCATAAATATTTTTGTAAATGGCAGCCTCCAAAAGTTTTAGAGGTGCGTCACCGGTGCGCCACCACCAAGCGATGCGGCACTGCCATAATCGGGCTATGACAGTGCTAACTTAATTGTAGCACAAAACATCCATGTCTTGGCAACTTTTAAGTTAGCACCTTATACAGAATACAGAGGATTGCCACAGAACGCAAAATACCTTCTATCCGTATCAGGCAATCCGAAAATAAAGGAGAAAATCGAATAAAAAAGTCTTTGTCTCAAATCATTGCCATTGCCTGCATCCTCACTATAGGGTTCATCGGGCTCTTTTCACAAGTGAAAAGCACAGAGGCTAACCCCAGCCATAGATCGCAAACGCATCAACTCGTTACTTGTTTAAAAAAAGAGGTACTGGGGGGTTTGCCTTTTTATAACATTTGTGACAGTTGGACAGAGTCCTTAGATCCTGTAGATGTTTACCCCGATCCACACGAAATCGATGCCCATGGCAGGCACGTTCACGGACCTCACGGTTTTAAGAAAAATCAACATGTCTACGACAATGTTACCATGACGGTGACTGGTTGTAGTGATTGCGATGAGGATGATTAAGTCGCCTGGTGGATGTTTTTCTCCAAAACATCCACACAGTCCAATAGGAGCCGTAACATGAGAAAACTTATGATAGGGGCTATCCTCTCTGTCACCTTTGCTTGTGGATGTTTTTTCTACGCGAAGTGGGATACACAAAGAGTTGCCGACAGCGTGCCCGAATCACCCATTGTAGAACAACAAACTGTTGACGCACATCCACATGAGCATCCACATGAGACCCCCGTACCGGAAACCCCGCCCGCAAAAACCAGCGTGTTTGTACCTAAAACTATTATCGTAGAAAATTCGGTTTCCACACCCCCAAAGCCTGAAGATAGCACAACGCAAGTAGACGCGGCGGAACAGACCGAGGATGTGAAAGAAAACGGTGCAGCGTGGCAAACCGATGATGCACACGAACATAAAACCACCCGAAGTCCATTTGCCCGAGAACTTCCAGATATCAGTGAAATGGATCCAGATGAACTGGCCGATATGCTACTTGTCGGGCTACTAAAACGTTTTGGTGACATCCCCGAGGTTCACACATTTATGGAATTAGAGCGAAAGAGGCTCAAGAACCAGCCGTGGTCCTTGGATGAACGCATTGATTTTACGCGAGCTCAGTATCATCTGTGGCCAGATCCAAGAACCAAGGAAACCCTGGAGATTTTCTTGGAGAAAAGAGCCGCCGAGTATCCAAGAGGCACTAAAATCGTGAGGTGAACACAATGAAAACTTTGAACGCTTTACTCGTTTGTTTTATGGTCGTAACTGTGCTATCGGGTTGCAGCGCGAGGCACGCCAACGCGCCCTTCCCCAACACACCAACGGCTCACGATCAACAGGATCCCCCAGAGCCCTTCGTACTCGTGAACCCAATGCGGGATGATCCAGACAATCCCAGTCCACACAATCCGCTGATTAAGAAGTTCGGGGATATTCCGGAAGTCCGCACGTATATGCGGCTGCAGCAAAAATTCTACACGGGGACCGGAATGACCATTGATGAGGCAATAGAACTCTACACTGCAGAAGCCCATCTCTACCCCTCAGATGCCACAAAAGCAAAATTAAAAAGGTGGGAAAAGGACAGAGAGCGATACATAAAAGAGGGGATACCATTAGGTGAAACCCCTGTATTGAGGTACGCCGGGAGCACTTCACATTTTTATCACCGAGGCCCCAGTGGCTACTACAACGTCAGAACGCTGCCAGATGGCACGCGAATCATAAATGATTGGAGCCTCCCCGGAGGGAAAGCCGTCATCCCAGCAAAAGAAACATCAAAATCAGAAAGTGCTGCTGCCGATGCTCATGATCAAAATTCAGTTTCCACCGAAGATGAGGAGTGATCGCTCGCGATAATGCTCAACCGCTCAATGCTACTCAAATCGGTTCTCCTCGGTGGTTTTCTCTGTGTTGTCTTCTGGATTCGTGTTCAGAGTGTCGGCGCAATACCAGAAGGGCATTTCACAGGCGTTGACGCTTATCTCTACTATTTTCAGGCACAACAGATCTCGGATCAGGGGACATTACCCGCCCGCGATATGCACCGGTGGCTGCCCCTCGGTAGGGATAACGAGCAACTCCTCAACCTCTACAGTTATACCCTTGCATACACTCACAAAACTGTGGCGTGGCTATACCCTTCTGTCACACTTTATGATGTTACCGTCTACATGCCTGTGGTCTGCTTTTGTATCGGGATCGGCGCGCTCTGTCTCTATCTCACTTGCTCCTTCGGGCTGCTCACTGCGAGTCTCGTCGGTGTGCTTTTGGCAACGCTCCCGGGGGCCATCAATAGAAGCACTGCTGGCTTCGGCGACCGAGATGCCTACTGTCTGATGCTCGGTCTCCTTGCCGTTGTGACCTATCTTGTCTCTTTCCAAGCAGGAACACCCCGCAAACGGCTGATTTGGACGATTGTGAGTGGCTTTCTTGTCTTTCTGGGCGGTATGAGTTGGGAAGGTTTCGGTGTCTTCCTGAGTGTGATTATGGTTGTGGAGCTGTGGCGATTCCTCTCTTCCGAAAGCGAAAACAACTTCGGCCTCTATCTGCTGTGGGTGTGCTGCTTTGTTCCAACACTCTATCTTGCCTCACCGGGCTATCGGAACGGCTACGGTTTTGCCGAACACCTCTTTGCGTTTGTGCTTGTCCCACCCGTTGTGCTTTTAGGCATACGCGCCCTTCGGTACCTGTTGCTGTCAAAAGTAGAAAAACTCCGCCCGCATGCCCGCACCCTTGCGCTCGGAGTGATGGTGGCAACCGTGTGCCTTGCAATCGGGTATGTTTTGATACAACGAAACACCTTCGCAGAAACGACCGTGCCGTTGAGTCAAACCCCCTTGATGCAAAGCATTGGTGAACTCGTACACACAGATTCAAACTATTGGAGAATGCTCTACGGATATATCTTTGTATTAGGCATCATGGGACTCATGACGACAGCCATGCACCAGTGGAAAAACTATGGTGCCCACCTGATCCTGCCGCTTACGCTTTTTACATTAACCACCTTTTTTAGAGAATACCCTGATAGCTGGTGCGGGACACAGAATACCAATATCCTCTTTTTCATTGCTATCGCTGCAACTGTGATGACGATCATGTTTATGGCTTGGCGGCGTGACTTCCGTCCGAAAAATGAACTTGCTTCTGTAGCCGCCATTGCATGGTTTCTGATTTGGACAGCCCTCTCGCGTGATGCAGAACGATATTCCATCTTTACCAGCCCTGTCCTCGCTTTCTTTACCGCGGAACTCATACAATTCTGTAGCGCGAAACTCTGTAACGTGAAACTGATCCAAAAACTCAGCGGACGGATACCACAGCGGGTCCTGAAAACAAGCTTGGCACTCGCAATGCTTGCAGTTCTTATATGGATCCCTTCTCCATTCGGATACGCCCAGAAAATCCGGCATGCGACACATGTGCGCAGAAGCATGCCGATAAACAGCACCGTTGCTGAAACTTTTCAGTGGATGAAAGCAGAACTCTCACACTCGGCTGTCGTCGCTACGGACTGGATACACGGTAGCCAACTCAACGTCCTTGGCGGTGTCAAAACGATTACGGACCAGGACACTTTCATACAGCATTGGATCCATCTTTATTACCGATACCTCTTCTGTGGACAATCTGAAAAAGAATTCCTTCAATTCCTAAAAAGCCACGGGGCAACCCACTTGATGTTAACTGAAGTCGACATCGTTGCGGATGCACTCACCTATTCTGTTATTGGAAGTCCATCCGAACACGACAAGCACTTTGAAATCATTGTACTCCGAGACCCAATATACGAAAAAGGAAATATCTTTCTATTTCCTGAAAAAGCAACACCCTTTTTCGGGAACATCCAGATTGATATGCATCCAGAAAACAACACAGCAACCACCGCTATACTTGTCCGCAAAAAAGGGATAGCGACGACTCTCCCTTACGTCGCTTTTGAGAATAAAAAACGCACCACCTCCGAAAATCAAGACGGGTCAAAAACAGGAGGCATCCTCCTCTATTTTGATGAGTCTCAGAAGTTCCAAAAAGGCTATTATGTCCCGCCCATCGCATGGGAGAACGTCGCGATCCGCCTGTTCCTACGAGGCATCCCAAGTGACGCGTTTAAGCTTGTTTACGAAACTCAAAAAACTGGCGGAACGCCTGTCAAAGTTTGGGAAATACACTACCCTCCCGACATCCAACCGGATCTAAAATACCTCAAAACCGGTTTCTCTGAAATAGACGAGGATTTACAACTGCAATAAACATGCTCGCAAACACGATCACAATCGCTTGCCCAGTCTTAACCTTTGCCGTTATGGCCCTCTTTGGACATCAGCGCGCCCTATCCATCGCCTTGATTTTCACCATCGCCCTCATCTTTGCACTCGATGCCGTTGATGGCTACATCGCCCGCAAACGCAACAAAACCTCTAAACTCGGTGAAATCCTGGACACCCTCGCTGACAGAATTGAGGAAGGCAACATGTCAAAACTCACGATCTCCGAACCTCCTCTTAAGCAACAATCTGCTAACGGTTAAATGTTGGTGGTTGGTGGCTATTTTGTTTGCGGTTGGTTGTTCTGCGCGATTACTGAATTTCGCCGCGGATGGTGAGTGCGCTTGCGACTGAAAGGAAGTCTCTACCTTCTTCGACTCTGTCGTGGTGGTAGCTGAGACCGAGGTGGAAGTTTGCTGTAATATGCGTGCTGATTTTGTAACCGACGCGCAGTGTCGTCTCGTAACGCTCGGAACGTTCCTCACGGTTCGCACCGAAATTTTCCCTGCGAATCGCCCAAGAGAGGGTATTCGTCAGTTCCAAGTCGTGTTTAAGTGGGATTCTGCCGAAAAACGGAAACCGTATACCGTTTTCTGTGCGATACCGATAGTCAATACTAAGATTTGGTGTTACGATCAAAGCCTTACTCTGTATGCCGCTCCGTTGTTGGTCTCGGAGTGTCGTGCGTATACCCAATGCTGTCCGCGTTTCTTTACCCCATGTGTGTATCCAGCTGAGTGATGGCGTGTGTGCCGTGCTATCGCTAAGCGTCGTTTCCAGTGTTGAATTGTCTCGTTTTGTGAAACTATAGCGCAGTTGAAAACTGGAGGCTTCTTGTGCCTTCAGTTTTAAATCGGCTTCGTAGGACTCGGCGTGCGACGTGTACGTGCTCCCTAAACTTTTCCGGAAACTTTCAGACGTGCTGAAATTTGTTCCTAAGGATGCCCAACTCCACGGGTCTACCGAGCCGCGAACTGTGTAACGATTACTGCGCCGGGAATTCGTCCGTTCCTTTGCGTCATCCGCAAGCGACCAAATTTCTAAGGCAGACAACCCGGATGCAAGCTGCCGATACGATTCGGTAGCCGTAAAATTGGCATTCGTGCTAATCGTGAAACTTTTCAGAATTCTATGCAAGATACCATCTTGTGCTGCTTGATCGCGAGTAGAACTCGCTCCTACACTATTTCCTGTCTCACCTTTATCGCGTTCAATCCAGGTGCCGCGGTTTTCTTCTAATTCTTGGATCTGCGTCTCGTCAATACCACTTTCTCGCAACTGCTCAATTGTTTCAGGGTTTCCTTCGTTACTTGGCAAGGATAGGGAATCGGGGTTAGAAACCCCTCCTACTGAAGAGGGTGATGTGCTGTCTTGGGGGCCATCTGTAGGGTTCTCAGGGTTTGGCGTTTTTTCAGGATTCAAAAACCAGCTGAACCACTTTTGAACGCGGAGGTTCATGCCGAGGCTGACATTACCGTTAAGGGATGCGTTTTTTTGTTCTCTGAACCAATTCTCACGAAAACTCATACGGCTTGTTACAGTCGGACGCATGCCGAGCAAATCTCGATTCAATCGTGGTGTCAGGGAGAGTCGATGCTCCCGTTCAGCGATTGAGAAATCTTGTTCAGGAGTTTCCTCAGGTGCTTCCGGTTCTGTCGTTACACCACTTGTAAGGGGTGTTCTATAGTTCTGATCTTCACGTCTCTCAAGTGTCCGACGGACATCGTAACTTGGGTTCAAACTGAATATGTTTGTTGGGCTGATGTTGAATGCTATTGTGCCACTATCGGTTTTTTCGTCTCTATTTCTGCCGTAACCATAACTATAGTAGGATGTTGAAGTTGAGGTGGTATCGGTTGCCGTTTCTGGTTTAGCGAGCACATCTTCGTGGCGATACTGTACGTTAACACCGAGTTTTGATCCGAGTTCATATCGGAAACTGCCAGTGTAGAGGTGACTAATTTGCGTGCCTTGACGCTCGTTCCAAAAGTCTTGATAGTTATATGCGAAGCCGAGATTTGGGTACGGATTTCGATTGAATCGGACAGAGAAATCTCGGGTACGGGTCTCACTTTTCCCGCTCTGGAAACTGCTGTAACTACCACGCACGCTTTCAGTTTCAGTGTCTTGTTGTCGGATACCGTACCGGATCGGCAGCCACGGGAAAATGGTGACATCTGCATCAACGTTGTAGTCGTTGTTTGTGGTGCTATACCCGCGTGAAGAGAGCCGTTGTCTGCCAATTTGACCGGCACCGCTTTCAAAGTCTTTATCTTGACTTGCGTAACCGCCACGCAACTTCATGATATTGCCGAGTGACATTGACATATTACCGCGACGCGCCCAGCCAGCACGTACAAGTGGATCACCCAAGTGAATCTCATTCACCCAGATGTCACCGCTGATTTCACGACCTGTATCGTTGCGGATACCGAGCAGGATACCACCAATATTTTTGATAGAGAGCCGTGTGTTGTTTCTACCTCTGATTGTGAAACCATCTGGGTGTCCATCTGGGGCATCGTCTACGCTTTCGGGGTTGGTGGTAGGCACGGGTTCTCCAATTTCTGTTTCTACGCCAACCGGAACACTTGAAACATGCGCATCCAGATCAGGGTAAGCATTTCTACGCAGGTCCCGTAGATCAATTTCAATTAACTTCCAACCTTCAAAGTCAACAGGTACTGTGTATTCATAATAATCTGTTAGGTTCTCGAAAACGTTAATATCTTCTTCCTCTGCCTGGTTAACAAACGGATCCGAGCTATAAAATGAGCTGCGATAGCCGGTACGAACGGTCGGTGCGAGTTGCAAAACGAAGGTTGTATCGCTTTTGTCGCCATAGAGCCAAAAGCGCAATGTGTCGTGCTTACTGAAATCTTGACCATCGCTTTGGGTTACGCCTTTCAGTTGTTTGGAGGTAACACCGTAAGAACCAGGAAACAGGTAATATTCAAGGCTCAGCGTCTGTTCGCGTTGCTGTTGTGTTTGGAAACCCAGCGAGGTTGCTGTAAATGGGTGTAACTTCTTGAAGAGTTCATTATCTTCAATATCGAGATACGCGCTCTGATACGCATCGTAACTGAAATTATCCTTTGTACCGACGATAAACTTTTCGATTGTATCTTCCACAATTGTACTCGTTGAAAGTGTTTCGCCTGTAAGTCCAGCCTCTGGAGTTGTCTGTTGGGTTGAGCGAGTTATGATACCTTGTTGCCATTTATTTCCAACAATCTCGATTGATGCCCACTGCAGCGTACCTTTCGCACTCCCTGGAGCGTTTTTGC
Source organism: Candidatus Poribacteria bacterium (assembly GCA_026706025.1). NCBI lineage: Bacteria > Candidatus Poribacteria > Candidatus Poribacteria bacterium. The sequence continues at coordinate 140,023 of JAPOZO010000063.1, forward strand.
TCAACCAAAGTCGGAGGTGTTGCACAAAAACGAGGCTCGGCACCCGAGAACCTGTCGGCGTGAATTTAGAGAGTGGGATACTGAGAAACATCCAACCGTTAGCATTTTTACTTTTTACCCATTCATTCGGGATCTCGTTCAACGGGATTGAGATTTCAAAATAGGCGTTTATAGTGTCAAGCACGCCGTCACCGTTCAGGTCTTCGCTGTCCAAAATCTGGTTACCGCTACCGACAGATGTTCCTTTGAGGTGGCCATCGTAATTCCATCCTATGTCTTCCCCAGTATCGAGGGCACCGTTCCCGCGATAACGGTCTACATCTGATAGATTCTCTAAATCCAAATCCAAGGCATCGATACTGCCATCACCGTTTGTGTCTGTGAGTGTGTTTGGAAGGTCTTCGCTATCCAAGCGTTGGTCGTCATCTGTGTCTTCATTTACTACGCCAAGGTTCAAGTGTAGCGTCACATTATCATCGCCTTGAACGCGCATCCAGATTTCAACGAAGCTACGTTCGGAATAGTCAACCCCCGAAGCTGAGACACCATTTGAGAAGCCGCCCCATTCTGCCACTACATCTGTAAAATCATAGCCGAGTTCCATGATAAGACGTTCTTCGGTAGAGAGCGAGAGCGGCTGAATTGAAGATGCGGGTACATCTCGATTTCGCATATAGTTTCCAACTGCTTCCGACTCGTTTTTGTCTTTAAGGGCGACTTTAAAAATAACTCTGTTCTCACTTGTCGGTAGAATATTATAAACATCACCAGGTCCGGGGGTATCCTCCGAGATATAGGGAATGCTACTCTGTTTCCAGTTATATTTCAGCGTCGGCACCGTGGTTGATTCCTTCGCTCCTTCCATGCTATCAATGAGTGCGACACCGATGCTGTTCGGGTTGTTGTGTGAATAAGCCGCTTCTCCACTGAAGTCGAGCGAAAGTGGGATGTTTCTCACGTTAATAAACGGTAGTAGATTGAAGACCCCGGCCATATTGAATGCTCTTCCGAAACTTGTGTTTATGTTGAATGCTTGCAAACGGTTTGGAACGCCGTTTACATCTGGTATTTCTGCCGGTTTTTGCCCGGTATTCAGAATATAGCCTGTTGAAAGCATAAACCCTTTTTGGAAGACAGGGTTAAAATAATTCATGCCACCGCCGTAGCCGCCGTAATAGCTTGCACCTCTCCGCGACCTACCGCCCAGACTGCCGAAACTCCCATAACCACCACCGAAACCGCCGCCGAAACCGCTACCGAAACCACCACCAAAGCCGCTCCTGCCTAAACCGCCAAGACCGCCTCTCCGGCCCGCCAATGACTCACCGAATGCATCCGTTGTTCCATCACCGAGCCGACTTGAATCCATTGATTGGATACCACCGAGGCGATCGAATCTATCTTCGAGGCTCTGTTCTCTCTCCGATTTAGGTTTCGGTTTGTGTGTGTACTCTAACCAAATACCCGCTACCGCTTGTTGTGACGAACCGCCAAAAGGGGTCTTTTCAAATTCCACAACGATTTCATCAAATTCATCGAGTTGTCTGAAGAATCGGATGGTACCGACTTCATAGAGCATCATATAGTCCGTGTCCCGCGTCAGAAGTTGACCGTTTAATCGAACCGTCTCGCTGTTGGGAATCACAAACAACCCAACATTGTATGTTTCTGATTGGTATGTATAATCTGCTATAAGCGTGTAGATTTGGGCATCTGTCCGTACACCTTCGAGGTAAATGGCAGTGTTGTTAAGCGCGTCTCGGTAGGCGTAATATGGGTGGTTCGGGTCTATTATTTCAAAAGGGTTTGTCCATGGGAAACGCAGTAAACCTCTGTCGTAGTCTATGAATTGGGCATCAACGTTGCCGTCCCCATTTTGATCCAAACCGAAGATTTCAATATAAGGGACGAGCCCCTGATTCGTCTGGAAAGTTTCGTTCTGTCCTTGTCGGCGGATCGTCAGTTGGAAGTCGCGTGGGTTGATATTTCGGCTGCCGAGTTGGTAAACATGCGTCGCCTCCGTGCCACGAAACCCTTTTTCCTTCAGCACGATGTAGCCGGTCTCTTCTCCCTCTTCGTCAATCGTACCATCACCATTTTCATCAACAAAGACGCTGCCCGGTTTACCAATCGTACCGCCGCCGCTGCCGGTGTACTCATAAGCAACGACGATAGTATAGTTTGCAGAGATCGGGGAGAGAAATTCTATCTCACCGGTATCGTAGTCGATATTATAGTCCTGTCCAGCGAATTGTGGGTTAAAATAACCTTGACTCGTTCGTTTACCGCCCTGATTGTTGCCAACAACGCCGTCGTCGATGTAAATTTCTTCACTTCCGTGTTTGATGGGTAGGTAGCCTTCGTGTAGTAAATCGTCTTCGCCTTTGTGGATGTAGTAGTACCGGTTTTTGACGTAGTTGGTGTCTGGGATCTGGATCCCCGGCGGTCCGTAGCCGTATCCGCCCCCAGCACGCCGAGATTGTCCCCGGAAAGTACGTACCTCGCGTATCCCTTTGCTGCGAGAACCGAAAGCGGTCAGGCGCGTATTTTTCCATTCAAAGACACCCTCAAGTCCGAACAGATTTCGGTTGATGTTCAAAAAACGGGTGTTCGGCAGATTGAGCGTGATGTCACCGAACGAGATCGTTTTTATAATGTCTTCCGGTTTACCTTCATACCATATTTTAATTTTCTGTTCCTTTGTACCGCCAAGACCGTATCCACCACCATAGCCGCCGCCATATCCACCGCCATAGCCACCGCCCCCAAAGCCACTTCCACCAGCACTATAATCCACGGCGATATGTGTGCGTTGCCCGACGCGACCGTGTAGCCCAAATTGTTGTATCTGACGCAGATTAAAGCCTGTTGCGCGCGGGATACCACGGCTGCCGTATCCGCCGCCCCCAAAGCTGCTGCCATAGCCGCTGCCGTATCCACTTCCGTAGCTGCTGTATCCGCCACCGCCATAGCCAGAACCGTATCCGCCGCCCCCAAAGCTGCTGCCATAGCCAAAGTCTTCGTAACCGTAAGACGAAGTAAGTCCCAAGTCAAGCCCTGATGAATAGCTGCCGTAACCGCCGCCGTAACCGTATCCACCGTATCGGTTCAGATCGCCTTCACCGAAATAGTGCGTCTTGTTTGCCTCTACAGTTACAGATTGTAAGCCAGTTATTCGGAGATTGGAATCCATCGGCAGGGCGATACCTTTTTCGTCGCGTTTCGGTTTCGGTTTCCAATCATAGAGTTTACCGAGGTCTGTCAATTCGGGGGGATTCCGCCATCTGCGGAGGCTATCCAGATAGGGTTGGATGCGTCTGCCTTCTTCGTCTTTCTTGGGTTGTGCCTTTTCGTCTTGCCAGATGAAATGCTTTGGAACATGATCGGTATCGAAAGGGTTACGGTTAAACAACCCAAACTCACTGCCGTTTCTTTCTTTCGCTGATGTTTCAGGTTCGTCTGGATCAGGAACAGTAACGCTACTACTGGGTGTTGTGGTTTCTGCTTGTGTTTCGTCGTTTTCTTCAGCAATACGACTTATAGCAACATCAGACGTTACAGAAAGGACAGTAATAAGGATAAGCCCAATTTTGAAAAGCAGCCCCAGGTATCTTAAAAAGTGGTGAACTGCCAATTTAGGTAATGGATTTTTCTGCACGTGTATTCTCGTTTGTAGCATAGGAAACCGTTAGTTTCCTGTGCCGAGTTTCGTTATTTTTCAGCAATTTTTGTGGCGGGTGAACGCGTCCAAAGAATCCCTTGACCTTGAAAACGCGCCCGAATTGTCTAATCTACTAAAAATGCCCCAATTAACTCGCGTTTCGTCGGCACGGTGTATCACCCGCGATTCGGAATCTTGACTTGAAACGAGAAATTGGGACATTATGTTTACATGAATTTTGCAACGCCACTATATTATTTGTCGCTCTCTTTGAGTTGGCCCCATGTTACCGCTAACTTCTCTGAAGCCTCTACCGCTTGGAATTGCTTTGTAAGCCCTTCCATCACCTCAGCGATCTCGTCCTCGTCTAAAGCTACATTGTAGACAGCAACTTCATCGATGATGCCTCTCAACGGTCCGTTTTTCCCATCAGGGCCCTGCGCGCCGATTATAAATGGCGCGTTGTTCGTTGCCGGTTTGCCCGCGGCACCGCGTGGATTAAATTGCTCGCCATCAACGTAAGGGATCAGATTCTTTTCGTCGTACACACCAGCGACAAAGTGCCACTTCCCATCAGTGACCTCTTTACTACCTACCTGTAGGTCTTGTGCGCCGCCAGGGAGCGTGAACCCGAAAGTCATCACGCCGGGGCGAATCCACATCGTATAGTTTCGATCGGGCCACGCCTCTTTGCCAAGGATAATTTGGTATGGATCAACGATCTTAGGGACTTTTATCCACGCGGTCATTGTCCACTGCTTAAGGTTCATAACATCCGCATGCGGTACGCGTACATGACCACCGTCGAATTCAAGGGCGTTGTCAAATTTTCCATCAGACCACGCGACCTCACCGACGATTTCACCATGATGCCCGTTACCTGATACATCTTTAACGATTTCGCCAACTCCTTCATCAAAGAGCCAGACCCCTATTGCGTCGGCACTGGCACTGATAATCCCAAAGTAACAGAAAATGCTCATAAAAAGCATTAAAACAGTTATCTTTTTCATGTTCAGTATCCCTCCGCATATAAAAATAATCTTTTCCTTTCTATTTTATCAGATTTGGTATGAAGTTGCACACGTTTTTTCTCTTGACACCGCCTATACCTCTAAGGTAAGATGATAGATATTTCAGATTAGGATATCCAAATAATGCCAAAATATCGGAGTGCTATCATCGGCTGTGGCGGTAGAGCCTACGGTCACGCAAATGCCTATCGACACGTTTCGCGAGGCGAATTGGTCGCCTGTGCGAACCGATCAAATGTTGCCCGACGCGAAAAATTTGCTGAGACTTTCGGGATTACCGGCTATGCAAACGCCGAGGAGATGCTCCGAACAGAGAAACCCGATCTTGTTCACCTTATTACCATGCCGGACCAGTGGCGTGAGCTTATGCCGATGGTATCAGAATTTGGTGTGCCAGCGTGTCTCGTTGAAAAGCCAATAGCCTGCGGTGTTGAAGATTGGCGTTTGCTGTGCGAATTGGAAGCACAGACCGCCACAAAGTTCGGTGTTGGAAAACAATACCGCTGGCACCCTGGACTTATCAGGTGCCGAGAGGTAGTGCAGCGTGGTGAATTAGGAAAAATTTATCTTTTAGATTTCTCCTGCGGTATGAACCTCTCTGCCCAAGGCACGCATATCATTGATTGGGCGATGTCCCTGAATGGTGATTCCCCAATCGTCCGCGTCTTCGGCACTGTGAGTGGTGCGGAGTCGCTTGACAGTACCTATCCAGCCCCCGATACATCATCGTGCCAAGTCCTGTTTGAAAATGGTGTCTACGGGTCCTGGAACACCGGTTTTATATCCCCGCGGGTAATGGACGACGATGCCATCTACAAACACTGTCGCGTTGCCGCCTATGGTAAAAACGGGCACGTGTGCTTTGAGGAATTCAGTGGATGGGAAATCTTTACCAATGCAAAAATGGAAAACCATCGAACAACGCCTGATGAGTGGCGTGAGAACAACGACCTTGCACAAGCACGTCTAACAGAGGCGATGTTTGACTGGATTGAGGATGATGCCCGTCCAGTCGAAACGAATCTTAAACTCGCATTACACCAGTTCAATGCCGTTTTGGGCATCTATGCAAGTGCGATCTCTCACGAACCGATTGACATCCCTTTTGACCCTCCTATAGACCTTGATTCACGGATTCGTGAGGTGTTGTCGCGTTCCTGACCCGCCCATGCCAAAATTTGACAAATTCATCATTTTATGCTATACTATTAAAGATTTTATGTTAGAATAAGCATGGGAATTTTGACACTACGGAAGTGCTATCTTGTCCACGCCAAATACGGCATCTTCAGAGCCACACATCCACATCGCGCCATCGATGATGTGCGCGGATTTATGCAACTTGGAAGCCGATGTTCGGGAATTAGAAGTTGCGGGCATTGATATGCTCCATTTCGACTTGATGGACGCGCATTTCGTTCCGAATATGCCGATTGGGCTTGCCTTAATTGAACAATTGCGTCCAAAAACAGGCTGTGCTTTTGACATTCACCTCATGGTGGAAAACAACGATTTCTTTGTGGATGCAGTCGCAGAGATTGGCGTTCAACAGGTAGCCGTCCACGTTGAATCGGCGACACATCTTGATAGAACGTTGTCTCTTATTCAAGCGCACGGCATCAAGGCAGGCGCAGCACTCAATCCAGCAACACCACTCTCTGCCTTGGACTATGTTCTTGATCGCCTTGATTTCGTGCTGATTATGACGGTAAATCCGGGGTTTGCGGGGCAGAAGGTGGTCCCAGCGACGCTCCGAAAGATCGCGGAATGTCGCACTTTTTTGGATGCGAATGCTGTTGACCTACCAATTGAAGTTGATGGTAACGTGAGTTTTGAAAATATCCCGAGAATGGTATCTGCAGGCGCGGATATCTTGGTCGGTGGCACGAGTAGCGTTTTCCAGAAATCCGGTTCACGGCTTGGCAATGTTCAGCGAATTCAGCAGGCTATTACGCTCGGACTCGGAAATAGAAAAAACTGACAACTATTAAAATAATGGAAGTTGCCACCTATTTATCTACATAGCACTCCTACGGAGTGCGGCGGCTTAAATATGCTGTTTCTATAGACATAACACCCCTACGGGGTGAAGAAAGTGTCGGAAAAACCGCGTTACAATGCTCAAAATCCGTTGGTAGCAACTTGGGTTAAAATAATGGAAGCACTTGTCCTTCACGGCGTTGGAGATTTACGATTAGAGCAGATTCCGGTGCCACCTCTCGCTGAAGGTAAGGTCCGCGTCCGAATTGGGTTTTGTGGTGTCTGCGGTTCCGATATTCCGAGAATTTTCGTCAAAGGCACTTATAGTTTTCCAACGGTTTGTGGACACGAATTCGCTGGTATCGTTGATGCTTGTGGCCCGGGGGTTGACAATTTTGCCCCGGGTGATCCTGTCGTTGTATTTCCGTTGCTTTGGTGCGGCACCTGTGCAGCATGTGAACAGGGTAAGTATGTCCAATGCCACGACTATGACTATCTCGGTTCGCGAAGCGATGGCGCATTTGCTGAATATGTCGTCGCGCCGAAAGAAAATCTGATCGCTGTTCCACCGGGTGTGACTTTAGAGGAAGCATCGATGACAGAACCCGCTGCAGTCGCACTACACGCAATCTGCCGTGCGAATACACCGCTTGCTGGAAAGACAGTTGCTGTCTTCGGTGCGGGACCTATCGGATTAATGACAGCGCAGTGGGCAAGAATCATGGGCGCGACAACAGTGTTTCTCTTTGATATTGTTGCGGATAAACTGGAGCTGGCGAGGCAACTCGGATTTGACAAAGTATTTAGCACTACAACCGAGGCACCGGTTGAGATTGTAAACGCACATACTGATGGAAAGGGTGCGCACGTTTGTATTGAGGCTGCGGGGGTTCCCGCTACCTATAACGATGCCCTCGGGAGTGTCGGACGCGGCGGTAGCGTCGTTTTGCTCGGTAATCCTGTTACAGATGTAACGCTTCCAGTAGTGCTTATATCGCAGTTAATGCGGCGTGAAGTGAACATTTTTGGGACATGGAATTCTGATTATAGTGCCGCAGGTAACGACGACGATTGGCGTACTGTGCTTCAAGCGATGGCTTCTGGGATGTTAACACTCATGCCACTCATAACACATAAAGTACCATTGGCGGACAGTACACACATATTACATAAGATGCGAGATAAGAGTGAATTCTACGCAAAAGTTTTGATTCACCCCTGAAAAACGTAGCCTGAAACGTAGTGGAAGGGTTTTTGCGAACGCTAAAATCCAATGCGAAGAAAGTGTTTCTTCAGATATGCACCGAAGAATTTCAAAGTCCAAACCCATTTGCCTTAACCGCAAGGAAAGTTAAAAATATGAAAGCGGCTATACTTGAAAGTCTTGACAATTTGAGCGTGAAAGAAGTACCCGAACCCGAAATTGATGATGATGCCGCTTTAATGCGGATCGAAGCTGTTAGTATATGCGGTTCTGATGTCCGCATCCTCCATCACGGTAATCCAAGAGTTAAACCCCCCACTATTATTGGACATGAAAACTCCGGTGTCATTGTTAAAACCGGTAAAAACGTAACGCGCGTCAAAGAAGGCGACCGAGTGTCAATCGGTGCCGATGTCCCGTGTGGGCAGTGCCATTGGTGTCGAGATGGTCTCGGAAACAACTGCGACATCAACTACGCCATCGGTTACCAAATTTCCGGTGCTTTCGCAGAATATATGAAACTCCCACGCCTCGTTTTGGAAGAAGGACCGGTTACCCCATTCGATGCGACGCTCGGTTTTGATGAGGCTGCCCTCGCCGAACCGCTCGCTTGTGCTATCAACGGACTTGAGCTTGTTAATATGTCCCTCGGCAAAACTGTGGTTATTATCGGTCTTGGACCGATCGGATGTATGATGATTGACCTCGCGCGGATCATGGGTGCCACGAAAGTTATTGGTGTACAACGGAGCAGGCTCCGGATGGAGATCGCAAAGTTCTACGAGGCAGATGCCTACATCGCTTCTGAAGAGGAAGATGTCATTGAGAGATGCAAGGAAGAAACAGGTGGCGAGGGACCCGATATCGTCGTTACAACATGCGGTTCGGTTGAGGCACACGAACAGGCTATTGAAATGGTGGCACATCGCGGGTATGTCAACCTATTTGGCGGATTGCCAAAGACGATGCGCCCCATGAGCGTTCTCTCTAATATTATTCACTATAAAGAGTGTTTTGTTACAGGTTCACATGGATGTGTACCACGTCACCATGAATTGGCGGTCCGTCTCCTTGAAAAGGGGTTAGTCCGTGTAAAACCGCTTATTACACACCACTTCCCACTCGTTGAGATTGACAAGGCGTTTGAAGCAATGGAATCCCGAATAGGAATGAAGATTATGATACACCCACATCAGGAGGGTACAGGAGGATAAACGGATATAATGCAAGATTTTTCGAGATTTGTTCGAGAAGTGCCAGATTTTCCGAAACCGGGGGTTTTATTTAAAGATATCACGCCTCTTTTAGGAAATCCAACCGCCTTTCATCGGGTAATTGATGAGTTCGCGCGCCATTATAAATATGAAGCCATTGATGTTGTTGCGGGACCTGAAGCACGCGGTTTCATTTTTTCAACGGTGCTTGCTTATCGGATCGGTGCTGCTTTTGTTCCTATCCGGAAAAAGGGTAAGCTGCCTTATGAGGCGCACGAAGTTACATACGATCTTGAATACGGCAGTGATACGATCGAAATTCATCAAGATGCGTTCCCCAAAGACAGTAGAGTTCTCCTATGCGATGATCTCTTGGCAACTGGTGGGACACTCGCTGCATCCGTTGAACTTATTGAAAAGCTGGAGGGACACATCGTTGGGATCGCTGTCTTAATTGAGTTATTGGAATTTGAAGGCAGGGAGAAGATTCCGAACTACGATGTTTTTTCGCTCATGAAATATTAGGCTTACCACATGCGCCTGTAGCTCAGGGGACAGAGCAGTGGTTTCCTAAACCACGTGTCGGGGGTTCGATTCCTCCCAGGCGCGTTTGAAAGGGTTATCAGTCATCAGTTATCGGTTATCGGTTAAAAGGTTTTCTAATAAAGCCTCTTTTAACTGATGACTGACAACTGACAACTGATAACCAATTTTAACTGATAATTGATAATCATTCTAATGTTTAGGAGTAACTTGGATGTACAGATTCAATATCTGGAAAATAGTTTTAATCATCGGGGTGTTGCTAATCTCTGCGTTATACCTCATCCCGACCCCGGATAGTTTCTACAATCCACTATACGGGAATTTACCACTTTGGATGCAGGAAAAACTTCCAGCTTTTGAAGTCACTGAAGATAAAGGTTTTAAGGTGAGTCTCACAGAGGTTGAATACCCCGAAGGCATCAGTTTTCAGGATACGACGAGTGAATTAATGGATGTCTTTCGGGTCCATTTAGGAAAACTTGGGTTTGAGCATGGATTTGATTATGAATTTGATACGACTGAATCACACGAATTTTATGTTCGGCTCATCTCGGAGAACGCTCGTGAAGCACCAAGCGCGACGCTTGACAATTTACATCTATACGGGAGTCTCCCAGGCGTTATCCGACGACTCATACCTGACAACCGATTGAAGTTGGGATTAGATCTCAAAGGTGGGGTCCATCTTGTACTTGAAGTGGATTTGGAGACTTCCAAAACTGAGCTGTTCCGTCAACACGCGCTCTCTATCCCTGAGCAACTTCGCGCAGAGGAAGTTTTGTGTCGTGAAGTTAAACGGGTAGCCGGACAAGACGCACTTGATGTGTTTGTCGGTATCCCTTCACGACTCCGATCGGATACGAATCAAAAAACACAATACTTGGAAAAGGCGCAGCAGCTTCTTAACGAAATCGAATTTTTTGAGGATGCACAGGTAAATAACGAAACAGAAACACAATCCATATATCAGTTGAGACTCAGCCGAAGTGGGATTGAAAAATATAGTGAGCAGGCGATTGAACAGGTCCTTATCGTCTTACGAAATCGCGTGGATGCTTTTGGCGTTTCTGAACCCTCTATCCGACGAGAGGCGAATCACCCAAGAATCATCGTTGAGCTTCCGGGTGCTGAGGACTCTTCAAAACCGCTACAGATCGTTAGAGAGATGGGGCGGCTCGAATTTAAACTCGTCAGAAAATCGCCTGCTGGTGGAAATTTCTGGAGCGGGACTGCCGATACACCGCCACCCGATGATATTCCAGAGGATAGTGAAGTGCGCTATCATCGCGAAACCGGCAGCTGGTATGTTTTGGAAAGTCCTGTACTCCTAACCGGAGACCGGATTACCGATGCGTTTCCCACCACAGGCAGAACCACTTTTGACATTGTCGTTTCATTGAGTTTTGATGGTGCCGGGAGACGGACGTTTGCGAAAGTCACAGGCGACCATATCGGCGAGCATCTGGCGATTCTCCTTGATGGAAAAGTTCAATCTGCACCCGTTATTCAAGACCAGATCATCGGAAACGCTGTTATTCAAGGCAGTTTCACTTATGAAGAGGCAAGTTACCTTTCCAATATTTTGAAAGCAGGGGCGTTTCCTGTTGGTGTCCAAATTGCAGAAGAGCGTACCGTCGGTCCCACCCTCGGTCAAGAATCTATTGACAACGGCATTCGCGCTGCGCTTATCGGTTTGGGTATAGTCCTGATTTTCATGATAATCTACTATCGCCTCTCTGGGTTAGTTGCTATTGTCGCGCTCGTTTTTAATATGGTGATTCTTCTCGGTGCTTTGGCAGGCTTCGGGGCGGCATTGACGCTTCCCGGTATCGCTGGACTTGTACTCACAATCGGGATAGCTGTTGACGCGAATGTCCTCATCTTTGAGCGAATTCGCGAGGAATTACGGACCAATAAAGCCGTCTGGGCAGCTATCACAAGCGGCTATCAGCGCGCATTTATAACAATTTTAGATGCTAACCTTACCACATTCTTTACCGCACTTGTCCTCTATCATTTTGGTACAGGTCCGATTAAAGGGTTCGCGGTAACGCTCGGTATCGGTATCCTCGCGAGTATGTTCACGGCGATCGTCGTTACACGCGAGATTTATGGCTTAACAGTTGGGAACCGAGACGTGCAGCAACTCAGCATTTAATGGCTGTCAGAAGAATAGTTATCAGCAGTCAGTTGTCAGTCGTCAGTCACTTGCTTGGGGCGGATAAGACCTTTCCAACGGCCACACGTCCTACTAAAAACTGATAACTGATGACTCTGACATGGAGGAATGGTTGTCGAATGAATGGTTCTCGGTTATCAGTTTAACTGACGACTGACAACCGAAAGCTGACAACAATTAAAAAATTGGAACTACTTAGAAATACAAACTTTGATTTTATTAGCAAACACCGCACTGGCTTTGTATTCTCAGCAGTGCTCATCGTTATTGGTTTGGTTTTCCTCGGCATCCACCAAGGTCCTAACTTTGGAATTGATTTTCGCGGTGGTGTTAAAATCCAAGCCAAGTTTAACAGAGTTGTCACAGAATCTGAGCTGCAAGCCAAACTCACTGAAATCGGTTACGAGCGTGCCTCGATCCAAATAGATGCAGGCAAAAACGAGGCCTCTATCGCTCTGGGACATCGCCCCGAATTTCAGCAACAACTCATTAATATCCCAATTATGGCGGACCCGGGGGATGCAACCGCTACCAGCCTTCAGGTAAGTAAGACCGCTGAAAAAGCACATCTATTAGCAGAGGGCGATACCGTCCAACTCATTGATGGCACTTCGCAGCAGCGCAACGAGATTATCGCACGGGAAGACACGGCAGACGGCGACGCAATTAACTTAACCTTCGCAAACCCTATCGGAATTGACTTGAGTGAGAATGCCACTGTCCAAATCCAAGCGAGTGTCGGTAGAATCCTCACAGATGCACTTCTTGAAGGTAACTTTCAGGCACCTGGGGGTTGGCAAGCACTTGCTGGTGGGGTCAATGTCTCTGAGGTCGGTCCGAGTGTCGGGCGCGACCTTAAATGGGCTGCGCTCTGGTCTGTGCTCTGGTCGATTGTCATTTTGTTGGTTTATATCTCTTGGCGATTTGAGTTCCCGTTCGCTATCGGCGCGATAGCCGCGCTCGTCCACGATGTACTAATCACCTTAGGGGTCTTTGCTATTTTATCAAAAGAGATTAACCTGCCCACCGTAGCGGCGTTCCTCACAATTATCGGATATTCGCTCAACGACACAATTGTCGTGTTCGACCGAATTCGAGAAAACTCACAATCCTTACGCGGAACGGACTACGTTACGGTCATTAACCGGAGTATCAACCAATCGCTGAGTCGGACGGTTATCACATCCGTGACAACTCTCTTTGTTGTTTTGGTCATTTTTATCCTCTCCAGTACCGGTGAGGAAATTAACACCTTCGCCTTAGCACTTATCGTCGGTGTATTGATAGGCACCTACTCCTCGGTCTTCATCGCAAGTCCGATTTTGTATCTCTGGAATCGAGGACAGCAACCCGCGTCATAGCAAGAATGGCTATCGGCTTTCAGCCATCAGTTAAGAGGTTTTTGAGTAAGTCATAAGTTTTTTCGCTGACTGCTATCGGCTGATGGCTGATTGCTGTTAAGAGCGTTTTTCTCATGAGAATATTGATTTTAAGTCCTTACACAACTGGGCAAAAACAGAAGCCCGAGAATCCGCTCCGAGGTGAGGATTGTACGCCACCTGAACGTCTTGAGGCGCGAATCAAGGAATTGTGTGGTTACAATGCGGAGGGGTGGTATAGCGAAAACAGAGACTACAGTGCACCCGCTGGAGAGATGTTTTCGGGTCCCATGAATACGCAATTACGGGCAGGGTTAAAACAGATTCGGGAACATACTCAATACGGTGAGACAATCCTTGATCTGTATTTTCCGTGGTATTTTTGCCGCGTTGATGGGCAAAAGCGTCCGGTTAACGAGAAAGACATTATCGTTCCTTTTGATACCGCCCCACTTCACGAACTTGAGGTTTTAGAATACAATGAGAGCGGTGTCCCTGAGCGGACCGCGGATTTAGTTGACGGTTACGATCTCGTCTTTTCGCTATTGCGGCAAGACGATATTCAATCCCTGCAACGCGTTTTTGAGGTGGAACGGGCGACAACGCTAATTTTCTTGCTTCCGAAAAGTCACAAACAGGTCGTTAATGAAGACTTGCCGAATCTCCATGTTGTTGAAACTGGCAGCGATTTGCAGAAAAGCCTTCGCACCACAAATTGGGCTATGAAGGGTGTTGTGCTAAGAAGATTATGTGAAGCGGCATGTCGCGACGGTTTCCACGTCTTTGAGCAAGTCAAACAAGACCCCCAGCAGTTAATCGAAATCGCACGTAGTACCGAATCTGAAAAAAAATAGTAATCCGTGTGGTGAATAAATGAATCTTCCAACACCGGTTATCAGCGATAATTCACAACACATCATCGGTGAATCCGCACCGATGCAGGTTGTTTTGCGTCAAGTCGCTCAGGTCGCGCCGACGAAAGCGACTGTCCTCATTACAGGTGAAACGGGTGTCGGAAAAGATGTCATCGCACAGGCTATTCATGAAGGTAGCCCGCGTAAAAATAGACCCTTCAAAGCAGTCAATTGCGGTGCATTTTACCAAGACCTCCTGCAGAGTGAACTCTTCGGACATGAAAAAGGTGCTTTCACCGGCGCAACAAATCAAAGACGCGGCGTGTTTGAACAGGCAGATGGCGGGACGCTTTTTTTGGACGAAGTCGCGGAAATGTCGCCCGAAGTGCAAGTGAAATTTCTGCGCGTCTTAGAGACACAGGAATTCAACCGGCTCGGTGGTGAAAGAAATATTAAAGTCAATGTCCGAATTATCGCTGCTACAAATGTCAATCTTACAACATCGGTAAGGGAGAGAAAGTTTAGACAGGATCTCTACTACCGCCTCAATCTCTTTCGCATCCAGATCCCGCCACTCCGCGACCGTCGTGAGGACATTCCACTTTTCGTCTCCGCGTTCATCCCTGAATTAAGCGCAGAACACGGTAAACCGATTACCAGTATAACGTCGGACGCACTGAATTATCTCCAGAATGCTGATTGGTACGGCAACGTGCGTGAGCTTAGAAATGCCATAGAAACGGCTATTATCTCAGCCACCACCGAAGAACTGCAACTGAAAGATTTCCCGATGGATCCTGAATCCCAACAGGTTTCCTTAGTGCCTGTGCAAACCTCTGGCACGCAGCTCGTTGACGCAACCACCACCGAGACAGACTTACTTGATGAACCAGGAGGAGTTTTGCAGGTTGTTGATACCCCTGCTGGTGCAATCGCGACGGGAAATATAGCCATTTACAAGACAATTCTCGGACTTATCCTCTCGGCAATCCGTTTATTGGAACCAGCTGCCACAGCCGGTAATGAAGTGCCGTTCCTCATTCCAGATGAAGATACCAGTTGGATGCAAATTAGCGACACGGATGACGCAGCGGATGTCCTCAAAAAAGCGTTGGAAATCCTTTCAACGATCGCCAAAACGCTTGAGCATCGAGCGCAAGAAGGCGTTTTACCGATTGCTGCACCCATAGGACAGCGAGGCGGTTCACAGGGTGAATATCTGCCTGTGCTTGATGAAGAAGATGTCATCGGTAGGGTCGGTATGACAATGGCGGAAATTGAAAGGGCAGCGATCCAAAAGACGCTCGCAGAAGCAGAGGGTAATAAAACAGAAGCGGCGAAAATTCTCGACATCGGCGTACGAACCTTACACCGAAAGTTAGACGCTTACAAGCAGGAAGCCAATAACAATTCGGATGATAGTTTTAATCAGGAATAACGTTTACGAGAACGCTTATCAAATCTTCCCATTTCAGTGGAATGTAGGTGGGTTTTTATTTTTTCCTTGACAAAATATGTTAGGACGATTTAGTTTTAAGGATTTGTTGTGTTTCAGGTCTTTTTTTAAAGATCCGGTGCGGTTAGGAAACCGCACCTACCAGGGAATCGCGTGAGTCCTAATTCTAAAATGATCGGGGAACCTTCGTTACCAACCGTATATCAGTCGCACTTTACAAATTTAATTCTCGGAGCGGAGTGCGTCAATAGGTGAAAGTTGCGCTGCCCGAATTGCAGGATAGACCCCGAAACCCACGCCCATGACAATTGAAAAGGTAACAGAAATCAGTATCCACCGTAAGGATAATACGACGGGCCATGCATCCACAACTAACACAATCCGCACCGCAAGCCGTGACAGCGCGTGTGCCGCACCCCAACCGCCTACAATGCCAAGCAGCCCACCACACAAACAGAGACAGATTGATTCTGTCAAAAATTGATAAAAAATGTGAATCCGTTTCGCACCCACCGATTTCCGTAAACCTATCTCCCGCGTCTTTTCGCCGACAGAGACGAGACAGATATTCATGATGCCGATGCCGCTGACGAACAGCGAGAAACCCGCAATACTACCCAAAGTAATCTTTATCACCTTTTGGATGTGATCCAATCGCCGAAATGTCAGTTTCGGGATATAGTAAGTAATAAAGTTATCCTGCCCGCGGTGTCTTTTACGCAGGATACTCTTACCACAAGCAATGACACTGTTAACATTGGCATCTTTTTGAAAAAAGACAATCATGTATTCAACGTAGCGAATGCCTGTAAGCCGTTGTTGATAGGTCGTCAATGGAACACAGACAGCATCATCCAAGCAATACTCCCAAGTGAGACTACGTCCCTTGGGTTTCATCACACCCACGACGCGCATCCGTACTGGCTTTTGTCGCCAATAACGATAATACCGGACCTTTACTTCTTGTCCGACCGGGGATACTTCGCCAAACAACTCAATAGCAATGTCGGCTCCCAAAACGCAGACCTGCGCTGCAGTCTCTATATCGTTTTCGGTGAGAAATCTGCCAGTTTGTAGTTTCCAGTTCATGCCGCGGGCATAGTCTGCAGTCGCAGCTTCTATGAGTGCCAGGGCTTGGTTTCCAGTTCGGCTGCTAACAAAATTTTCAAAGGATTCATGATTCGGCAAGACATATAAGACCTCGGGGCATTCTGCCTCAATAGCATAGGCATCCTCAAGCGTGTATCGTTCAGTGGTTCGCCGGAGTCGTCCGCGTTTGAAAATAGATGTCCGCGTATAGAATGTAAACTGATTTGCCCCGCCAAGTTTTTCAATGTCTTCGACGAGGATTCTTTTCGCACCATCGCCAATAGCGACCATGCATAACACACCCGCAACCCCGATGAAAATGCCGAGAATGGACAATCCTGCACGGAGTCTATTTTGCGTGAGTGGTTGTACACCCGCGATGATCGCATCACGAAATTTCATTTCTGCCCGAGTGCTTTTAGGAACTCTTGATCATCTTTTACATCCGAAAATTCAGGGGTCTCAAGGAAATTCGAGTAGTACATATCTCGGTTAGGGTTTAGCACATAATCTTGAGTCGCCTTTAAATGGTGTAAAGTCTTCTCTCTGTCCTTCTCAGAAGCCCAAACACTTACTGCAAGAAAGAAGTGGGTATCAGCGTCGTAGCGGATCAAATCAATGGCAATTTGTAGGAAATGTCTCGCCTCGCTATACTTCTTTGACCGTAACAGGCAATAACCGACATCGTGGGCAGCCCATGTAAGGTCGCTGATATTTACAGAATGACCGGCATCTCGTTTTGCCATCTCGCCTTCAATAAACACGCTTACTTCCGTAAGTGCCTGATCGAAACGTTCCCAATCTTCCTGTTTGCTATACACCAGAAGTCGATTCGTTCTCACAGCCAACCAGAACCGAAAATAATGCTCCCAATCCGGTTCGCCGTTAGCATCTTCCAACTTTTCCATGCCAAGAAGCGTTTCATCTAACCGGTCGTAGGCGCGTAAGATTTCTGATCCGATTTGCAAGAAATCGCAACGTGCGTAGCGACTCAATTCAGGGTTCTCTAAGCGTTCAGAGGCTTCCTCATAAATCTGAAACCACTCATCAACACGCCCTTCCGCTTTCCAACATTCAATATGACTTAAACTACCAACAGTCTCCAGCACATCTTCATCTGACAAATGCTCGCATGCCCAACGATAAAGCCGAACCTGTTCTTCAACAGCTTCCTTGTTCCACCGAAGCCGGGCAAGGTTACCGCTGAGTTGCCGGTGCGACCAGAAACGCTCCTTATTGTCTGAAGCGACGTTCAGATACCTACGGTGCAGGGAGACGCTTTTTTCCATTCCGATTTTGCCTATATACTCGTATATCTCATCGGCGAGATGTGCCAAGTCAGGTGTGATTTCGCCTTTAAGCGCATCTTCAACTTGGTTGTGTGCTTCCTTAAGAATATCCTCGCCTGATGTCGGGTCGGATTTTGCCTGTGCTATGAATGAATCAAACTTGCTGCGTATGCTTTCCAACTGACGCATAATGTTCTCCTTCAGATTTTCTGATAGTTGTACATCATCAAGGACTTCTTGAACCAAGAGTTCTTGATCTCCCTGTAGACGCTTTCGCGCGCGGTGGAGTCGACTCGCAATTGTGTTTACCGACACTCCCAAGAATTTGCTGATCTCTTTCGTGGTCATTTCGTCGAGATAATAGAGCATCACGACAGTGCGTTCACTCTCTGGCAGCTTTTCCAAAATTTTTTTCACAAGCGCATGAGAATGCTCGGTACTCGCTGTTCTCGATTGTTCCGATGCATGATGTGTGTAAGAAGACCGCTCAATTTCTTCCGAACGTGTATCCTCCAGCGATTGCATCACAAACTTTTGCTCTCGCATCCACTTCTGCTTTCGCATCCAATCAATACAAAGCCGATTCGCGATGACATAGAGCCACCCGGCAAATTGATTCGGATCTTTAAGGGTCGAAAGTTTTTTATATGCCTGAAAGAAGGCATCTTGCATAATGTCTTCAGCGTAGTGATAATCGCCGATCTTCCGCCATACAAGAGTATGAACGCTCTTTTGGTACTTTTCGACCAAGATGCCAAACGCAGCATCGTCACCTGATAAAATTTTTCGAACCAGTTGAACATCGTCTTCTTTTTTTTCCACGAAACTTCCTCCTGATAAACAGATTGGATCGTGTTTGCATTCGCCAACAGGCTTAATCAAATACCGAGTTTTGTAAAATTAACACAGGTGATTCGTTTGTAACTCACACCCTCTATTATTAAAGACGAAATTTTGTGCACAAATCTTGCATCTTGGGAAAAAAAATGAAGAAACCTTCTTTGAAGTTGGAAAATTCTCAGGCGTTCAGCGATTTGATCCGACACGCTTGCTGGATTTGTAAACCGAGCGCACTCTAAACACGTTTATGAATGTAAGATTGGAGAGGCTGCCTAAATTCTTGGTGTTAATTCTCAAACGCTCCGCCGTCGGGAGGAAAGCGGTGAGATAGAACCAGCTAAAGGGGTACCAAAAGGCACTCGCCTCTACACGCATTAGGCATCGCCTTGATGGGCAACAACTATACATCCTATTTCAAACGTGAGTTTGAAAATAAAGACTGAAACTCCCGTAGCTTGGGTTGAGCGGTAAAAGACCAAGAACCCACCCGTTGATACAGAAGTAGCCGATTTTCAACGACCCGTTTTTGTAGATACAAATAGCGAAACCCAACACCCGAAACGCTGTGGATGTGAGAATACGTTGGGTTTCACTCGGTTTTCGGTGATTTCAGGTTTCTTGATGAACTCAAAAGTCATCTGCTCTATGCCATTTTTAGTAGATCTCCGTTCAACCCAACCTACAAAATTCAAATCTTTTATCAAACTCACGTTATTTCAAACAATCCCTGCTTGATAAAAGGAGTACCAAATGAATATTAAACTCTTTTTTTTCTTGTTGATTCTGTTTCCTGCTGTCACTTTAACCTGCTTTCTACAGAACGGTGTAGCGCAAGATTACACGCAAATACGTTTACCTGATGGTGCCACAGCGCGGTTGGGTAAGGGAACTTTATCTGACGTAGTATATTCGCCGGATGGCACGCGTTTGGCGATCGCTGGGAATCTGGGTATCTGGATATACGATGTGCAAAGTGGTGGTGAAATCAAGTTAATCGCTGGACGGTGGGGGAGTATCCGTAGTGTATCATTTTCTCCGGATGGTCAAACGCTGGCAGCAAGTGAAAGCTGGCACCGCACTATCTATTTATGGGATGCAGAGACGGGCGCGGTCAAGAAGACAATCACTGAAGATGCCGATGTCGCCTTCAGCAGTTTCGCCTTCAGCATGTCGTTTTCACCGGATGGTGAGACGTTGGCAAGCGGTGGCTGGTACGGCACCATCTATTTGTGGGATGTGAACACGGGCGAGGTCAAGCGGACAATCACTGAACGTGCAAGTAACGTCTTCACTGTCTTTAGCGTGTCGTTTTCACCGGATGGTCGGACGCTGGCAAGTGGAATCCGAGACGGGAGCATCGGGTTGTGGGATGTAGCTACTGGCACGCGCAAGCACACCCTTACTGGACATACAGATGTTGTTCATAGTGTATCATTTTCACCGGATAGTGAGACGTTGGCAAGTAAAAGTTGGGACAACACTATCCGATTGTGGGATGTAGCCACTGGCACGCGCAAGCACAGCTTTGCTGGAACTTTGGGTCTCACCCATAGCGTATCGTTTTCCCCTGATAGTGAGACGTTGGCAAGCGGGAGCTGGGACAACACCATCGGGTTATGGGATGTGAACACAGGCACGCTCAAGAAGACAATCATTGGACATTCGGGTACTGTCCATAGTGTATCGTTTTCCCCTGATGGTGAGACGTTGGTAAGCGGGAGCTGGGACAGAACTGTCCGTTTATGGAATGTGAACACAGGCACGCTCAAGAAGACAATCACGGGGTATTCAAATTCTGTCCATGACGTATCGTTTTCTCCGGATGGTCAGATGTTGGCAAGTGGAGACAGTAGTGGGATCATCCGTTTGTGGGATGTGAATACATTCTTACCCAAGCACACCCTTATTAGCTCATCCAAGCACACCGTTGCTGGTTGGAATGATGTCCATAGTGTATCGTTTTCTCCGGATGGTCAGATGTTGGCAAGTGGAGACATTAGGGGAGTCATCTGTTTGTGGGATGTAGCCACTGGCACGCTCAAGGATACACTCACTGGACATTGGGATTCTGTCTATAGCGTATCATTTTCTCCCGATGGTCAGACATTGGCAAGCGGCAGCTGGGACAACACCATCCGGTTGTGGGATGTAGACACAGGTGAATTCAAACGCATCTTCATTAATTCGGATGTAGACACAGGTGAATTCAAGCGCACCTTCACTAATCATGAAGAGAGAGTCCATGATGTATCTTTTAGTCCGGATGGTCAGACGTTGGCAGGTGGTGGCTGGGACAACACCATCCGGTTGTGGGATGTGGATACTGGCGCGCTCAAGCACACGCTTAAGTACACTCGCGGGAGCATAACCAGTCAGTATTCAGATTCTGTCTATAGTGTATCGTTTTCACCGGATGGTCAGACACTGGCAAGTGGAAGCACGGACACTATCATCTGTTTGTGGGATGTGGACACTGGCACGCTCAAGCACACCCTTGGTCAGGCGTATGCTCCGCATTGGAGTGATGTCTATAAGGTGGCATTTAGTCCCGATGGTGAGACGTTGGCAAGTGGGAGTCGGGACAACACCATCCGTTTGTGGGATGTTAGTGCTGGTACGCTCAAACACACCTTTAGACATCAGGGTGATGTCCATAGCGTAGCATTTTCACCGGATGGTCAGACAGTGGTAAGCGGAGGCACGGATACTATCTATATGTGGGATACTTCAACATTCGTACCGAGTACCGAAGTACTCACAGTAAACATCAATACAGTAGATGTTAATGGTGACGGAGTCGTCAACGTCCAAGATCTCGTGCATGTCGCGGCACGTATGGGTCAAGACGTTCCGGTAGGCGGAGATCCCGCAGATGTCAACGGTGATGGTGTTATTAACATCCAAGATTTGGTGCAAGTTGCAAATGCTATCGGCGATTAGTCCAGAAACGTACTTGACGAAAGCAGTCAAGAAACAAATCCATCTTTTTTTAACTTTTTCTGATAGGTATCCTATCCTTGCCTGCGAAAAACAATCAGCCGACCGGAGGCAGATCGTGAACTGTCCAAGATGTCAAGCAGCAAACTTCATCTTTTCCCTGTTAAACAACATACAGAAAACGATTTCCGAGAAGGATGAACTCTCTGATTTTTGTTATTCATTAGCACCGCCGAGAAGCACATATTTTGTAAAAATTGACCTTTTTTGTGTCGTAAAATATTTTTAATTGACATTTTTTGGCGTTTTTTCTACAATAAAAGATGGCAGTTACATTTTCGTTAGTGCGCCGCAGGTGTTACCGCACCCGCGACGCTTAGCACTGCCATAGGTCAGGTATGACAGCGCTGGTTTCTATTGTATCAGATAACACGATTTGTGTGTCATCTATAAATGGAGACCAGCACCTATATGGAAAGATTGCCATCACTCTGAAACGCGGTGACGAATCCTTGTCGTCTCCGTTTCTCTTGCATAAGCACTCCCCGTATAGAGAAACACTGACCCCAAAACACGTATATCAAGCAGTTTTGAGATTTTATATGTTCGGGTGTTGTCATGCTCTCACTTATGAGATGCAGGCATCCGTAGGTAACGCGTTGCCTAATAATATCTCTTTATTAACTGCAGATGATGATTTTGAAGTAATCATTTCTTTGTGGAGGCACGTTTGGAAGTCGTGCTTTCTCTAAATATACGAGGAATCAGAACGGTTATAGCGTAGATACCAAATGAAAAACAAAAATTATAGCCACCTAACACGTAGGCAATTTATAAAAAGCGGTTTAACGGGGCTCGCAATAGGCAGCAGTGTAGGAATCTCAGGATGTGATACGATGGGTATTCTCTTACCCACAGCAACCCCGACAGAAACCGAAGATGATGTTCCAGCACTGATTATCGGTAGTGGTTTTGGCGGTGCGGTGACGGCGTTGCGGCTCGGCGAGTCCGGGATCCGTACGATGGTATTGGAGCAAGGCAGGCGTTGGGATACACCGTTTTCTCGAAACATCCCACCAGATGGTCGCTCCACATGGCTGAGAAATAAAACGATTTTGCCGTTCGGTCCAGAGTTCTCTATTCAAAAATATACCGGTGTGTTGGATCGGGTCGACTACCCGAACATGAAAGTATACCGAGGGACAGCCGTAGGTGGCGGATCTATCGTATACGGCGGCATCAGCATTGAGGCACCTGAAGAACTATTTTATAAGGTTTTTCCGTCTGAGGTCTCCTACACAGAGCTGCAACCCTACTATGACCGCGTGCGGGATATGCTGCGCATTTCGACGGTTCCTGCGGATATTGAGCAAGAGCCACACTACGAGTATGCCCGTGTGTTTGCAAAGCACGCAGCGAACGCCGGATTAGAGACTACCTCTATAGGGCAGGCAGCGGATTGGGATATAATTCGTTCAGAAATCGCTGGTACGATACTCCCTTCTGCTATCATTGGAGAGATGTTGTACGGGGGCAACAGCGATTACAAAAACAGTTTGGATCGAAATTATTTGCCGATGGCTGAAGCGACAGGTTATGTAACCATCCATCCATTGCATCGCGCTATCAATATTAGACAACACAATAGCGGAAAATACGCAGTGACCGTCGAAAATATAGATGAGACGGGTAAGGTGCTACAAACCAAAGAAATTACCACGATGTATATCTTCTTTGCCGCAGGTGCTATCGGAACAACAGAACTTTTGGTCAAAGCACGACATACGGGTAGTTTGGGCAACTTAAATGAGATGGTTGGTAAGGAGTGGGGAACCAATGGGAACGTTCTATTTTCTCGCGCTGTGGAAGAATCGACAGGCAAGATGCAAGGTGGACCGGTTATCACAGGCGTTAGCGATTATGGCAATACACAGATCCCTGCGTCCGTAGAATCTGTATTTTTACCCATCGTGCACGACTGTCGCTGTTTACTACAACTTCTGATAGGTTTAGATACGGAGCGTGGCGAATTCTCCTATGACTTGATCCGTAATAAAGTTGTCCTGAATTGGTCGCCAACAGGCAATGCGCGTGCCGCAAGCGCAGCGGCAGATTTCACAGCGCGTATGAACGCTGCTAACGGTGGAACGCTCGGTATTTCTGAAGGTGTGCCTTTCTCGATACCGGATGTGTCGCAGATTTTACATATCAGCCCTTGGGTGGCATGGTGATGGGGAAAGCCTGTGATTTCTACGGGCGCGTACACGGGTATCCGAGGATGTATGTTATGGACGGATCGTTGTTACCGGGTTCTTGTGCGACAGCGAATCCATCCTTGACGATTGCGGCTTTCGCTGAGCGCAATATCGAGAGAATCCTAACCGATGATTTGACAATGAATCGTGAAAAAAGAGAAAAAAGAGAGATAGATCGGTGATGGTACCAACTGCTCACTCTTTTTTATTAATGAGTGATTATAGACTTTAGAGGAATTTATCAAGAATCTTACCATTGGTTCGCTGCCGCCATCTTCCAACCCGTTACATCCGCCTTGATGTCCCCGCCGATGCTGTAAAGGCAGATGCCAACATCTTTCGGCTTATGCAGTTGGCTCTGTACGACTGCCTGACGTTCATTGATAAAAACCTCCACGAGTGCTCTGTCGATGAATATCCGTAAATTCAAATCTTCCTCGGTTTTCAACTCGAACGGCGCAATGCCATAAGGTTGGGAACTACCGTACAGTTTTGCCGCTTCATTGCCATCACCTATCGAAATCGTCTTCTCGTCGGCTGAGTAGAAGATCTCCATCCCGTTCTGATTGGCTTTGTCGCAGAACACTTTTACACCATAGTCTTTCGCTTCGGTAGGCTTGATTGTGACATTCAGTTCAACCGTATCGCCTGAGATTTTCTTCAGCCTGTAGTCCTCGCCGTTTTTGACCGTAATGTCCTTCTCAACCGTTTCGTTGTAACGCAGACACTCAAGCTCACGAACCGGTTTAATACGTACAATCCCGTCATCAGGCAGGCTCAACTCCCAAGGCAATGAGAATATACAGCTCCATAAGGTGTTGCCAAGGTTAACCTGTATATTGGTAATGACGACTCTGCGCCCGTCTGGTGTGAGGAAGGTTTTGGGTGCCCAATAGATCGGTATGCCGCGATAATTGTTGGTCCAACTCATCTTGGTATGAAACTCGGGTGTGAACTTGTTATCCTTCCATTCACCGAGATAGTACCGCGCCCCCCAGCTATGGCTGATAAGTAGCATCATATGTTTGTTGCCAAGTTTGAAGAAATCGGTGCAGGAGTGATCGTGTTGCTCAAGTCCCGGCAACTCTTTCGTCATAAATTCACCGAGAAATTCCCACTTCTTAAAGTCTTTGGAGCGCATCAGTGTCGTCCGTTTATACCATGCCCCCAATCCCGGTCGGGTATCCTCCATAGGGTGATCGCCCGAAAATATGTAGTAGTAATCTCCCTCAACCCAAGCCGTCGGATCCCAGAATACCCAATAATCGGCATCTCGCGCCTCTTGCGGCACCTCAATCTCAATCGGTTTAGACCAGTCCTCCAGATGCTCATCCGAAGCCTCGACATAAGTCGGACGACCGCCAAATATGCCGACAAAGATGACTTTCTTGCCGTCTTTAGTGATAATCGTACCACCTGTACCACAACCGCCGCTGCCCAAAGCACAGTCGCCGCGCCGCCGCCAGTGAACAAGATCGGTACTCGTGAAGTGACCAAAAGCGTGCTCATCGCCTTTGCACATATAGCCGAAATGATACTGACCTTTCCAGTAGATCATGAAATTCGGATCGGTCGAATAGTTCCTTTCGTTATCGCCTTCGGAATTAACCAAGTGGTATGTCGGGCGACTCGGGTCATGCATCAGTCGTTGGCGAAAATCACGAGCGATCCGGACAGCTTCGTTGTCGAGGGTAAACATGTGTCTGTCGTCTCGATCGAAAACAATGTACGCGTCTTCATCGTTCTGTTTTATCGCTGCCATGTTTCTAAACTCAGGAAATTTTCCAGCACGATCTACCCACCAACCGTCTTTCGAGAAATCATACCAGCTGAACGGTTGAGTTGCGGAGGGTGCGTTCGGTCTCAGTTCCTTAATCTGCGCTTGCGTCAAAGCCTGAGCATAAATCCGTACGTCCTTGACTTTTCCTTTGAATGATGTGGCGTAGTTCGGATTTAGATTGACTGAGCCAATTACGAGTTGTAGATAGGGGTTGTTCAGAAAATCGAATGGCTCTTTGATGGTATAGTTGGCGTACACTTCCCCATCGCGGTAAATGGTGACCGAGTTGTCCTTGTAAACAGCTGCCATCATCATGAATTGCCCGAGTACAATTTCCTGTTCTGGATTTTGCGCGAGTTGTTCTGGGTTTTGCGTGCGAGTGTTATCATCACTGGCGGTGGACCACTTCCTTGGAGTATCCTGCCCAAAAGCGAGTGCGTCATACTTCTCAGCCGCCTGTACAGTAATCACGCTGCAGTGCTTTGGAGCGTCCTCATCAAAGCAGAACCAGCTGACGAGGGTCTTGTCCGTCGTCGTGGACATAAGTACCTACCTTTCAGTTTTATGTCTTATAGTAGATTCTGTAATTATTTATCCACTCAACATCGGTGCGGTTAGGAAACCGCACCTACGGGACTTTAGAGCGGGGTCTATCAGATAAATAGGTCACCAATCCTGCACTGAAACCCTTCAATAACGTTGCCGCCATCAAGGATGTCGTCTCCATGCAGAATGGTGATGTCTTCAGGGGACCGGTACACTTCTACAGTTTCTCGACGCGGATTCACAACCCACACCATCGCACACCCGGCATTTAACCATTCGTCTACCTTTTCTGCGACTTCAGTGTAGGTATCGCCTGGAGAGATGACTTCAACCGCAAGATCGGGTGCTCCTTCCCAATAGCCCTTTGAAATACCCCGTTCATCAATTATGGCTTGGCGAACAAACGCAGCATCTGGCGCACGCACAGTGTCTGGATTTTGGGCAATCTTAAATCCCGTTTCAGCACCACAAACGTAGCCTAATTTATGCTTTTCAACGTGCGCGTCAAGATGTCTTCCAATTTTAGCCGCTCGGATCCCGTGTTCAAATCCAGCAGGTGGCATTCTACGTATGACCCCTTTCACCAATTCATACCGATACCCATCATCAGGTTGTTTCCACAGATCCTCAGCTGTTAAAAGTGTGTGTTGCGCTGATGGCAATTTGGGTCTTGGTTGATTCTGTTGTGTTTCTGCCATTTTGTCTTCCTTATTTTGTCGTTCTGAAGTCAACAAGGTTGGTATTCATCGGTTTCTGTGTCAAACAATTTTAGTCCATTTGACATTGCTTTGGCAAGCGAAAAATTCACTGAAACCGCTCAAGTATCAGCACTTACCAAAGCATAGACCTACATATCTTCTGATATCGCGCTATAATAGATCGCATTGAAGAGCAACTTAAAAGTGCCATAAGACTGACCGCGATGCTGCGGTTTAAAACCGAACAGGATCACGCGTCCGTTGCCCAATAGTGTTTCCAAAAGTGCTACCTTCTGACGAATCCGTTTTTCACCTTCAAGCCACCCACTCATCAATGGATTGAATTCGGGGTACGTCGCCACGGCTTCTGAATCGCCGCGAACACCGTCAAAAACAGGTCCCGATTTAAAAAAGATTGCCATCTCGCTGTCTAATCCGTATCCAATCGGATGCCTTGTGTCTATCCGAACGCGCAGTAATGAACCCGGGCAGAAAAACGCGTCTTCGTTCGGCTGATTATTTTTCTCTACGACATTAACGATACCCTTTTCACCAAGTCCAAAGTATTTCAAAGGCAGTTCCGTCGCACGATTCAAACAAATAAGCGTCCCGCCGTCGGCCACGAACGTCCGCAAATTCGCCAACCCTTCAGTCCCGATGCCACCGGTATATTCCGGTGGTAATTTTCCAGCTGAATGTCCATTGAGAATACCCGAAGCACCCAGATCCGGCAAAATGATAGCATCGTACCGCCTTGCCAAATTACCCGCTCGGATTTCTGCATTCGTGAGACTATTGTAGTTGAACCCGTGTGTATCCAAAACCCAGCGCGTCCACCCTTCGTCCATGTTCGCTGTCCACGGTTTGTAGAGACCAAGGCGCGGCGCGTCCACTCTGGAAAATATACGACCGAGATTTTCTTCGTCAATAGATGCATCGGCGTGGATGTGGATGCCGTATTCCGATGCGAGTGCATTCAACTCCGCAATTTGCTGTAGTGGCGGTTCCACTGTCTTGATCAGGATAGCCCCGCGAGGCAGCGTTTTGCCAGCAAGTTCTACATCCCGTCGCGCCGAATAAAGTTTATATTTAGGACTGTCGTCGCCGAATCTCGCGTTGAACAGATGGTTGAGGAAAAGTGCCTCAGCGTTCGTTCGATTTTCAAATAGGTAACTTGTCGGTTCAGGTGTACCATCCAACGTGCCTTCCATCGTTGGAAGCATCGGCAGCTGTGCTAAATCCGCCTCGAACGGATGCACAACCGCGATCGTCCGCACCCCCATCTGTAATGGTAGCGTCCAACCTGCAATATCATAAGGTCGTTCGGGCGGTGATTCGGGGGATGGACGGCGTTCTGGATAGCGTTGCACCTCAAGCAGATCCTTCGCATGTGCCCGAAACGGTTGAGACATCAACACAACGTATGTATCCGCGGGATATTCTACACCGTCAGCGGTAAACGGGGCGTTTGCCTGATGAATCTGTACGCCGCCGCGTTTCAGAATATCCAACATCTTGAGTGCTGTGTGAATGTCGCGTTGTTCAGTCGGGATGAGGAACGCCCGCGGGGGTTCATCCTGCCCTTTTGCGATTGCATTGAGTCCCATCTTATAAAAGTTTGTTTTCAGCGTTACCCGATGCTCGGCGACGAAATTGAGGATTGAGAATGCCGCCGCCTTCTCGTAGTCGACAATATTGCGCAATCGCCACCAGCCACCGGGCCACGGTTCTGGGAAATTCGTGCGAAGTGCATATTGATCAAGTCCTCGCCGGTAGCCTTTTAAGGTGTGATGGGGTTGGAAAATCGGTGTTGCGATTTCCACTCGCGCCGCTTCCGTCAAGATGCCTACCATGTTATGGCGATACGGTACTGTCCGAAATCCGCCGTGCCACCATGTATCATAGACGGCGCTTGAAAGTACGCCTGTGAACCCGTCGCTCGTCAAGTCAAAGGCGAGTTGTGCACCAATGAGCGAAAGCGTCCGCTGTAGAAGCGGCGGGATATTTGGATTAACCGGCTCAAAATAGGGTGGTATCACAAATCGAGGACCGCGATAACTCATCTCATGCACATCGTAAACGACTTCAGGAAACCATTCTTCATAAAGCACTCGTGTCAGCAGCTGTGTTTCTATCTGTGTCAACATAAACCAGTCGCGGTTGTTATCGTGTCCTGTATATTTATGATATAACCACGGGATTTCCGACCCTTCGTGTGGCGTGCCGACGGTGCGGTTATACCAATCCACTACGATGTTTAACCCGTCGGGATTTGCGGAAGGGATGAGCAGAATTATCACATTTTCAAGGATCTCTTTGATTCGCGGGGTCTCGGCTGTTGCGAATTGATGTGCAAGCTCCATTGACATCTGCGAGGAGGCGATCTCTGTGGAATGGAGGTTGCAATTAATCAGTACAACTGCTTTACCTTCTTGCGCGAGTGCGTCGAGTTCGACACTACGTTTGGTCGGAATCGCTAATTCTCTCTGAATCTGCTGATAACGCGCCAAGTTCTCCAAGTTTTCCGGTGTGGAAATCAGCAGCATCAGAAGAGCATTGCCCTCGGTTGTTTTTCCGAGTTCTTCCACCAAAACCCGATCTGAATTTGCTGCGACATGGCGCATGTAATCGGAAACAGTTTTCCAACCTGCCACTTGATAATCCGAACCGACCTGAAATCCGAGGACCTCTTCTGGTGCCATCAGCTGCGCGGATGTTGGTCCTTGTAGCAAAACCGTGCAAATGAGCAACACACCGAGTATATTCCATAACTTTGTCGCTCTAATTTCCTGAAAATCTGCTTTCCGTTGGCGAGATAGCGATACAGAATTGACACAATGAGAACGAAAAAAAATCATGAGAAAATTCCTTCCTATAGGCGCGAGTTACAGAGTTTTTTTAATCTTTAGTATAATCAAAACTCGCGCGCATGTCAACCTTATTCAATTAATTGGCAACGGACTGCTGATCACTGACAACCTATAATCGCTGATTGACCGCTGCTGTAGAAATCGAAATCTACACTTGACTTTTTTAGGATTTTGTGGTATTGTTATAGGGGAATATTTCAAAGCCACAATTTAACCTGACGCGCAGTTACACGTGTGGATTAAAAAGCGCAATTCATATTCAGAGTATCCATACTACAAAAATCAGGAGGAGAGCAGATCACAATGAAAAGGTTTGTAATTATTCCGATCGTTGTTCTGTTGCTCGCGAGTTTAGGGTGTGAAACAAAACAGAAGGGACCGAGCAACTTAACAGTAGGCAAAAGTAAATTGATTGACAGCGGGAACGCCTTA
This sequence comes from Candidatus Poribacteria bacterium, assembly GCA_026706025.1. Taxonomy (NCBI): domain Bacteria; phylum Candidatus Poribacteria; species Candidatus Poribacteria bacterium. The sequence goes on from JAPOZO010000063.1 coordinate 170,266, forward strand.
GAAGCTGTTATACATCTCGAAAAGGCAGAAGAGGAAGAGGTCAATAAACTCGAACCTCGCTCGCTACTTCTTATCGCTTATTCATACGGACTTTCCACTGGGGATGCCAATGCGGGTGGTGATGAAGCCAAGTTCAAAAATCAACGGGAGCAACGGATTGAACAATTGACAGAGGCTGAGATGAAACACATCCTGCAGGTACTCAGTAAACCTTCACAGGTACGGAAAGCAGGCTTACAAGCACTCGTCGACAAGGGACATGACGCAGGTGTCTTAATTCTCGACAGTCTTGCCAAGGGGAGGTATCCCTCACTTCACGCCGATTTTACACAGATGTTGGTTGATATGGGACCTATTGGATTAGACCTCACTTTGGCCAGACTGACTGATGAGACGACCTCATCCGCTCTCAAAGGTAAATTGGTTCAGGTATTGGCTGGCATCGGCGACGCGAAAGCTGTGGACGCATTAAAATCCGTTCAGTCGGAAACAACCACGGCGCCTGGACTCAGGATGGAAATTAACACCACGCTCTATCAGCTCGGGGAGGAATCCTATAAAAGAGACATCATCGCTGGTATCAGTCATAGTGATGTTGCGGTGCGCCGTGCCGCCGCGAAAGCGATGGTAAATATCAAGGGGATATCGCCGAAAACGCTCATCGCAGGGTTAAAAGACGAGGACTCCGAAGTTGTCACATCGCTTGTAGAGGCACTCGCAGTCCATAGGGATGCAGCTGCTACCGATGAACTTATGAATATCATCACTGGTGAATTGAACAAAGACCCGAAGCAGGCAGCGATTAATACGCTTGACGTTTATGGGCAGAACAAACTCGCCAGAGGTCTTGCAAAACGCGCCACTATGTTACTTATTGGCGGAACGGTTAGCGATCCAGACAACCGCTATTATCTCGTGCAGCTGCTACGGAGAGAGCCGTTTAAAAAACAGATTAAAGCCTTAAAGACGATCGAAGATCTTGGGTCCAAGCTTCATGAGTACCACGACAAGAAGGAGCAAGAGGATCTCGTCAGAATTCCACTTGCCCAACTCCTTAATGAAGTTCAGTGATCTAAATTCGCCTTGTTATAGGATGGCATCTTCCGTAGAAGGGCGTTCTGTTTTCCGTTTGCCGCGCGTGTTATATAAATTAAATTCGGTATTTGGGAGTCGGTTTCCACAGCAGCATGAACTGTGATTCGGTAGGAAAATTGAACCGCTTTGTGAGTTGTGCCTTAAATTGTTGACATAAAAGTGTATTTATTTTAGAATATTCCTTACATCAGTACTTATCCCGATCTGTAACGACTATTCGGTAGATGTGCAAATATAAACGCGATATGGAGAACCTGCAAGTTTTATCCTAAATTTGATGCCACAAGCCCAACGAAAGGGTATTCGGTTGGCTCTTTTTTATCTGCTTATAGGTTGAGCAGTTGAATAATGCGCGCCCTTCATTATCTTCATGACGCATGGACGCGATACGCATCACGGACGGGTGAGTCTAATTGAGATTTCAGGAGGAAAAGAAAAACGGAACATGAAGAAAACTTTGATGATATTACTGCTTATAGGGGTTGTGAGCATCGGTTGTCAGGAACAGGTCATCACCCAGCTTGAAGTCGGCAGGAGTAAGTTATTAGACGCAGGGCTCACGCTGGAAGCCGTTGGGCACCTTGAACGTGCGGAACAGGAGGAGCAAAACAAGGTTGAACCGCGTGCACTCTTGGTTATTGCCTACAGTAACGCGCTTTCATCCGGTGCTGCGAGGGTCCACAAAGTGGATGCCAGGTACAAAACTGAGCGGGACCGACGCATTGGTGAATTGGGTGAATATGAGATGAAGAAGATCCTGCAAATCCTTGATGAACGCCATAGGATACAGAAGGATGCTATACAAATCCTTGTTGATAAGGGCGCACCCGCCGTACCTTTCATTTTGGAAGACCTTATTAAAAACCGGTATCGCCATGTCCACGGCGACTTCATTCATATCTTGCAGGAAATCGGCAGTCCAGGTATTAACGACATCCTGGCGGCAGCTGGTGATAGCAACACACCATCTGCTGTGAAGATTCAACTCGTCCGTATCGTAGGAGATATAGGGGACGCATCCGCCAGCGCGGGATTAAAAACACTCCAAAATTCAACTACGAATGAAGGGTTGAAGATGGAAATTAACACCGCACTCTATCTGCTTGGCGATGAAGGCTCCGAACAAAAAATCATCGAGGGATTGACTGATAGTAACGTGGATGTCCGACGGGCCGCCGCCAAATCTATGATATTCCTCAAAGAACACCCCACGACTAAGATGATTGATGCACTTGAAGATTCTGATAATGCCGTACGTACAGATATTGCTATAGCATTGCGGGAATATCCTGACGCAGGTGCCGTTAACAATCTCGTCGCAATTCTGACCAATGGCTCAGGTCCCGATACTAAACAAGCCGCTATTGACACCTTGAACCACTATGCAGAAAAAGGACTTGCTGATGGCTTGGCTGCACGTTTGATCCAATTATTAACGGATACCGAAATCATCGACCACGAAGATAGGCTTCGCATCGTGCAACTGCTTAAGAAACCTACCCTAATTAAGCAGGTTGAAGAGGCGGACCAGTACGACAATCTACCGCATAAGATTTATCTGTTCTACGAGGAGAAGGAAACCAACGATATGGTGAGGGACGAACTCAATCAACTGCTCCTTGTCCTTGAAGAATAGGTAACTGGGATGTAAAATTGGCGAGTGCCGAAGTGTCCAACGCTGGTGAGTGATTGTGTACAGTCAAATGCTAAAACTCTCTGACCGAATAGTGGAAGGTGATTAACGGCTATGCAGAATTATCCCGTCGACATCAAGATTATCAAAATTGAGCAGGTTACCGTCGAGATTGACCAACCCGCAATCGGTTGCAACTCTGGTGCGAAAGAGATAAAACAGCCCGGCCCGAATGGAAAGTGGCATGAGCGCCTTATCCGTATCTATACCAACGATGGGACGCTCGGATGGGGGGTTGGCAATTGGGCAGCAGCGTCCGCTAAAGATGCCGAAGCCGTACTTAATCGAAATCCGTTTGACCTCTTGAACCCTGAAGATGGGGTTGTTGAAGAATTTCGCGGGCTTGAAAATGCACTCTGGGATATTATCGGCAAAATTCTCGATAAACCTGCCTATCAACTCATGGGCAGTGATGTTAATTCAAATGGATTACCTGCTTACGACAGCACTATCTACTTCAACGATCTCCTCTACGAGACCAAAGCCGAAGGTCTCAAACGGATTGAAGACGATGTTAAGAGCAGCCTCGCTAACGGGTTTACCGCATGCAAGATGAAAATCGGGCGGGGTAACCACCTCATGGAACGTTCAGCGGGTTTACAACGCGATATTGAGCTTGTCCAACTTGCACGTAGCACAGCAGGTGAAGATTTCAATATCCTCGTCGATGCAAACAACGCATATACCTATGACGAGGTCATTACCTTCCTCAATGAAACCAGCAATTGCGATGTCTTTTGGATCGAGGAGATGTTTGAAGAAGACGTTGAATTGTACCGCAACCTGAAAGCCTTCATCCAAGACAAGGGATTGAAAACCTTCATTGCCGATGGCGAAACCCGAACGCGTGAACCGCTTGAATTCTATGATCCGTTCTTTGAAGCGGGTGTTATTGATGTCATCCAGCACGATATGAAGGGACTCGGCGTTACTGGATGGCGGCGACTTGCGGATATGGCAGCTGCGCACGATGTCCAATGTGCACCGCATAACTGGGGTTCTCTGCTCGGTTTCTTCCTCAGTCTCCAATTCGCAAAAACCATCCCCCATTTCCTCTATGGCGAAGTCGCAACCCTCACCAGCGATGTAATTGATACCTCTGGCTACACCTTCACCGGTGGCACGTTCACAGTCCCGGATACTCCTGGACTCGGACTGGAACTCAATGAAGATGTCTACGATGACCGCTACGCCGGAAAGGAAGATTGGCAGATCTCCTAACGCTTAACTGTTCCAATTAAAGTCGGTGCGGTTTCCTAGAAGAAACACCCCAGCAAAAACACCGCACCATAGGTGTCAATTTTTAGATTGAAAATTTCCTGATCAACGCGCCAGGCTTCCTCTCGATTTTGCTTCGGCATCCTCCACCTCCATTTTTTCATGTTCTGCAAGCATTCCGGTCAAAAATTCGTCTTTAACGTCTAAGGGTATCATGCCAGCGCAAGTGGATATGATCCTTGTTATGTATTACGATTTGAAATGCGGGACGTGGACAACGTTTTCCTGAGGATATTGACGACGAGGTTGTTATTGCAAACGACCCCATCGGAATGGAGGCTTTGTTATGTTAATTACTCTAATTCAGAAAGAGATGATGCATCATCTGCTGAGTGCTCGGTTTATAGCATTGCTTCTGATGTGTGTATTGCTCATCCCACTCAACTTCCATATCAATTACCATCGTTATCTCCAACGCCAAGTTGACTATCAAGAAACCGTCAAAGACGAAAACAATAAGGACCCAGCGGAGCAGCCCTGGCTACGGAAACAGCGAATAGATCCGAATCTTGAAGTTTCCAAATTGATTCTGAAGCCGACACCTTTAAGCGTGTTTGGGATGGGCTTAGAAGCTGCGCTACCGAGTTATCTCGGTATGACGCGCAACGGCATACAGCGCGGGGAAGCGGCGCTGTCTACCGCGCCAATCGCCTTTCTTTTAGGGCATCTTGATTTTGTGTTCGTTGTGAGTGCCGTCTTTAGTCTGCTCGCGCTCTTGTTTACCTTTGATGCCGTTACGGGAGAAAGAGAAGCAGGCACACTTCGGATAACCCTCGCCAACGCCCTTCCGCGCGATATCTTTTTGTGGAGCAAACTCATCGGTGGATATCTTGTGTTCATCGTTCCGTTCTTAGTTTCATTAATCATCGGCTTACTCGTGTTGGTCTGGCAAGGGTTTCCATTGGCTGAACCGGACATCTTTCCGCGTGTGCTCTACCTCATGGGCATCTCGCTGCTCTATATTGCGGTCTTTTTTGCAATCGGTGCTGTGATCTCGATTTATTTTGACAGTTCCAAGACTGCACTCATTGTCGCCTTTACCGTTTGGGTGTTCGCTGTTCTGATCTTACCACGAGTTGGGTTTCTTGCAGCACAAACCCTCGCACCGACTTCAACAGCGGAGAGCGTCTATAGGGAAAAGACAGCGGGGCGAGCAGAATTGCATGCCACTCTCGAAACGGAAAGAAACAAAATCATGGGTAAAATGGTACAGGAATCTAAGCAGGGAGAGGCAACGACCGGCTTCTTTAGATTAGATGAAGCGTTTGTCGCCAAAATGAATGCGAAGATGCTCCCGCTTGAAGAGACGGCGCGGTTAAAATACCGAGACCTCGCAACAGAACTCGACAGGCGTTATGAACAAGAAAGAAAATGGCAGGATAAAATCGGCATAAACTTTTCCCGGATCACGCCGACAGCCTCCTTCATTTTTCTGGCAACGGATGCCACACAAACCGGTCAGGTCAAAAGAAATACGTATTTTCAAACGGGCACTCGCTATTATGAGGTGCTGGATGCAGAAATGTTCAGCAAAATGTCAGACGCTGCTCTCATCGAAACAGCAGAAATCCCGTCCCCGCCGGCTCCGCCGCCGCTGACGGCATTGACTTTGGGAGAGATGCTCCAGCACGCTGCTCTGGATTTACTATTGCTCTGCTTTTTCACAGGTGGGTTCACAAGTATAGCGTTCCTAAAATTCTTCAGGTCGGATATTTGAGAGGAGTATCCCGATGGAAAAAGATGACGTTCAACTTATTCATGATATTTTAGCGGGCGACCACACCGCATTTACCACATTGGTTGAAAAATACCAAAAAAGCGTTCACGCCTTGGCGTGGCAGAAGATCGGTGATTTTCACCATGCTCAAGAGATCACACAAGACACCTTCCTCCAAGCATATCAGAACCTTTCTACACTCAGGAATCCTAATGTTTTTGCGGGATGGCTCTATGTGATCGCCAATCGGCTTTGCATTGATTGGCTACGAAAGCAAAAACCTGAGATGCAATCCTTGGAGGACCCACGTATAGAAAATATTGTAGAGAAACTCTCTTATACGCGTTATATGTCGGAACAGCGGGAAACAGAAACTGCTGAGCATTATTATGAAATTGTTAAACAACTCCTCGAAAGACTTCCGGAAAAGGAACGCACCGTCGTCACGCTCCACTACCTTGATGAAATGACGACTAAAGAGATTGGCAACTTTTTGGGGGTATCGGTGAACACAATTCATAGTTGGCTCTACCGGGCACGTGAACGCTTACGCGAACACTTACAAGGAGAAGAATTTCACATGACACAAGAAGGTAAAAGCGAACTGGATCAATCGACTGAAGAATTAATTCTAAAAGAATTTGTGCCTAAGATGCTCGGCACCATAGAAACAAAGATTCACGCCGAACTTCAAGGGCAACTCGGAAAAAGTATTCCCGATACACAAATGCTCGAACAAGTGTTGGAAAAGATGATGGGTGATATTAAGGAAAAAATACTGGCACAACTCGGAAAAGAATTCCCAAAGATAAAGATGTAAGAGAGACAGGGGATACTGAGCTAATTGTCGGTGTTGATGTCGCCGTTTGGACAAAAAACGAAAACTAAATAGCCCTGGAAGTGCCTCCAGGGTGATTTAGTTCTCCCTTTTGTAGCGCAAACTTTCCAGTTTGCGACCCATACACGCACAAACTAAAAGTTTATGCTACAAGGGTTCCCGTGTCTGGGCGACAAAGGTTCGTGCTGAAAATGGGGGCCATACGCGAAAACTAAATCGTCCTGGAAGTGCCCCAAATTTTGCCTGACAAATCGGCTATTATGTGGTATAATTAAGTAAAATTGGTAAGCGTGTTTACGCCAGATTTCTAACTTAACTGAGTAGTCCTATGAAAAAAATTCTCGTTGCAATGAGCGGAGGTGTAGACAGCTCCGTCACTGCTGCCATGATGGTTGACGCAGGCTATGATGTCACAGGCATCACCATGCGCCTCGGCGCGCCTGATACTATTGAGGTAGACCCAGAGCGTCCGAACTGCTGTTCGCTTGAAGGCATTGAGGATGCACGCCGCGTCGCCACGCAACTCGGTATCCCTTTCTACGGCGTGAATTACGAGGACGCTTTCCGCGAGCAGATTATTGACTACTTTGTGGAAGAATACCTCGTCGGCAGAACCCCCAGCCCTTGTATGGTATGTAACCGAGAACTCAAGTTTGGTAGACTGCTTGATCTCGCCAAAACATTGGCGTGCGATGCCATCGCCACTGGACATTATGCTCGCGTTGAGCAGGATCCAGAAACTGGACGCTACCTCTTACGCAAAGCACTTGATGTGAGCAAAGATCAGTCGTATTTCCTCGCCGCGCTGACGCAGGAACAGTTGCAATGTGCGATGATGCCGCTCGGTGAATACACGAAATCCGAAGTACGAGACCTTGCCCGAAAGTACCAATTGCGCACCGCTGAAAAAATCGAGAGCCAAGAACTCTGCTTTGTCGCTGACACTAATTATAGACGTTTCCTCCAACATAGAGTCCCTGAGAAAATTGAGGGCGGCGATATTGTGGATGGGAAAGGCAATGTTCTTGGTAAACATGATGGTGTCGCGTTTTATACCGTCGGACAGCGGCGAGGGTTAGGTATAGCCGTCGGCAAACCCCTCTATGTGACACAGCTCAATGCAACAGAAAATACCGTTGTTGTCGGTGACTCCGATGCCCTCCTTGAGGACACGATGCACGTTGAGCGTATCAACCTTATTGCCATTGAGAAGTTAACGGAACCGATCCGTGCGCACGTCAAAATCCGATCCCGTGATGACGGCGGTCCAGCGACCATCACGCCTATCAGCGATACCGAGGCGGTCGTGAAATTTGACGAACCACGCCGTGCTATCACCCCCGGACAAGCCACTGTCTTTTACAATGGCGAATACGTCCTCGGCGGTGGTTGGATTGTGGACCCTCGCGACACCACTGTGGAACGGTAACCCGAATACGGATTCCCAAATGCAAACTACATTTACACCCGAAAACTTCAGAAAGGCGTTTAAACCGTATCTGGTAAGATGGGGTGTTGTTTACACAATTTTAATTTCCCTCGTAATTATCATTACTGTCTGTATTATCATACCCAATTGGGGATTCTCACAGTGGCTTGTCTCCCTGTTTATGGACGCAGGTGCTATGTTTGATGGTAGAACGATAAGTTATAGTATATTTGCCATAGGGGTAAACCTCGCTAATATTATCGGTGTCGGTATGAATGTGGCTGGCGTTTTTGTTATTGGCATTAACGTTTGTGGGATTGTTGCCATCGGTGGAAATGCGGTTGGCATTATCGCCATTGGCGGAAATGCATTTGGCGTTGTTGCTGTTGGTTACAATGCATTTGGTATCTATGTACTCTCTTATTCACAGAGAAGCAGGGGCAAATACCTGTTCGCACCGCATCGACAGGACCCCAAAGCTGTTGCCTTCTTTACACGTTGGTTCCCCAAGTTGGGAGCGGTAGCATCCTGAAAATGAAAGCCGGACTCCTCTGCCTCCTCGGTCCCACAGCAGTCGGCAAAACAGAGATAGCCATTCAACTTGCACAACGCCTTAACGCCGAAATCGTTTCTGTCGATTCCCGACAAATCTATCGGCAGATGGACATCGGCACTGCCAAACCTACCCCTGAAGAACGGCAGACGGCACCGCATCATCTGATAGACTGTGTGGACGTTTCCCAACCCTTCTCCGTTGCAGACTATCAATCCCTTGCAGACACAGCGATCGCCGACATCCAAAATAGAGGGAAACGAGTGCTGCTCGTCGGTGGTGCAGGGCTCTACTTTCGTGCAGTTGTTGACGGTTTGTTTGAAGGCCCCGATGCTGATATTGCCCTTCGAGAACGACTTGAGCAAGAGGCAGCACAACGCGGAGTTGATGTCCTCCACGGAAGACTCCGTGCATGCGATCCAGCGTCTGCGGAACGGATTCATCCGAATAACGTCGTCCGTGTTATCCGTGCCTTGGAAGTCTATGAATTGACAGGCACGCCTATGTCTGAACACCAGCAACAGTGGGATCAAGGGAGCCAGCGGTATCCGTTTATCGCCTTCTGCCTGACGATGCCGCGCGCGCTGCTCTATCAGCGTATCGGACAACGCGTGGACGTGATGCTTGCGAATGGATTGATTGCCGAAGTGGAATCTCTGTTAGCAGCGGGTTATGCGCGTGATACCCTCGCGCTCCGAAGTTTTGGTTACAGAGAGTTAATCGCGTATCTTGATGGAGAATGTACATATCTGGAAGCGGTCGAGCAGTTGAAGCAGAACACCCGTCGCTTCGCCAAACGGCAGTTAACGTGGTTCCGTAAGGATACCCGTCTTGAGTGGGTGGATCGAAACTCGAAACCAGATATTGTCGCGTACCTGTTAGAGAAAATTGGGGGTATAGAGTAGGTTACGGTTATTGGTTATTGATGTATTGGAGACTAAATTCTCTGTTGATTTCATCAGCCGTGTGACAATTCGGAGTTATGTGATTCCTGTGATGCAGGAAGCACCTTCAAGGGTTTAAAATGCTTCCGAGATGCAGTAAAAAGAGTTTTCAATCAATACCGTGTTCCTTGCAATAGTCACGGATGATCGGTAAGAAATCATCAGCGTATTTTTCAATTTTCGCGGGACCAATACCACGAATCTGCCCGAACGCTTCTCGCGTTCGTGGGAAATGGGTGACCATTTCTTTTAAGATCTTGTCAGAAAAAATACGGAATGCCCTTACCTCTTCTTTATCTGCCACAGTTTTGCGTTTATCGCGAAGTTGCTCGAAAAGTTCTAGAGCGTGTGCGTTCAGTTCTGTAGAGGTTGGTGGATCAGTATTCAATGCTTCAGTTGAGCGCGCTACCGGCTTCGTTTCATGTTCCTTACAATAGGCACGAATAATAGGCAAAAAGACCTTACCGTATTTTTCGGTTTTTGCGGGGCCTACACTTGGCATCACTTTGAACGATTCCTCAGATGTCGGAAAGTAGGTCGTCATTGCTTGCAGTGCTTTATCGTGAAAAACCGCATTAGGGTGTACACCTTCCGCGTCAGCGATTCTGTCTCGTTCGGTCTGGAGCAATTTGAAGAGTTCGGGATCGTATTCAGTCAGCACTTCAGATGTGAGGTGGTGTACCGATTCTACCGAAAACCCCCAAAACTGATCGCCTCCATTCAGTACTCCCCATCCATGCTGAGTCACACGGAGGCTGCCGTGTTGGGTATCTCGTGCTAATAATTCTTGTTGGAGGAATTGATGAGACAAATATCTCCACTGCGTCTTGCTATATTCCATACCGATGCCATACGTAGAGAGTTCATTGTGTCTGTTCTCAAGAATCTTTTTCCGCTTTGACTCCCGTAATATATCAATGATATACGCTTCCCCGAATAGTTCTTCTGTCCGGACGACACACGAGAGAAATTTTTGTGCGGGTACCGTCAAGTCAACTCGCTCTATTTCTGATTTACGGCAGTTGTCACACATCCCACAATTCTCCTGATCGTATTCCTCTCCAAAATAAGCTAGCAACACTTTTCGACGACACGCTATTGAGGTTGCCCACGAAACCAGGGTGTGTGATCGTTCTTGTCGTCCGCGTTTTTCGGATTCTGCACCTTGATCAATGAAATGATTAATAGTGTCAACATCACCGTAACTAAATAGCAAGAGACACTCCGCTGGAAGTCCATCGCGACCACTACGTCCGATCTCTTGATAGTAAGATTCAGGTTCCTTCGGCAATCCAGCGTGTAGCACAAAACGCACGTCCGCCTTATCGATTCCCATACCGAAGGCGATTGTGGCGACTATCACTTGGATTTCGCCATTAATGAAAGCCTCCTGATTCTGTTTCCGAGTTGTATTATCAAGGTCTGCGTGATACGGACGGACTGGGGTACGTCTGGCAGTTAAATGACGACAGAGCGATTCAACCTGCTTCTTGGTTTGACAATAGATAATGCCAGATTCACCGCGATGCGTATTAAGAAACGCGAGTGTCTGTTCCAGTAATTCAACTTTCGGTTCAACAGCGATAAATAGATTTTCTCGGTCAAAACTGCCTATGAACTCATTTCCGTCGTCAAACTTGAGTAATTTCTTGATGTCGTTTTGAACCCGCGGGGTTGCAGTAGCTGTTAGGGCAACGCAAACGGCGTTTTTGAATCGTTCGCGAATGGAAACCAACTGTCGGTATTCCTGCCGAAAGTCGTGTCCCCATTCTGAAATGCAATGTGCTTCATCAATCGCAAGGCAGGCAACATCTGAATCATCAAGCATAACAAGTATTTCAGGGCGAACGAGCGTTTCAGGAGCAAGGTAAAGTAGCTTGATTTCACCTTGTCTTACCTGTTGCATCGTGGCGACGTATTCTGTGTTCCCAACAGTATGGTTGAGAAACGCTGCACGGATACCACGATTTTGTAGTTGCATTACCTGATCCTGCATGAGTGAAATTAGTGGCGAAATAACAACGGTTACACCATCAAACATGAGGGCAGGTAATTGATAACAGAGTGATTTTCCACCACCTGTGGGTAGGACAATCAACGCATTCTGCCGTTTTAGGATGTGGTTGATGATGGTTTCCTGAAATGGCCGAAACTGTTCATGCCCAAAAATGTTTGTGAGGATCTCTAACGGGGTTTGCTTCGGGGTTGGGAGTGACGGCTGTTCCTGCTCTCCGGGCTGTTCTAGTTCTCCTTGTTCTATTTCTTGAGAAAACCAGCCAGATATCTGGACATAGTGTCGTTCTTCAGCGTCGGGCTGATCTTTGGGTCTCCACCGATGTGCCAGAGACACGCGCAGGAGCATGCCCGCTGGAATTGTCTCAAGCGGTTCTTGAAAACCGACAAAGGTGAGCGTGCATCCGCCATTTTCGGTGGGGTAGCGATATCGTATTCGCCTTCCTTCTGTATCACGGGTAAGCGGTTGATCTGGCCTCCAAAACATAGTGCTGTAAGAGGGGATATCACCATCCACAGCGATGTAGAGCGAACCACTACTTGTGCTTTTCAATAAACCTTCATAGAGTTCACGCGGATGTCCTGTTTGCGGCGGCATCAGGAGTTCGATAGCACTCACCAAGCTTTTTGTATCTTTTGTTACGTGGAGACGGTGTTTTTCACGAACGATAGTGTTTTCGTTATGCGGTGGAATAAGTGCAGGTTCTGGGACGGGTTCGGCAGTTATTTCCCAAATATCGCCAACGTTATATTCATTGTTCGCGCCATCGTGGGGATCGGCGTTATACGGAATGAGCCGCACGCTTTTTCCTGTCTCTGTAATTGCGCCAATACACGCCCCTTTGTTCATTCGGGTTTTCGCAACAATTAAGACTCTCACGGTAGAATATCCTCGACCTCCAGATTAAATGTTTTCGCCAGTTTATCGGCTACCAAGGAACGGTGGCACGCCTCCGGTGCAGTTTCCACACAAAAAAGCGCGACAACTTTCGCGTCCGGTCCCAATTCGTCAAGCAGATTTTGTGGTTCAAACGCATCAAGGCATTCGATATGGTAGGCTTCAATAAACGCTTCTCCAAGTTCAGTCCGTTTGCGTTTAGCCGTTTTTGTGGCTTTATCGGCTGCTGCCTGTTTGTCTCGAACAGTTTGTGTTGGCGCGATATCTTTGCGATAGATATATCGGATGCCGAGTTCTGCAAGGCGTGCTTGCAAACGTTTGCTATTGGCAAATGCGTAAGTCGCACCGCGGACACCCCGCCGACTACGGATATCGCAGAAAGTATCAACACCTGCTTGGCATAAGGCATTAAAAAAAACGGCTTCGTCAAAGCCGTATACACCGATGGTGACAATTTTGATTTTCTTCATAGTGGATTAAGTTACGAGTATTTTTTTCGAGAGTGGAACGTATCTTCACCAAACATTGACAATTGCCCACCTGTCAGACGCTCAACGACTTTTTCTTGTGTCACTGGCGCGCCGTTTTCGTCGATATGAATGACTGGTATATTCTGCCTTGTGAGTGTCACACCGATAAGTTTACATCGGTGACATTCTTCCGGCTTCCCTTCACTGCACATCAGCACGACGCTTTGTTGTTGCACGAAAGCGGTGTGCAGGCGTTCAATCCCGCTCTGGTAAAACGCCGTGGCTTTGACTTTTTCGTAGTCAACTTTCCCATTGATGTAACACGCTTCGTCGTCCGGTCTGCCGCCGAGAGTATCTCCCATGAACACGTAGCGGATACCGTGTCGTTCGAGTTCATTCGCGAGCGGTGCTTTGGAGAATTCCGGCTTATAGCGAGAATAGGGTGCCGAGCGGACATCAATAAGGTAGTTGATCTCATGCTGGTGTAGCACTTCAATGAGTTCCATTATTGATCGGCTGCCATAGCCGATTGTGTAAATTGGAATGGCGGTAGGTGATTTTTCCATAATAGGTAAATGATACCACATAATTCCACCAAAAAGCAACCGAATTCTGTTCCATCTATGTCCTCCTTTGCTGGTGAAGTTTCTAATCTCTCCTACTGATAACTGACAACTATCAAAATATCCTTGCCATCTCTATGTAGGATTTGCTATATTATAGTAAATCCTATAGTTAATTGGGCACCCTCAAACAGTCTGAATACCTATAACAGGCATTCAGACTGGCACAAACTAACAGTTTTGCGGCGTACTCGCCCAGATGCGACGTGCATCATGCTACAAAGATGTTCATTTATTTGTGGGCTTCACTATAACTTACACGAGAAATAAGTGTTCAGAATGTAAGCTCCTGCAAACTCATATCCAGTCATGAAAAACTACAGTGTCAGAATGATCCGTGAGAACATGGAGAATATTCCCCAATTCCCTATTCCAAAAGGTTTTGCGATCCGCAATTACCGTCCCAATGAAGGGCATATCTGGACGCGGATTCAAAAAGCGGCAGAACCCTACATCGACATTGATGATGGACTTTTTGCGCGTGAGTTTGAACGCGATTTTTTGGCGATGGAGGATCGGAGTTTTTTCCTTACCACGGACACTGGCGAAGAGATCGGCACAATCACGGCGTGGTGGCAACCGGATATGGATGGCAAAACTTGGGGACAGATCCATTGGGTGGCAGTTCACCCGGACTATCAAGGGCATGGGTTATCTAAACCGATGATGTCTGTAGCGATGACGCGCCTGAAGCAGTCCCACGAGTGTTGTTTTCTCGGCACGTCAACTGGACGAATTGCGGCGGTCAAAGTCTACCTTGATTTCGGGTTTATCCCAGACCTTTCGCGTGAGAATAGTCAAGAGGCTTGGACAGAAGTCGCATCTGTCATAAAACACCCGATTTTGAGAACGTACGGTTTTTTAAGGTCAACTACCCAAGTCTAAAGACTTGGGCTTGTGCGAAGCGTATACCCAACGTCCACTCCACAAGTTAAACAGTTTTCTACAGTAAAATATCGCGGTATCTCTGTGTGGTAGCACATCCAACGTTTCGGATACTCCCCTCGTCTGATTCACTTTTGGATACTGCGATCTGGAAGGGGCAACACACAACCCGTAAGGGAGACTACAAACGATGTTTGTTCCAGTCAAGAGCAAGTCGGGCAAGAAACTTATGCCGACACACCCAAACAAAGCAGGGATGCTTATCAAAAAAGGCTTAGCGACACCTTATTGGTCTAACGGTATCTTCTGTATTCGGCTTAACTATGAGACTGAAGAAGCATACACGCAAGATATAGTTGTCGGTGTAGACCCCGGCAGTCAGAAGGAAGGTCTCACCGTCAAATCCGAATCTCATACGTATTTGAATATCCAAGCGGACGCTCATAGCGGTGTCGGCAAGAAAGTTGCCAAGCGTCGTGAACTGCGTCGGAGTAGACGTTCGCGTAAGTGTCCGAATCGCAGGAACAGAAAGAACCGGAATGCGGGGAAGGCAAAGATACCTGCGGGCACACGGGCGAGATGGGATTGGAAACTCCGGATACTGGATTGGCTATCAAAGTTGTATCCCGTCACGCATGTGTGTGTAGAAGACATTAAAGCACGGACAATAGAACGTGCGAAGAAATGGAATCAATCGTTTAGTCCATTGGAAGTCGGTAAGCAGTGGTTCTATGCGGAAATCCGAAAGCGGTGGCAGTTGCTAACATTACAAGGGTGGGAAACCAAAGAAATACGCGATCGGTTAGGACTCAAGAAGTCTTCTGACAAGTTAGCAGAAACCTTTAACGCACATTGCGTAGATTCTTGGTGTCTGGCACATCACACCGTAGGGGGTGTTTCTATTCCTGAGAATACCGATATATTCTGTATAGCCCCTATCCGCATCAAACGCAGGAGTCTCCATAGAGAACAAGAGGCAAAAGGCAGGCAGCGAGATAGATATGGCGGCACTGTGTTAGGAAACGGTCTCGTCAAAAACACATTGATAAAGCACGCCAAATATGGTCTGACACGCCTTGCGGGTGTGAATGCCAAAGGTTTATTCTCTATCTATACGCTTGAAGGGAAACGCCTGACAACAGGTGCGAAACGAAACGATTTTAGAGTGCTAACACGCCTTAACTTTAACTATAGGAGCGGGCATTCCTCCCAAACCTAAAGGATTGGGGCTCCTGCCCGAAGATTAGATGAAACACAGATTAATTCTAATATCCTATCTCATTTTAATAGTATTCGGATTCATCTTCAAAACACCCGCGCAAGATAGTGAACCTGTGCCGGTCACCGGTATACGCGTGTTGACATTAGAGGCTGTGAATTCAGGCAAGGCAGATTTGTTCTCAGCACCTTGGAAGTATCACCCGGGTGATAACCGAGAATGGGCAAGCCCAACTTTTGACGATACCGCGTGGAAATCCACGAGTACACTGCTATCTCGAAAGAAACTCTCCGAAAAGGAGTGGGAGGGTATCGGTTGGTTCAGACTTCATCTGTCTCTTCCTGATGAGCAGCTCTGGAATTTGCCGTTGGCACTCCATGTGACGTATCAAATGGGTGCGTCTGAAATCTATCTTGACGGGGAGTTGATTTATGAATTCGGGACAGTGGGAACACGGGAGGGAGAAGAAAAACCATATTGGGAGCGAGATCCACAGGTAATTTTGTTTTCAGGAAAAACTGACCATCTCATCGCGGTTCGGCATTCTAATTTCTCTTCTGATCCGTCGATGCCTGTGCTCGGTTTCGGTCTTAAACTGACACGGTTAAATTCAAACATTAAATCGCGTGTCGCTATTGTTCACGAAAGCACCACTTTTCAGATGGTGTGGACGGCGATTTCGGTTTTCATGATGCTGCAGCACCTGTTACTGTTTATCTTTTATCCGCGGGCACGAGAAAACCTCTATTTTGCGATCTCGACAGGGAGTATTGGGGCTTTTGTTTTTCTTTTTTTCCAACTTGGTCTTTTAACAAATCCAACACAAATTCTGTTTCTACTTCAGTTACTTGCGTGTGTCTATGTACTGATATTTTTGGCGGGAATGCGATTTCTCTACACGCTCTTTTATCCGAAGTTGCCCAAACTGTCTTGGTTCTTTCTTATCGGTTGGGTTATAACTATCTGTTTGATCTTCCTTCGTTTTGATACTGTCCCAACGTTCCGGGCAACTACAGTATATATCGAAGTGGCTAATGTCCCAATTCAATTAGAGATAACACTCGCTGGGTTTCTACTCCTACAACTGTTAACCGTCCTCACGTTTTTAGAGATGGCGCGTGTGATTATCGTCGCCATCTTCAAGAAGAAAGATGGCGCGTGGATTTTTGGGCTAGGCTCGCTCATGCCTATTATCCTGCCGTTCATGTTCGATTTTTTCGTCTCATATACAAAATATGATGGAAACATAAGCTGGCAATTTAGTACGCTCGCTATCACCCTCGCGCCACTTTTCTCAATGTCGGTATATCTTGCTCGTAATTTCTCTCGAACGAGACGGAAACTTGAGACGGAGGCACTTGAGCGTCAGCTTTTGGAAGTTGAAAACACCCGAAAAACGGAGGAATTGGAAGCAGCGCGTGAACTTCAGTTGTCAATGCTACCGCAAGCTCCACCGCGATTGCCTAACCTTGATGTCGCCTTTGAGATGCGACCTGCGACAGAGGTCGGTGGCGACTATTATGACTACAATCTCACGGCGGACGATCGGCTCACGATTGCAGTTGGAGATGCTACAGGACACGGCATGAACGCCGGACTTGTCGTTTCCGCTGTTAAAAGTCTTTTCAAAACATCGCCACCGGAGGCAGGGAACTTGGAGACGCTTGAACGAATCTCACAGGGTGTTAAGAGCATGAACCTGAAACGGTTGTACATGGCAATGACGCTCGCTACACTCAACGGCAACAAACTGACGCTGGCAGGAGCAGGGATGCCGCCTGCACTCATCTATCGAGCAGAAGAAAACCAAGTTGAGGAGATACTTCTTGAAGGGATACCATTAGGAGGCTTCATCGGAGCTGAGCGAGAAGAAGCATCATTGGATCTCCAGGGTGGTGATACGGTTTTGCTTATGAGTGATGGGCTACCAGAGATGTTGAACCCTGAAAACGAGATGTTAGATTATCCAAAAACGAAGGAACTGTTTGAAGAGGTAGCAGATCAACCCCCGGATGCTATTATTGATCATCTTTTCAAAGCGAGCGCGTCGTGGGCGGACGGGGAACCGCAGGCGGATGATATAACGCTTGTTGTCATTAAGGTGAAGTAACTTATTTTTTCTCCAAACGCGCAATCAATTGCGCTATTATTTTCTAAGGAGCTTTCATTATGACTGCGACCATAACATCGTCTCTCACCGAGCGACAGATCGCAGACTACCATGAAGATGGTTATATAATCGTGCGTAATGTTTTATCCGCGAAAGAAGCGGATGAGCTGCGGCGCGTCGTCCAACATGAGGTGAAACGCGACGCTTATCCGTCAACCCTTAAGTATCCGCAACCGGCGAAGTACACCGTCAGCGGCAACCGACTCGCTGAACCCGGACTCACTGCGATTGTTGAACATTCAACGGTTATTGGTACTGTGGAATCTGTGCTTGGGCAACCGGCGCATCTCACTGCTTACGTCGCCTATCTACGAACACCTGGTGATAAGGGTGCTGGTGCACATTGCGACTACAAACGCTGGCGACCTGTCGGTTCATCAATGAATTGGGTGTTTGCGATTATTCCGCTGACCGATTTCGATGCAGCGTATGGCCCCTTCCTCGTGTCCCCCAAATCGCACAAACTGACGCAGGTGATTGACAAAGATGCACGTATCTTGGACCTCACCCGTCCCGATGCGAAACAGTTGGCACCCTTCATTGATCCCGAACTCAAGGCAGGCGATCTGCTTGTCGTCAACGAGCATGTCTGGCATAAAGCACCCGCGGGAACCACGACTGAAGACCGATGCGGTATTTTCAATAAGTATTGTGCAGTGAACGCACCCCCCGCAGCGGGGTATTACCCTTACAACCCTGTCGCGTTGGAGGCATTAAGCGATGACGGTAAACGTCTCATACCCGTCTGTTTTGACAAACCGATTGCGACGACACGTCTCCTTATTGAAGATACATCAACGCAAGAATCAAAGTTTTTACTGCATCGTAACGGAGAATGGAAATTGCCGGGGGGTGAAGGTTGGGAAGAGGAGAAACTTGTCGGTTGGGATGTTGGCGCACGAATCGGTTCGATGCAAGAACTTGCTAAGACCCAACTTGATTTGGAAGTGCCGTGGATGTCCTACATTGAAGATGTTGAGACGGAAGACAGTATCTGTCGGGTCTACGGTTTTTCT
This sequence comes from Candidatus Poribacteria bacterium, assembly GCA_026706025.1. Lineage (NCBI taxonomy): Bacteria > Candidatus Poribacteria > Candidatus Poribacteria bacterium. Next base: position 189,107 of record JAPOZO010000063.1, read on the forward strand.
GATGAGAATCTTGACCTTGATGCTCTCGCAAACGATGGCTACGACTGGTTTACAGAATCCGAGATGCGACAACGCCTCGGTGAGAGTCACACTATCTGTCGTGCGGTGGATACATGGTATCAGGCAGATATTATTCGCGGCAAAGGCAAGGCATGCCATCAAAGTCGAACCCAATTTGATCTTTAAACTATTGGGTTTCTGCTCGGTTTTCTCCGTTGTCGAAAACCGGTTTTTGCTTAGACGGGCAATGAATTGCCCTACTACAAACGGTCAGGTTCGTAGTAGTGCGATTCATCGCACGTTCCGGCATTACCGAATTAATAAATTAATCTTCATTCAACCTCGCCTACTCTCCCCTCTCAAGCCGCTTTTTCTGTTCCTCCAGCATTTGCTTTTGACGCTTAACACGTTCTGGTACTAAACGTTCCCGCGGTGCTGTCGGCTTAAAGTCCAAACGATCTTTCCCCAATCCATCTAATACTGCTAATTCCACCGGCGAGAAATCGTCCGGGTTCTCACGATTGAAATTCATCGGTTCCGCGAGACCGACGGGTGGGTTCGTAATAAAACGCGCACGGCGAGACGGGTTCTGTGATGCGGCGTGTAAGATGAAAGGATGCAGTAATACAACATCCCCCGCGTTTCCAGTAATCTCTACAAAATCTTTACATTTGCCAATGAGTTTCCCAAAACCGCTGCTTGGTAACAACCCTTCTGGGTGTTCATATAACCACTGTGCAACATGCTGGACAGAATCGCACGCTACAAACGTTCCACCACTCTGTGGATAGATATCCGACCAGACAACGATTGTGAGCAATCCTTGTTCTGGGCTATCCAAGAAGTGGCGGAAAAAATCGCCATCCTTATGCCAACCGCTCACCTCTGGAGAAGGTGGTTGCCAAGGTGTGTCCGCGCCTAACGCAAAGTTGATAATAAAGCCGTCGCCCCATGTCGGTTTTGCGTTATCCCGAAGATTGATAACCCTGTCTTCACCACCGACAAGATCACAGATAGCATCCCATGCCCTCGGCGCGATTTCCTGAATCGGCACGCGATTCATCGAAGGTAGATGGATGCGCGGTTGCTCCCACGTCCCTGGATCATCGGGATCATAACCGAGTCGTTTAAAAGCGAACGCCTGCCACTCTTCCGCCAATTCGCGTGGGAAGCAGTCCTTTAGAACAATATGCCCTTTCTCAATGAAATGATTAACATCTGATTTGGTAAGTGTTTTGTAGGTTCGTCCCATCTATTGCCTCTTTATTGTATGTTCGCCAGCAGCGTTTCTGCAAGTTTTGTTGCGAACTCGTCGTCGTTAATGTGAGCATCCATTTCAATAACTGTGACATTGTCGCCGATGTGTGCTTTCAAATTGTCAATCCATGCAGTTCTTGCTTCGGGTGAATCAAAGGGTTGCCCTGTTTTGTCAATCGCTGATACGCCTTGTGTTGGAATAATAACCGTAGTGGGTCCCTGCGCTTCGCTGAGTTTGCGTGCCATGGTACGTCCGAGTTCAGCGGTCTCTTCGGCAGTTGTTCGCATCAATGTTACTGTTGGATTATGCTGATAGAACAGCCTATCGCTAAATTTCTCTGGCACAGTGTCCGGTGGACCGAAGTTCACCATATCCAATGCGCCGGGCGCGACAACTTGTGGCAGTCCCGATTGACCTGCGGCTTCCAACCGGTCAGGTCCAGCACTCAGAATTCCGCCTACCAATTCGTCGGCGAGCTCAGTCGTCGTTGCATCTAACACCCCGGCAAGAAAACCACCTTTGACGAGGTCCTCCATCGCTTGGCCACCGGTGCCAGTTGCGTGAAACACGAGAACTTCATAGCCAGCGGCTTCAAGAATTTCTCGCGCTTTTGTAACACACGGGGTCGTCACACCGAACATCGTCGCTGCGATTAAGGGTTTGTCCGCTGCTGCCGCCGCCGGCGCTTCCGTACTCACCATCCCAACGATTGCACCCGCTGCGTTGGCGAGAATTTGTCGGGACAAACGGTTAATACCAGCGATGTCTACGACAGAGTACATCATACAAATATCTTTTGATTGTACATAAGGACTGGTATCACCCGATGCCAATGTGGATACCATAATTTTCGGAACACCCACAGGAACTGCCTGCATCGCCGTTGTGCCGATGGTCGTGCCTGCGGAGCCACCGAGGGAGATGATCCCGTCAATCTCACCTGCAGCCTGTTTTTCAGCAACAAGTACTGCCGCACCCTGCGCCATCACGGTGACGCTATTGCCTCGGTCACCTTCGTCTCTTAACGCTTGTAGAGAGGATCCTCCGGCTTGTGCAACTTCATCCGCAGAAATGTCCGGTGTTAATTGTGGGTCTCCTAATATTCCTGTATTGATTACGCACGTTGAAACCCCTGCTGATTCTATCTGCGTTTTGATGAATGCGAATTCTATGCCTTTCGTGTCCATTGTCCCAACAATGCCTACCGTTTTTGCCATCCCTGACTCCTCCACTTGTTGTATAGATTTAGGATTGCCTTACAATTGTGATAGGATATTCCATTTATAGCAGCTAATTATAGGGCGCGTAGTGAGAGGTGTCAAGCGATTTTTTAAATTGACACAACTTGGAAGATGTGATACACTAAAAACGGTTGTCAGTCTGCCTGGCAGTGAGAGTGTTCAGTTATCGGCAGCTATGGGAACCATAAACTTCTTTAACTGGCTACTGATAACTATTTTGTCCGTGCTATGTCAGATTAGACATGTATGAGCAGATTGCGGAGGAAAATGTGAAACCAATTGATTTGAAACAAGCAGGATTAACATCAATACAAATTTTAGTTGTCGTCGTCGTCCTTGGGATTATTGCCGCTGTGCTTTTCGCACCTCGGTTGCTCGGACAAGCAGGACGTGCGCTGCAAGCACAAGCCGATGCCGACATTGAAACGCTTGGCATCGCGCTGGATAGATATGCCAAAGATAACGGAGATTATCCGTCAACTGAACAAGGCTTGAAGGCACTCTGGGAAAAACCTGAGGCACCGCCGATACCTATAAATTGGCTGCTACCCTACATCCAGATCCCAATTACTGAGGATCCGTGGGGGAACCCTTATATCTATATCCGTCCCGGCATACACGACCGGTACGGGTACGATCTCATCTCGTTCGGAAGTGATGGTGTTGAAGGCGGAACAGGCGAGGCTGAGGATGTTGTCAGTTGGATCCGGCGGGATGAATAAGTCAGAAGAGTGGTGATTAGTTATCAGTTTTCAGCACGATTTTTTTCAAAAAATCTTTCGGTTGTCAGTTAAAAAAGAAAGTTGACTGAATCATGTCTCCCTCTTTAACTGAAGACCGATAACTGAAAGCTATTCCGCGGGGGTGCTTATGAAAATTACGCATATTGACGTTATCAAAGTGAAAGTGCCGTATCATGAAGGCATCTACGAGTTGATGACGCGTCGTAATCTGTATCAGATTGATTACGTCTACAAAGTCTATACCGATGTCGGACTTGTCGGACTTGGTGACGGTGCACACCAGGCGGACGAAGTCGTTCAACGCTATATCGGCAGAAATCCGTTTGAGTTTATGAACGGTTGGGCACCCACACCGCTTCAGCAAGCATTTTACGACATCATGGGCAAAGCACTCGGGGTTCCGGTGCATCGGCTTCTGGGCGAAAAGGTTCACGACAAAACCTCGTTCGGCTACTGGTCTATTGACATGACACCAGAGGAGTGGGCAGCAGAAGCGAAACACGCTTACGCCCTCGGCTATCGGCTCCACAAAATTAAGGCACGCCCATGGTTTGAAGTACTTGAGCAGGTCGAGGCAATCGCCTCTGTTGTGCCGGATGATTATCGGCTCCGCGTTGACGCGAATGACTCGTTTGAGACACCGGAACGCACACTTGAGGTTGCGCGCCACCTTCAAGATTACAACATAGAGTCATTTGAAACGCCGATTCCACAAGCCGACATTGAAGGTTATCAAAAAATTAAACGCCAGACTGACATGCCGATAACAATCCACTTCGGGAACCCGGATCCGATTGAAGCGATTCGGGCAAAGATGAACGACTCGTTTATTATTGCCTATCCCGACTCACGCGCTGCCAATGCCAAACGCGAAGCGACTATCTCGAATGCTGCACATCTTCCCGTCTGGATACAGATTGTCGGACTCGGTATCACAACTGCTTACGTCATGCATCTTGCCGCGGTGATGCCGAATGCCACCATGCCATCGATGACGCTTAATGCCTTGCGAGCCTATGATCTCGTCACACCATCAACGATTCCGCTTGTTGATGGGTATGCAACTGTTCCAGATAAACCCGGATTAGGGGTTGAATTGAATGAGGACGCACTTGACAATTGCCGCGTCTAAGGAGGGAGAAGTGAAAAGCGTAATTTCTGTTTGCCAAACGCAAGTTTTCATAGTCATTTTGAGTTTACCAATCCTCATGATCGGGTTCGGTGTTAACGCACACGCTGCAAAACTCGGTTTGGCGAGTGCTTGGCTCTTTGAGGATAACGGTGGAAAGGTTGCCAAAGATATCGTCAGCGGACACGATGGTGATATTAAGGGTAGCCTTGAATGGGTAAAAGACGGCAAATTCGGCGGTGCATTGAAATTCCCCGGCAAAGGTGATAGCTACGTCCGTGTTGATCACGACGACGTTTTCAACGCTGATCCCTACTCGTTTGTCGCGTGGGTGAAATTGGAAAACGCCTCGTGGCAATATGTTGTTTGGCGGAACGGAGATGTCTGGCCCGAACCAGAAAATGTGCGCCATCTTGATATATGGATTCACACTGACGATTATCCGGTCTTTATGTGGCACGTCAAGGGAAACGTCGGGCGTATTGATGGTAAAACGATCATTGCTGATGGTAAGTGGCATCACATCGCTAAAATCTATGATGGCAAAAACGTTCAGATGTACGTTGATGGAAAAGTAGATGGCGAGAAACCGAGCGGTGGGACGCTGGATACCAGTGAATCCCCAATCTGGATCGGCGCGCGACCTGGCAATGTTGCTGCAACTGGGCTTTTTGACGAAGTTGGGTTCTTCACCGAAGCACTCTCTGAAGACGAACTCAACAATGTCATGGATAATGGGTTAGCTGTTTATGCTGCTGTGGATGCAGCTGGAAAAGCGACGACAACTTGGGCTTTGCTAAAAACAACAAGGTAAAATAATAGGCACACCCTTGTGCTGTAGGGGCAGGTCTTGTGCCTGCCCATTGTATGCCTAAAAACGAGAAATGGAGAGAACGCATTATGCAAATGCACGTAGGTGGAGAATGGATTGACAAATCCGACAAGATTGACGTACTGAGTCCGTTCGACGGTTCAGTTGTTGATACCGTCCCCAGAGGAGACGCAAACGACGTTGAAACTGCTATTCGGACCGCAGAACGCGGCGCGAAGATCATGGCAGGAATGACAGGCTATGAACGCTATGAAATTCTGCGGAAAGTGGCGGATTTGATGGTCGAACGCGCAGGCGAACTCGCTGAGGTGATTACCCGCGAAGAAGGTAAAATCTTAGCCGAGGCAACGGTTGAAGCCACACGCGCTTCTGAAATCATTGCGCTCTCAGCAGAGGAATCAAAACGGTTAACCGGCGAAACGATTCCACTTGAAGGCGCGCCCGGTGTCAAAGACAAACTCGGCTTTACGGTACGTATGCCGTGTGGTATCGTTGCTGGTATTAGCCCCTTCAACTTTCCGCTGCACCTTGTTTGTCACAAAGCCGGTCCCGCAATCGCCGGTGGCAACGCAATTATCATCAAACCCGCGACGGACACACCGCTTTCCGCATTGAAACTCGTTGAACTCTTTTTAGAAGCAGGCACGCCCCCTGAAGCGATTCAGTGTGTGACGGGACCCGGCGGCGAAATCGGTGATACCCTCTGTGCAGACCGGCGCGTCCGAAAAATTACCTTTACTGGCAGCCGTGATGTCGGCGAACATATCTGTCGGGTCGCTGGATTAAAGCGTGTCACGATGGAACTCGGCTCAAATTCTCCGCTCATCGTCATGCCCGATGCCGACCCTGAAAAGGTTGCACGAGCGGCAGCAGCGTCTGGTTACTCTAATGCAGGACAGGTCTGCATCTCAACGCAGCGCGTCATCGCACATGAAAAAATCTATGGTGATTTCTTAGATGCGTTCCAGGCGGAAGTCGCCCAAATCAGTACTGGCGACCCACTCGCAGAAGGGACACGCATGGGACCCATGATCCGAGAAGGTGATGCCTCCCGTGTCGCCGAATGGATTCAGGAAGCCGTCTCGGACGGTGCGGAACTGCTCACCGGTGGCGAGAAGCAAGATCAGTTTGTTACACCCGCTATCCTCGCTAACGTCAAACCAGAGATGAAGGTCTCCTGTGATGAAGTGTTCGGTCCGGCTGTCGGCGTGACGCGTGTCAATGATATTGACGAGGCAATCGCACTTGCCAACGATACGAACTACGGACTGAGTGCCGCAATCTTCACGCAGAATGTCGACTGGGCAATGAAGTTCGTCCGTGAGGTCGAATCTGGTAACTTGATGGTAAACTGGGGCACACAGTGGCGTGCGGACTTGATGCCGTACGGCGGTGTCAAAGAGAGCGGTATGGGCAAAGAGGGGCCGAAGTACGCCATAGAAGAGATGACCGAATTGAAGATGGCGATCTTCCATTTGGATGGTTAGCGGGTTTTGACAACGGGCGGATGGTGTTATCTGCCCGTTTCCTTCACGCCTTTTGTGCCACCATACCAGCGAGGATACCGAAATGTGAATTGAACCGATACATTTTCAACTGAAAACGCTTGCAAATACCTTGTAAACTACGCCTACAAAATAAAAAAAGAGGCGAGGTTCAAAACCTCGCCAATAAGATTATCATTCTTCGTCGTCTGTTTTTGAGGCAGCGATGACCTTCTGTGCAACATCGTCAGGTGCGATGTCGTAGTGCGAGAATTCCATCGTGAAGTTACCACGCGCACTCGTCATCGACTTGAGATCGATCGAATACCGGAGCATCTCTGAAAGCGGAATGTTTGCCTGAATGATCTGCTTTTTCCCTGCCTGCTCAACACCCATCACTTGTCCGCGCCGTCCATTCAGGTCACCGATAATGTTTCCCATGAACTGTTCGGGGACTGTGATTGTAACATTCATAACCGGTTCAAGTAGACACGCATCGGCTTGTTCGGCAGCGGCAGCGAAAGCGATAGAACCAGCAATCTGAAACGCCATATCTGAAGAATCGACGGGGTGGTATTTACCATCATAGAGATCAATTTGGATGTCAACGATTGGGAAACCCGCAAGTAAGCCTCTATCCATTCTCTCGCGGATGCCTTTTTCGACAGCTGGGATATAGTTGCGCGGGATCGCCCCACCGACGATGTTGTTAACGAACTCAAAACCTTCGCCACGTTGCAAGGGGGCGAGATTTATCGTGACATCACCGAACTGACCTCTGCCACCGGATTGGCGTTTGTGCCGTCCTTGGACTGCCTGGACAGTTCTCCGAATCGTTTCTCGGTACGGGACTTTCGGTGGTTCAACATCCGTCTCTACGCCGAATTTATCTGCCATTCGCTCCCTATTGACGGTGATGTGCAGGTCGCCAAGCCCTGAGACGAGCAATTGCTTCGTGACTTCGTTCCGTTCAATTCTAAATACTGGATCCTCTTCAGACATGCGTGTGAGGGATGTCATCAACTTTTCATCATCGCCTTCACGCGTCGGGTGGATCGCGTAAGAGAGCACCGAGTTCGGGAAGTCAATACCTGCGAGTTGGATTGAGGCATCTCTATCGCAGAGGGTGTCGCCTGTTTGCGTCGCGGCAAGTTTAGTGAGTGCACCAATATCGCCTGCTTCCACTTGCGGCGTGCTAATCGCATTTTTGCCGTTCATGAACGTCGTTTTACCGAGGCGTTCAATTTCTCCACGCGTTGAATTACTAACTTGGGAATCCCCTTGCAACGTGCCGGAATAAACGCGGAAGAAGCTCAATTGTCCGGCAAACGGGTCAGCAATCGTTTTAAAAACAACTGCCGACATTGGCGCATCTGATGACGGTTCGCGGGTTTCTTCCGCATTCTCAGCACTTTTTACCGCCCCAACATTTACCGGAGATGGGCACCCATTTATGAGTGTATCCATCAATTGCTGCACGCCGACGTTGTTCAATGCCGTCCCACAAAGTACCGGTGCAAATTGGTTCTCAGAAATACCGAGTTGTAAACCGTTTTGAATTTCTTCGTCAGTGAGTTCGCCTTCAAAAAACTTCTCTATGAGTTCGTCATCGCTTTCTGCTGCGACTTCAACGAGTGCTTCACGCGTTTCTTCAGCCTGTGCCTCTAATTCTGCCGGGATCTCCGCTTTCGCGGCGCGCTTGTTGCCATCGGGGTGTAGATATGCCGCCATCTGTATCACATCAACGACACCTGCGAAATTGTCCTCTTTCCCAATCGGTAGTTGGATAGGGACAGCTCGGGTCTCTAAAATATCTTCAATGCTTGCGAGCGCGTTTTCAAAACTGGCGTTCTCTTTATCCATCTTATTGATAAAGATGAGACGCGGGAGCCCATATTTATCCGCGACTTCCCATACCTTTTCGGTGCCACCTTCGACACCGGTTGTCGCGTCAACAACAACGACGACTGCGTCGACAATTCGGAGTACGCTATAGAGGTCCCCGTAAAAATCTTCTGCGCCGGGGGTATCAATCAGATTTAGTTTGTGTCCTTCCCATTCTGCGATACAGACTGAACAATTGAGGGTGGTTTTACGTTCTATCTCATCAGCGGCATAGTCAGCTGCAGAAGTTCCACTATCAACAGCCCCCATACGCTCAATTGCACCACCGTTGTAAAGCATCGCTTCAACGAGTGATGTCTTGCCTGCTCCTGAATGTGCGATAATTGCAATGTTCCGGATCTCATCGGTTCTGTATTGTTTCATACGTCCAAAAATTTCTCCTTTTACTGTTAACCACTACGGAATAGAGTGAGCTATGCCGTTGAAATTACATTTTAGCACGATGCAACAAAAATGTCAAAGAAATTTTTGCGTGTGGTAGGGTTCGCTTCTCACGGTAGCATAAACTGTTGGTTTGTGCAGGGTTCTGTGGTGGCAAACTAATCGATTGGGTTCTTCTGGAGACGTGACTACCTCCAGTATCTGATCGGACGGGAATAGAATAGATTAGACAGCAAGGGTGGTTGGGTGGAAGGTTACAAGTGAGTACACCTCAGTGTGCTTTGGAGGCGGGGCGCGCGAGGTCGTCCCGCTATCGAATGTTATAAAAAAGGCGGCGAATAGGGAATCCACTGCATCTTCCTACTGATGTAAGTGTTCAGATTATTTTGTTGAAATTTTAACGGAATACCCACTTTCTGTCAGTTCCTCTTTGACGCTTATCCCCATAGAACGTAATTCGGCGATCGCCTCAGAATTTATGTTACCAATATCTTCAGGAGAATTACCGCGGGGATACAACCACTTATAATAAGCAAGCGTTTTTTTGTTCGTAGAGTTCGGGTAGAGTTTAACAAGTGCCTCTTGATATTCAATTTTTTCGTCCAAAGAGATCGGTGCATCGCTATCAAACTTTCGGTTAAACTCCATTACCGTATGCACTTCTGGTATATCGCCAAACTCCTCAAGCATTTGGTTTTGTTGAGCATTATACAATTCCTCACCCGACGTATCCGCGGTAATCAACGTACCACGCTCTATTGCCTCTTGTAACTCCAGATAATCAGAAAACGGATCGCTACTCTCTTGTTCTAATGTTTCAAGTGCTGTGTCGTTCTTCCAGTCAAAATCTAAAGGTTTCTCATTATTTTTCGCTGATTCCCGCGACGTTTCTGTGTTCTCACTAACCCGTTCTAAGTGAAATGAAGGCACAGGCTTATCAACTTCTAACACACTTGGAACAGTGCTGTCTTGAGGATTCTCTTTAATGGTAGGAGTTTTTGGAAGGCTATCCGCAAAATTGCGTGTGCTAACTTCGAGATATACACAGAAACCTACCAACACCACGAAAAAAACGCAAACAAAGATCATTGCTTTCATTTTCAGATTCCTTAAAGATGAAAACCCAGTCATAGCTGAGTCTTCATTCCTCTTGGTCCTTGCGCCACTCCTCAAGGATTTTTCTCTCATCTACAGACTCGAGTGGCTGCCCATTGGCTTTCGCCTGTAGATACGCTTCTAAAAATAATCGATTTAGTATGCGGTCAGGTTCTAACTTAAAGAGTGCTTGACGATAAGCAAAGAGTTCATCTATTGTCAAAGGTTGATTATCTCTGACTTTCATCTCAAAATCTATAACAATTTGAACTTCTGGAATATCTCCGTGCTTTTCTAAAAGTGCAACATGTCTTTCTTTTAAGTCTTCTATAGTGCCTTTCTTTGTTCGACCACCTTCAAAATCAGCGTGATCTTCGTATTCTGGAAGGTTCTTTATAACCTCGTCAACAAATTTTTTATTATGTTCATTCGGCCACAGAAAATAGACCGTCCGCGCAAAAGCCAATCCGATCTCGGGCGTTGAAACTTTATTTCTCCGATATTCTATGTAAAATCGGACGTGCGGCGTATCTCCGTGAGTCTTCAATACTTCCGCCTCAAAGTATTTCTCTAAGAGCTCCGGGTCTTTGGTTTGCCATAAGTCATCCGAGAACTTAAATGTTAATAGTTCTTCTACATCACTATCTGTTAACCGGACCCACCCTTTCGGATAGTATTTTATGTCTAAAGAGGGAATAGGCCCCATTGACGACTGACGGGGGACTATGGTTTCCGCGGGTGGGTCTGTTTCTCCACAACCGAAAAAAAACGACAAACTGAAGAGACAGATGAGTAAACTGAAAACTGTTTTCATGAGAGACTCCTTAACCAGAAACAAATACTATTATTTAGACAGTGCGCTCTGAAGACCTATTGGTGTTCTTCTACCTTATCCTTTTGAAGGGCTTCAAGGAGTTCTGCGTTTTTTTCATTCGGCCAAAGGACTTGAGATGCTTCAAGGTACTTGATCCATTGATCATCTGTAATCGGTACTTTTTTTGCTATTTGTAATTTATGTTCCCCGATGATGTGAACCTCCGGAATATCACCGAACTGCTTGAGAAGTTGGGCGTAAAAATACTCAGCATGTAATTCAGGATCTTCTGTTTTATACCAATCGCGTGGCGGATATTTATCATCGGTGTCATCTGTAGATGCCTGCTGTGGATAGGTTTGTTTCCAAGGATCATTCTTTTCAACTGTGGAATCAAATGCGCTATCATCTCGCCAGTCAACCTCATCATTGCTGGCAGGCGGTAGGGTGCCATGTGGATGATCATGGTCGTGCTCGTGTTGGACAGAGGATTTTGTTCTTTCAGTGTTGGTTTCAGTTATTGCACGCGTTTTGGGGTTTGGGATTACCATTTTATAGATTTTTATCGGTTCTTGCTGGGTGCGCGTGTTAAAGAAACCAAATCCGCCGATGCTAAGAACAAAAAGTGCAGCGAGTATCCAATGCCATTTTCGATGAAACATCAAAAAACTCCATGTATTGTTATATTCCGACTCAGGGGTTTTGTGTCACTATAGGTGTACTTGGTGGTTTTATACTTTTGTTGACTGAATCCCCAGATAATTCCGAGTGCTGGACATACCCACAAGAAACCTATCATTCCAATTCGGGCGACGATAATAACTCTTTCTGCAAGATATTTGTTGTTGGCACCATAGTTTTCTAGTTCCTGCGCGATGCTGTAGAATTCAAGTAGATCGCCATCCATACGTTCATTCATATAGTAACCTTCAAGATTTTCAAGATTATCTGTCTTCAGATAAAAAATAAAAGGAACTGCTATAAACCATAGGTACCCGACTGCAACGCCGAAGAAAAACCTAATCAGCAAAATTAATAAAAACAAAAAAGTCGATTTTGACTGCTGCCGGAACATAGTTTTTAGATTTTAAATTCCAAAGAAGGAGTTTTGAGGGATTTAGCGAACTGCCAATCCCTCAGAAATTAATAATTTAATTGACATCGGCGGTAGATTCATATCCAGGGTCACTTCCAGAACCAGAACCAGAACCAGAACTAAGGGTTTGGTCGATACTCCCTCTTGCCCTGCCGCGAGAGAATTGTCTCCTTACATCGTCTGCATCCCAATATCTGAGTTTCTCGGCTGCGGCACCCTTGCGCTCGTCATAGTACTTATCCGTTAGAGATTTACTCGCCCGTAGAGACCATTTAATAATTCCCGTACGGCGTGGTGTAGTTTCCGCCATTACGTCTATGGAGTATTCCCCTTCATGATGGAATCCCCAATCAGCATGGACTTTAGCATACGCTACAATTTCTATACCCTTTTTCCAAGCAAAGGGTTCGCCTGGGTAATCCACGTCAATCTGAACATGTGCTTTGGTTTCTAAAGTGCCTTCTGAATCTTCTGATCTACGGGTGCCAAACTTTTCGCTCTTTGAAAATGAATCTTCATTGTCTTTGTCACGGTTGTATGCCCAAATGGACGTTCCTCCGAGAAGTCCAAGTAGTAGGACGTAGGACAGTATACGTTTCATATTTCCTCCTAAGGTAAATTCAAAAATGTATAGGGATTGATTCCTCCATCTTCGTAAGTAACAATTTTAATGTCTGATGGAATGTCTGCCTCGGTAAAATCATCACCTTTCACTTCTATGATGTTTTCAAGACGATCACAAGCGTCCGGATCTCCTGCGATTTCAGATATGTATCGGTCACCTGTTTCACCATCCCATCTGATGTAGACTGTATTATCAATCGTTGGGTATACCAGACCATTTTCCATTGTTGCTCCGAAGGCATTTTTTCCTTGAGAGATAAGTTTTATCTGAACTCGAAGCATTAATTCATGATCCGCAGATTTCCGAGGCCATATATCAGCTGGCCACCCTTCTGGGAGTTCGGGATAAGGTCCAAACCCATAGGGTGAGACGGAGATATCTTCAACCGGTTCTTCCGATGAAACTATGTCATCGGGTAAGAACGCATCTTCTGCCACTTCAAGTAAATCCGCCTCATTAGGGAACGCTGTGATTTCCTCTGGTATCTCACTGGCTGTTTTGGTGTTTTCCACTGATGTTTCTACAAGGTTGTCATCGGTTTCGTTCGCGTTCTGAGCGTTAACCGCTTCTGCTCGGCGTATCTTGTTCTGTTTTTCAAGTCCCGGCAACAACTGATCATGCTGTTCTAACTCGGCTTCACTGGTGCGTTGGACGTGCCAACTATACAGCAGGCTCCCACCGACAACCACAACAAAGAAAATGAGTCCAACTTGGATCAATCTGTTTGAGAGTAAACCACGGAACATACAAGACCTCCTTGTGAATATGCATCATAGGGACTGATGGATATCTTTCAGACAGCACCTGAAAACCATCTATCTCTGTAAGGCACTCACCTACATAGTAGCAAGTATCATGCCAATGTGAGAAACCGCACTGTGACGGGATCTCACCATTTTTCAACTGGGAATATTTTTCACATGTGGGCATATTTTTCCACAGAACTGGTTAAAATATGCCCAGTGACACACCAAGAAGAACACTTCTGTCCGCGCTGCCGAGCGCGGATCTCAAGTCTATTACAACCCCGTGTCAGCAGTGTCGTGCCATACTAAGTTTCTTTACGCGTTATAGTCGTGTAACTTTTTGTGCAAGGTACGCCGATGTATCCCGAGGGTCTTCGCCGTTTTTGACTTATTCCCATTCTCTCGCGCTAAGGTTGCCAAGATGGCTGACTTCTCTATCTCTTTCAAAGTTGTCCCCGTCGGAAAGGGCAGCACGAAACGTTCTCCGGCGTTAGGGTTTGCTGCGGCTGTTGCATCCGCCAACGGCAATGCGTGGACTTGAGGCATCCGCACATCTTGTGGTAAGTGGTGCGGTAAGATTTCACCCCCTTCCGCTAAGAGGACGGCGCGACTTATGATGCCTTCCAACTCTCGGATATTGCCGGGCCAGCTGTAGGCATCAAATAACGAGAAGACTTCTGGATTTATATCTTCTATCTTTTGATTGGAAGAGTTGGCTTCCTTTTTCAAAAAGTGTGTTGCCAACGCGGGAATGTCTTCCCGCCGCTCCCGTAACGCCGGCAGCTGGATATGAAGCGGTTTCAATCGCTCATAGAGATCTCGGCGAAACTTGCCTGCTGCAACCGCTTCTATAAGGTCGATATTTGTAGCTGCAAGGACGCGCACTTTCACTGGAATCTGTTTTGTCCCGCCCATGCGGCGAATCTCGTTTTCCTGAAGGACCCGCAACAACTTTGATTGTAGAGGTTTGGGAAGTTCCCCGATTTCGTCAAGGAAGAGTGTGCCTCCCGATGCGGTTTCAAATAGCCCGATATGTCGCTGATCGGCACCAGTAAACGTACCCTTCTCATGTCCAAAGAGTTCACTTGCTATCAGGTTCTCCGCAATCTCCGCACAGTTCACGACGACCAGAGGGTGCATTGCATAAAGGTTCTCTGCGTGCAAAGCACGCGCGACCAGTTCTTTGCCTGTTCCTGTCTCGCCAGAAATAAGCACTATTTTAGCAGATTTTGCGAACGTGTCAATACGTTTCAGCACTTTAAGATGCGCTGGACTCTCACCGATAATATGGGCGTAATTCCCATGCAACTTCTCTCTTGATAACAGCATTTCGGACGGTGCCACCTTTTCTGCCCTTGGGGCGGTTATATAAGTCTTGAAGGTATCCTATTCATCTAACACTTCTTTTAAATCTGTAACTCAAAACTGAATGATGCTATTATCTAATACCTTCTCTATAATAGACATTGTAATCATCTTTACAATGTGGCTAATCTCCAATAAATTGTCTTAGGACTTACGCATTTCCTCTTAAAGTCCCTCTACCCCTGATAAGGGGGATATGGGGGGTTTAAAAGTCAAAAATCTATCATCCTGTACGAAGTTTGTGTAAGTTCTATTGTATTTCATGTAATGCAAAACAAAAATAGAGTCTTCATATTACTTTAACGCGTATGTCAGGACGAAAGGTTGCATAAAATAGATATTAGACATGATAATGGGTAAATTCTGACAAGATATGTTAGATTTAAGTTATAATTGGTTACAGTGATAAATTCTTGAAAGGAGGCACTTATGCAAAATCTTTTCTTTGCACTCGGTTCGGGTTTGAGCCTGCTGGGGGTTGTTTTTGGGGCATTTGGGGCACATACACTCAAATCAAAAATCTCGCCGGAGATGCTTGAGACTTTTGAGGTTGCGGTACGGTATCAGATGTACCACAGCCTCGGACTAATTGCAGCGGCGTGGGCGGTATCACAATGGCAGAACCAGCTCACGGCTGCATCAGGATGGTGTTTTTTGGCTGGCATCCTAATCTTTTCGGGGAGTCTTTATGTGCTGAGTCTCACGGGTATCCGGTGGCTCGGTGCGATTACACCTATCGGTGGGTTGGCATTTATTGTCGGTTGGGGTTGTCTGACCATCGCTGCGATCCGGGGTAGCTGAAAGTGATTGGCAAAGTCCATCCACGGAATAGACAGCCGCGTTTTCCGCTGCTACTGTGACGCCGTAGACAGTGCAATGCCGATAGTAAGTATACTGTCGGTGGCAACATCTTCAATATTTGAGCCATCGAGGTTGGCACGCTGAACCTTATATTTATGTGGAGTTGTCCAATATATTTTTCCGCCCGAAGTGTCTAAGGCAATACCAATCGGACTATTCGCATAATATATTTTTAGCCCTAAAATATCTAAGGGGATATTTATGGCAGTACCGATAAGTTTGCCATATCTAACAAAGAGAGTCTTGCGATTTGAACCATCGAGATTCGCAGACTGGATTTTACCGCTGAACTCATCTGCCCAATAAATTTTATTTCCATCCAAGTCCAGAGCGATCCCGTTTGGACCCAATAAAGCAGTGATGATGTCTTCAACATCTGAACCATTGAGATTTGCACGTTGAATCTTACTGGCACCAAGGTCTGCCCAGTACATTTTCCCATTGGGAACATCCAAGGCGATGCCACGTGGACTTTTCAAATCGGTAATAATGTCTTCAATGTCTGACCCATCAAGGTTGGCACGTTGAATCTTATTCGGCGTAGCGTTCCAGACGGTCCAGTACATCTTATTTCCATCAATATCCAGTGCAATGCCTTCCTTTATGCCTTTACTGGACGGAACCAGTTCCTCAACGTTTGAGCCATCCAAGTTGGCACGTTGAATCTTACAGCCGCTCGTCCAGTACATCTGACCGCCGAGAATGTCTAATGCTATACCAATTGGAGAGCATACGTCAGTAGTGAGGTTTTCAATGTCTGAGCTATCGGAGCGAATGCGCTGAATTCTACCCGATCTGTTTGTCCAATAGATTCGGACATCGTAGGGGCGATGTGCCCTCGCCCCTATAACAGATGATTCTTCAGATAATACCTCATGTGACATTTTCTCGTCTTTTTCATAAACGAGAAAAAAAATGACACATCCAGTTCCAATTAAAACGATAGCAAGTATTGATTTTTTTACCATAATTTGTTACTCTTTCAGGACTTACGCAAATTTAGCAGGCGATGGTAAATTTTGTAGTTTTAAACCCCCTAAATCCCCCTTATCAGGGGGACTTTAAGAGGAAATGCGTAAGTCCTATCTTTGATGATTACTATGCCCTAAGTTAGCACTCCAGTAAAATACGGATCAAATCAAAAACGGTATAAACGGACATAGAACCAATATATTTAATTCTATATATCATGTGTTACTGTGGTTTAATTATACTTTGTTTCCATTTAGCAGTCAACTTGGTAGGAATTTAGCCAGAGCCATTCCATTGTCCAAAGTCGCTTCAAAGATGGAAGACTAAATTGAGTAGAAGGTTGACAGATTACGCGCTGTTGTGTAAAATAGTTGGACTTTAGAGTAGTTGATAGGTTTCCAAAACTTACTGTGAAAACTCGTAAGGAAACCGAGCGAAAAATTTTGTGTTTAAAACCCCTATAAGGAGAATATCTCATGAAGCAGCTAAACGTTCAGTGCCTTTGTATATGTATCTGTTTCGCTTTCATATTAGCGATACACCCAGCATTAGCGATTCGTTACGAGTTTGATAGCGAGAAGGAGATTGCGGATTGGGAACTCGGGCCGCAGGCGACAGCGAAGGTCAAAGATGGTATGCTTGAACTTACTGTTGCCGGTGGGCAGAATTCGGGTATCTATTTCGGCGAAGATAACTGGAGTGATTACCGGATGGAAGTCAAAGCCCGGAAACTGGTTGGTCCCTATTTCCACCTGTTCGCACGGGTGCAGGAACCGGCAGTAGATTTCTATTTCATGGAAATCAGTTATAACTCGCATACCACTTCTCTGTTCATGTTTAGTGGTGGCGCTGCAAATGAGATTACGGGCGGTCCCCGCCCGAAACGTCCTGATTCAAAGGACGCCAAAGGTGGCGATTCCTATACCATTGTTTTTGAAACGGAAGGGGAAACCCTCAGAACCTACATTGATGGGAAATTGATGGTTGAAAACCAGGATAAGACCTACGATAAAGGTCGTCCGGGTTTAGGGGGCAGGGATTCAACTGTCCTCTATGAGTACGTAGAAATTAACGGTGAAGGTATCCCGCCGACAGCCGTTGAACCCGTTGACAAGTTAGCAACTATGTGGGGTGAATTGAAAGGTAGATAAATAAACATAAGGCGGGTTCCCCTGCCCGCCTATATTCACGTTCTAATAGGACATATAGGAGGAAAGCAGTGAAAAGACTGGTTACTCTTTTTTTTCTCACAGCTTTGATTTCTACTCAGGTTGAAGCCAATTTCAATTTCGCACTTCACACGGACGCGCATCCGTGGGCGCGTGAAGATGCCAAGGGCGCACAACAGGAAATTGATAACTTAATCAAAATTCTTAAAGGAGTAAACTTGGAGGTTTTTGAACCAAAAGATATTGACGGGTTGGCGACTTGGGTTAAAGCACATACCGATGGTGGTGGAAATACCTTGATTCTGACAGGTATCACCCCTTCAACGATCTATCCACCCGACAACGCGAAACCTGATGGTTCGATTCTCGAAGAGTTTCTGGATGCCGGTAATACGATTTTCAATACGGGTGAATATACCTTTTATACATCGGAAGGCCCCGCAGAAACGAACGGACAAAATGGATTACCCAATATCATTGATGTTCCAGAAGCCTTCGTGTGGCAGGCCAGAGGCCCGGACGCTTGGCAGCCCAATCCAGTTGAAATGACTCCGACACAGGAGGGCAAAGACCATATACCAAGTCTGAAAAAGTATAATACCTCTTATCCGTTCCACATAGAGGATTACGAGAAAACGCCATGGAAGTTAGAGATCGCGCTCGCTGAAAATAAGGATGAAGATTATCGGGTTGACCCTGCTGTGATATTCAACGAAGACACCGGGGGCCGCCTCGGTATCTTCCTTCAGGTCTATGTCGGCGATGTCCCACATCCCGGGGTTTCATGGAGCGATATTATGGGTGAATTCATTGTTAACTACTATGTGCCAGAGGTTCTATCCGTTGAACCGATCGGTAAATTAACCACTACTTGGGGAGAGTTAAAGTCCCCATATTGAAAAATTGGAGGAAAATGAGGTGTTGCCCCTGATAGCATGCGAATAATGTTTTTTAGGTGGTTTCCCTCAAAAAAAAGATGAGACAATTTGTTTGTTTTTTCGCAGTAGCAGTATTCTTGATAAGTTGTCTGCTCGCGCATGCAGCGGATCCAGACAAAGATTTACTAATCTACATACCTTTTGATGAAGGAGAGGGAAATAAGGCAGGCGATGTCGGACCTAACGGTTTCACAGGCGACATCAAGAACGCGAAATGGGTAGAGGGGGTCGTCGGGCAAGCACTCCATTTTAACAATGGAAGCGTTAACTTTGATCCGCTCAAAATTGATCAACCGAAAGAAATGACGATTGAGTTTTGGTTCAAACCCGACGAGAAAATTGAGGGTGGTAACCGTATTGATCTGCTATATCGTTTGAATGGTGGCGGACGACCGCATATTACGTTCAACCGTGGCGGCATTTTGTTCGGCTTCTATTTTGCAACGCAAGGCGTAGAATTGCCGATACACACGACTTATGATGTGTTTGAACCGGAGTGGTACTACTTTGTCGGGTCACAGAGCAAACAGATCGCATGGATGTATATTAACGGAGAGCTTGATGCCGAGGCGAAAGCCGGTGGAGATGCACGTATGGATTTCGGAACCCAAGGGATGTGCATCGCAGCGAGTCAAGGCAACGGCAATTTCTTCAACGGTGTCATTGATGAATTTAAGATGTGGAGTGTTGCTCTCACAGCGGAGGAGGTCAAAGCCAACATGGAAAAAGCCCTCGCTGTGGAAGCGGATGGCAAATTAACGACAACTTGGGGCAAACTCAAGTCGGATTTATAGTCGTCAACGGTCAGTAATCAGTAAAGAAAATATCTGTAAGCTTACGTCTTTACTGACGGCTGATAGCCATTAAAAAACTGAAATGTGGAGGGGACGACTTGCTGAACGCCCCTCCGCATCCACACAAGTAATCACGTGTTCCCCTTTGATAGGGGTCAACCAGTACGGCTGTTCAGCATTCCCCTTAAAAATCAATTCACCATCCAGAAACCAGAATAACTCCTGTGTCCGATTGGACGCTGAGGCTGACAATTGTATTTTTTGCTGCGCTAATGGGACCCCATCGCGTATGTAGTACACAGTATCTTCTGTGGGAGATAGGATGACCGGGGCAGTCCCTGCAATTGTGCCTGTACACAAGGGGTTGTGTGCTGGGAGCACTGGCATAGCAAATCCATTTTTTGCAAGCCAAGTCGCTGCCTCGGCGGGCCATTCTTCAAATATTTTCGTCTGTAGGTTTGTGTCATGTTGGCGAGACGCGTCTTGAGAATGGTTTTCTCCTGTTGTCGGCAGGTTCCGGCAGTGGGAACAGAGACTGTATCCGGTAACTTCATCGACATAGATGCGTTTGTGAATCACGCAGGCTTTAACAGGTGAAATACCGGGGATATATACATCGTTTTTACGAGTGGGACAGTGTGGTGAAGGAGGCGCACCTGTGAGTGCACAGACCTCTCGCGTTTTGAGTTGTTCAGGTGTTGTATACCAACGGTGTGTATCTTGTCCTGTGAGTGCTGTGAAGAGTGCGAACAGAACAGGCGTTGCTGCGTCTGTGCCGCTCAACATCGGAGCACCTTTTCCGTCAAAATTGCCGAGCCACACACCGATTGTTAATTTCGGTGAATACCCGATACACCACGCGTCCCGATGTCCATAAGAGGTACCAGTTTTCCATGCAATCTTCGGTAGATTCATGGTCATTTCAAAGGCTTCTGGATTTTTAACAGTGTTGACCGGTAGTTGTGAGGTTGTTAGCATCTCCGTTATAATGAAACTCGTCTCTTCTCGGAGTAAACGTTGTGAATAGGCTTTAGCCTTCAGCCATCGGGAACCTTCAGCAAGAAGATTTTCTGATTGATGACCACTGATAACTATTTGGTAAGGCGCGAATTCTCCCATATTTGCCAGCCCCGCGTAAAGTGTTGTCAACTCCAGCAGATTCACTTCGCAGCCACCGAGAACCATGGAGAGTCCATACTTTTTGCCGGATGCGAGTGTAGAGATACCTGCTCGTTTCAGAAAAGCGTGCAGGGTTCTATTTTTCAGCCGCGCATGAAGATTCACAGCGGGGACATTGAGGGAGCGAGCAAGTGCCTGACGAGCCGTAACGTAGCCATTATAGGTGCTATCATAGTTCACCGGTTCATATCCCTTGTATGTAACAGGAACATCAAAGAGCAGTGTTTCTGGTGTAATCAAGCCTTGTTCGATGCCAAGGGCGTAGACGAAAGGTTTAAGTGTGGAACCTGGAGAACGCGGGGCGAGTGTGCCGTTTATCTGACCCAATGCACGCTGATCGAAAAAATCGTGAGAACCTACCATTGCCAAGACTTGGCGGCTTTGGGTGTCCATAACGACGATGGCACCTGTGCTTGCGGTATGGGGTTGCAAGCGGCGGGAGTCTGCGATTCCAGCAGCGGACGCATTCAGGTATTCGCGAAGGATACGCACTGCCGTTTCTTGTACCTTCGCGTCTATTGTCGTGTATATCCTGCCATCTGCTGCCCCTTTCCAGTAACGGGTGGGGCCCCTGGTTTCTGTGTTCCATCGGTTTCCCTTAACCAATAGGCGTGAGAGATGTGGTGCTTTGAATGGGAGCGGGTAACGTTTTGTCGGTATAGGTTCTCGCAATGCCTCTTGCCACTGCTGTTCGGAAATCTGTCCGCGTGCGCGGAGGCGGTCCAGGACTTTTGCTCGCGCATGCCGGGCATTTTCTGGAAATCTGTCTGGACGTAAACGTTCTGGCGCGTTCGGAATGGCAGCAAGGAGAGCCGCCTCACCGAGACTTATTGCGTGCTGCGGTTTGTTGAAATAAAATCGGGACGCTGCCCCTGTTCCAACGATATTCCCACCGTAGGGAAGCATGTTAAAGTAAAAGTTTAGGATATCAGGTTTAGAATACGCCAGTTCAAGTTGGATTGCACGGAACATTTCAATCAGTTTGCTCGGAACAGTTCGTGCTTTCGGTTCCATCAGTCGGGCAAGCTGCATGGTGATGGTTGAGCCGCCGCGCACAACCTCTCCTGCTTTGACATTATCATAGAGGGCGGTTGCCATAGACACCGGATTGATCCCGCAGTGGTAGTAAAACCATCTGTCCTCCGCTGTTAGCATTGCTTCGTGTAGCCAAGGGCTTTCAGTTTTCGGTTTTCGGTTATCAGTTGAAGAGGGATCCTGCTCGACCAAATCACCTCTTAACTGATGACTGATGACTGATGACTGATGGCTAAAGCGCCACATACCATCCTCAGCTAAAAACGCGCGAAGCCATTCTCCGTTCCGATCTAAGACAATCCGAGAGGGTGGTGGGTGGAGACGTGCTTTGGGCAGCGGGAAACACCAATTCATGATCGTAAACAGGACAATAATAGAGAGAGGCAAAGTAGCCATCAGGCGAATAGTTATCCGTTGTCGGTACGATTTTTTCTCCGAAAAAATCTTTCGGTTTTCAGTTAAAGAGGTTTGCTGTTGCTTGAACAGTAGTTTTAACTGCGAGAAGAATCCTCTTAACTGATAACTGATAACTGATAACTGACAACTATTTTTCATTGCTCTGCAACCACTTGGATACTCATACTACCCGTTACAGCAGATTTTGTCGGATCGTACATCGCTTCTGCTGCGATGGGTGGTAAAGTAAAGTCACCTTGTGTGACAGCCCTTAGCGCGTAATAGAATTTACGTTCGCGTTGGCGCGGGAACGTCCCGAAGAAGATAAGACGATCATCGCGAATGTCAATATAATCGGGTTTGAAACCTTGCGCTTTCAGCCATGGAATGCCTGCTCGGGACTCCAGACGCGGGTTCTCAATCTCAAAACCTGTTGGTAACATATCGACCACGACGACATTTTCCAGATTCGCCGTCAGGGCTTTAACTGTTATCTCCGCGACGATTAAGTCGCCGTGTACAAATGTGCCCGTGAGACTTTCACCATCTTTGTTAAAATATCGACGACGTACCTGTAATTCACGTTCATATTCTTCAATGAAGGAGTCGCGTTGGATACCAAACGCACTCCAGTAATAGTAGCAACTCCCTTCGCCTTTGACGGTGAGTTGTATGCGTGCACCGTCCCATGCTTCATCGGTATAGCGCGTCTCGGTCGCGTCAAAATCTGCGAAGTGTTCACCGTTGAGTTTGAGAGTGCCACTGTAATTCCGATCTGCCTGTTTCTTCATAATTTTACCGAGAGCAAGGAACGCAAAGGCATTATCTTGTGTTGTCCGCCATCGGTTTCCGTCGGAGGCTGCCTCACTCAGATTCTTAACGAGCATCGGAATAGATGGATGGTTTTCGTTAACTTCAGCAAGCACGTCCAACATAATCGCTTGGGCACGAATAGGTGAGTTAAATGTCCCCCCGGTTTCCCATCCCGGGTTGCTTTTACCATTAAAACTTGGCGATACCGATACAGGTAACATGGAAAGAGCAGTTTCCAGTTCGCCGCTGAGGGCAAACGCCCCAGCAAGTTGAAAGTGACTATAATCACTGAGACTGCTGGCACCCCTGTTTTTTAGATAGTGCATCGTACCACGGTCGGGTTGTCCAGCAGCTGCCAAGACATAGGACGCATAGGTTGCGAGCGCGATGTTTGCTTTTACCTGTTTAGCATTATTGTTGCCTTCTATGTCGGGTGAAAATTTTGCCCGTGTACTTAAACCTTCCAGCATCGCATCGTAAACACGGTCTGCTACCTCGTACCCGGCTTTTCGGGCTTCAACGAGAAAATGGGACGCGTAGATACTGCTCCACGGATTCACGTAAGTGCCGCCGGGCCAGTATGAAAAGTTATTGTTCGACATCAGCATACTTTCAAGTTTCGTGATACCCGATGTGATGTAGTAGTCCACCGAATCTTCTGCTGCCAGCATCGGTTCGACACTTCGCGCCAAATCGCTGAAATAGAGCAAGGGGAAAACCTTACTTGTTGTCTGCTCCAGACATCCGTGTGGGTAGCGGACAAGATAGCGGAGGCTATCCGAAAACGCAATATTGGGAAACGGTGATAGTGTCAAACTAAACTCCGACGAGTTTGCTATTAGGTTTGCGGGGAGAATAAAATCAACCGATTTACCCGCATGTACCACCCCGTGCCCTGTTTTTGTGACCGGTGGTGCCACAGATCGCAGCGGCAGTTTCACGTCTATTTGCGTTGTTTCAGTGTTCCCTTCTGCGGATAGATTAAAATCTACTTTTCCTATTGCATCCTGAGCACGAATGTCGAAAAAGACTTGTGCCTCTGTGCCTGCCTCAACTTTTTTATCAACGCTGAGTTCATGCAGCAGCGGTTCCGTTTTTGACGGTTGTGATGGATTTTCTGGGGTCTTCTCAGTCATCGTATCAGAAGGATTGATGGCACTCGCTGACAGTAGTTGCACGTCCCCTGATGCTTGCAATTTGACGGTGAATTCTCCATCCGCACCTGTGCCGTTAAAAAGGGTGACTGGGACACGGATCTTATCACCGCCTGCGAGGAATCGTGGGAAAGTCGGTGTTAGGACAATAGGTTCGCGGACAGTCAAGTAGGCTGCCGTCGCGCCGTAATCTGCTCCGGCGAGAGCGACTGCCATCAACCTCAATTTCCCATTGAACTGTGGAATCTTGAATTGGACAGTCCCGCGTCCATTTCCATCGGTTTGTACGAATCCTGACCAAAGTGAAACCGGTTTTACGCGCCTGATACTGCTCGTATTCAGCCGCTTCCTTCCCAATCCGCGTGCGCTTGCTCCATCACCGCCCGTACTTGAGTTGTCGGTGACATCCGCGATTTCAGGTAGAATCCCACTATACAGATCAAAGGCGCGCGTCTTCAACCCGCGTTGTTGATAGAAAAAGTCGTGAGGGTTAGGTGTTTGGAAGTCGGTTAATGCGAGGATTCCCTCATCAACAGCTGCTATACAGACATCATATTTCTGCCAGGAGCGTCTGCCGTGGACCTCGAACGCGATGTTTATTTCGCTGTTTGGATGAACAACAGTTTCAGATTCGCTATCGGGAACCATCAGCCCTCGGTTATCGGTAAGAGGTGTTCGTTCTTGCTGATTGCTATCAGGCTTGAGCGACATTTCAATTGAGAGTCGTCTCCGCGTTGCATCTATTTTCAAAGGTATCACACCAAACGCGCGTGCCGGGAGAAGCGATTTGTTGTCTGGTTGTGAGCCCGTATCCGTCGGGACAGCTCGCGTCAGGGTTGCTGAGAGGTAGACGTTCGGTTTGTAACCTTCACGGACCGGAATTGACAAAGTTGCTGTATTTTCCTTTATTACTATTGTTCGGTGACTGAGCACCCGTTCTCGTTCGACAGTGAGCAGAAGCGTCCCTGGGAAGGGTGCCTTAATATTCAGTTTTGCTGTCTGTCCTGGACGATAGGCGGGCTTATCAAGCACCAAGTCTAATCGGGTAGGATGCTCCATAGAGACTGAAGTGTTGCGCCATCCACTCACGTAGAACCCTATTTCCGCTGCTGCCGTTGATTCGATGTCCTCAAGGCGAACGCGATATTCACCATAGCCCGTAGGGGTAAATGTCGCTGTTTTCGGTGTTTCTGCTGAAGTGAGTGCGTGTGTTTTCACCTCTGTCATTTGTGGTTCGGAGACGTACTCGTAACGTCCTGCGGCGTTCTGCCGAAGTATTGTATTCCAATGAAGTTTGTGGAGGCTGAGTTTTAAGGCTCTACCGGGTATAACTGCCATTGTATCGTCAACGGCTACGTAATCAAAGCGAAGCGGTTGGTTAATTTTGACCGCTCCGGTAGTTGTCCGCCGAATCCCTGCATAATGTGAGTACGGATGGATAACAACTCGGTGTGAAGCAGTGACAGCTCTGCCGCCGACCTCACTGACGGTTGCTGTTAGAATCCCGTTGAGTAAAGAAGGTGCTTTCAACGTTGCCGGAACAGTAAATTGGTAACGTGCTTTGCCCTCTGCATCGGTTTTGGCTTCTCCTAATTCAATCCGTTGGGTCTCAAATTGCTTGGTATTGCCGAAGACGAAGGAACGCCATTTTGTTGCATCTGTACCTGGTGGTAAGGTATCGTCAGAAACGGCAAACGGGACTGCTGCCAGTTGACATGAAACCTGAACTTTCCGTCCTACGGCTGGGGGACCGAACAGATTCATTGCATTTACTTCAATGTTAAGTTCGTCTCCAAGTTTATAAGAAGATTTATCAACACTTATGGCAACTTTCATTCGGTCTGGCATGAATTCCTCAACCTGAAATTGCACGCTTCCAACGACTCGATCGGCAATTTGCATCTTAGCAATATAGTTCCCTGTTAGCGCGTAGTCAGGAATCGGGATTTTCACTTCACAGGCACCACTTTTGTTAGTTTGCTGCCTTAATTCTCGTATGATTCTGCCATCTGGTGCGAGGATTTTGATGCGGGTGGGGAGCGGTTCAGGTGTTTTCTGCTTTGGTCCCCGAACGATGCCAGCAAGCTGAACAGTCTCACCTGGACGATAGACCCCCCTACTGGTATAGAGGAACGCTTCATAGCCTTTTTGCAAGTAAGCAGGGCCGGCAATGTCAAAGTCTGCTGTTGCAATTTCATGCCTGTCTAATTGGATAAAGGCGAGATCGTCACGTTTCGCGACCGTAATCATAAATGGTATGAAATCTTTTGTTTTTTCTGCAATCTCAGTGAATTCCGCAAATCCTGCCCAGTTGGTTGTACCGCTGAGCAGCGTCTGGTTGTTGGCACTGATGAGTTGCACACGCGCTGCTGGTACGGGGGTGCCAGTAGCAATGGATTTCACCCAAACGTATAAATTATCGCCCGCGCGTTTCGCACTGATTCCCAAATCTGTGATGAGCACCCATTGATGTGCTCTGTCCCACTGCCTATCGGCGTTTTGTGCCACAACCTTGAAAATACCGACATGTTCATCCGCGAGATAGTCCTCTAAGGAGATGGGTGTCGTTACCTCTTCGTTCAATTGAGGGGGTATATCAAGTACTTCCGAGTGAATAGGTTTACCTAAATTCCGACTCCATCGGCTCCATTTGTCTAATCTTGATACATAGATGAGGTTGTTCGCAAAAACTTTCTCAATATTGAGCTTTACACCTTTAACGTTAATCGTTGTGAGTCCAAGATTTAGATGTCCTTTTCTTGCGAGAAAGAAGCCGTCACCAAGGAACCGCAGCTGCGGTCGAATGTCTGGAATTTTGAACCGCGTCATATAGTCCCCTTTTAAAACTGCGTCGTTTCGTGCTGTCAAACCGCGCCGAATTTTCAGGGTGTAAGTGGTACGTCGTTTAAAATTACCGTGGATTCTAATGTTCCGATAATTGGATGTCACTTGATAGTCGACTGCAGGTGTAACTTCAAGATAAGGTTCAAGCGTATCGCTGAGTACTGGCGCGTTAAAACTGACTGAAATATAAGGGGTCCCGTCACTTTCTCGAACGTCTGAATATGTTACACCGAGGGTTCCTCTACCACGCAGTATTACCGGTGTAACGTTTGCTTTTTCCAGACCGATTTCCCCTCCTGTACATTTAAATCCCTTTTCAATCTTGACTTTTATTTCTTGGTTTACGTCGCTGCGTTTTATCCGTTTCGTCTCGAATGTTATTGTCCGCGCTGTCACCGTGTCGGTTTGAATCTGATACG
This sequence comes from Candidatus Poribacteria bacterium, assembly GCA_026706025.1. NCBI lineage: Bacteria > Candidatus Poribacteria > Candidatus Poribacteria bacterium. The sequence continues at coordinate 216,395 of JAPOZO010000063.1, forward strand.
GAATTTCTGTTCCATCATCTAATTCAATAGAGAGATGCGCCTTTAAATCGGCGGTCGTTACTGGATAATTAAATGTGATTGTGCCGAAACCTATTGCGTGTTCACGGGATTCGTCAGTGTTAAATTCCATGCGTGTCTGCTGAACTGCGAAAGGTTCTGTGGCGAATTTAAACTCTTTTTGCCCGGTGAGCTGGAATACTTCAGATGGATTGATTTCGGATGTGAGTTTGACAGTATATTGTGCGGCGGGTGCTAAAGGGGCATCTAAAAAGAAACCTATTCTATCAGGTGCTATCCAGCGAGCAGTGCCTTGAACGGCTGGTGTAAACCGAAGGGCTTCCGTTGGGACTTCGGTCCCGACACGCGATTTATCAACGATTCCCTCGGAAAAGGTAATCGAAAAATCGGTCCGTTCGGGGACTTCTCCTTGTGGCTCGAAAGTGTTGACGCTGTATCGTGTCTTGGTGCTCATGTTCCCCCGCACAATGTAGAGCAGGCAGGCACCAAGGAGGAGCGTCATCAATCCTATGACCCCGATTAAACTTTTTAGTAGCAAATTTCGGTTTCCAGGCTCCGCCGAAAGATTTTTGGAAAGTTTGGAAAACACCATGAGAAGTGCCTCCTTTACTTTACGGTTTTGTCCTTATCGGTTTTCTTGTTTGGAACGGTTTAAGGACTATTTGTAGAGAAATCTTCTGTTTAAAACGTTTTTTATCTACTCCGATAGGTTTAACGAATATAGTAGGAAAAAGATACTGGATAGGTTAAGCAATTTTCATGCCAAAGTTTTGGGGGCTTTGTGCTAAGCGTTTAAGAAGCGATAGTCGGATTTAGGCAGGGTTCAAGCGCGTGAGAAAAAGATGAGGAAAGTGTCTTTAAGTGGCGTTATGTGTAAATATAAACACATAGGAACGGATATGGGGATCCGTTCCTATGTGTAAGTTTCTGGTGTGGTTTCAGGTCAAACTGTATTAATCTTCAGAACCAAAATCGTGACATCAAAATAATCTGGTCTGTACCCTGAAGTTGGCGTAATGTGCCTTTATCTTGGATAGTTTCATCCTCGCCACGGTCAGCATTTGTAAGGTTTGCCCAGTAAAACAGTGAGATCGCCCCGTTTTCCATAAAATTGTATTGGGCACTGAGTGTCACCCGCTGGCTTGCGTCCCCTTTAAGTGTTCTATCTGGATCGAACAATCCGTATCGACCTGCGATGGTGAGCTGGGGCAGGAGTCGGTATTTTGCACCGACGTAATAACCTTTTGAGTTGATGTCATCCGATGCGAAAGAGGATATCGCGCTACTGTTCCCAAAATTGAACTCTCCTTCTATACTCAAACCCGCGTAGGATGCGGTGAGAAAGGCACCGATAAGGCGTTCCCAGTCTTCACCGGGTTTTTCGAGGATGCCAGAAATGCCAGCTCTGACGGGTCCGAGTTGCGCACCAAGTGTGCCGAGTCCGCCTTTCGCTGCAGCGTTATCGGCGTTAAAGAAGGCTGCATTGTAAAAAACTTTACCTGCATTTCCACCCAGTTCAACCCCGACATCCCGTTTGTTAGAACCGAGACCATATCCTTCCCGAACAAGTATGTTGTGATCCTTCTGTTTAATGGCGAACGGGAGACGGAATTGCCCAACTTTGACATAGAGGTATTTCGGGATAGCATCTACCGTTGCAAACGCATTCATCGTTGTTCCAGCATTATTAGAAAGCGTAAGTCTGATGTGTTCTGAGGCTTGGGCATTGAAGGTTACTTCTGCTTGCATCAATAGGAATCTGTCAATAGAGGAATGGCATGAATTGCAGCTGGCTATCGCATTTTGCTCTGCGTCAACATGTGTTGTTTTGATGAATGCGGTCTGGAAATCAAGCGATGTGGTGAGTTGTTTAACAACCTCTTTGGCTTCTTCAGTCACAGCTTCCATGTCGAAATCTTCGGGGAATTCAAAATAGTTCTCTTCAAAAATTTCACCGATACGGTTCCGGGGACCACCGCCTGCGGGGTCGAGGTGACAAAAGCTACACTCTTTCTCAAGTTCGGTTGCAAACTCAGGACGTGCTTCTGTATCAGTCGTTAAGAAAAAACTGAGCGCGATACAGACTATGAATGCGAACCGTAGCAACGATAGCGAGACACGGGACATATTCAAATGTTTTAATCGTGAGGTGGTGTGGCTGAAGTGCCGCACACAGTTATTATAATGTGTGTTCAACATTTTCTTCAGATTGGAATCTCCATGCTTTAGCTTGAAGAGGAAAATCTGCCTTTATATATCGAAAGTGAGTTGGAGTGCTAAGTTATTCTGTTCCACTTTCGGTTGTTTAGACACGAGGTCGTATCTAAAGTTAAGTCTGGTTAATATTTTACAATCCTCTAACTTTGCAGAAAGGATTAGTCTTTTACCACCTTGTATAGGTTGTAAAGATAAACCGCCTTTTTGGTAGCCACACACTGCTGCTATACCGTGTTTGACATGCTTCACAAGAGTGTTCTTTACTACACCGAGACACATTGTACCTCCAAATCGTGGTCTTTTACCACCTTTCTGTGGTAATTGTCTATGTAGTTGTCGTCTCTTAATCTGTAAAGGTGATATACAGAATATATCTGTATTATCCACAGTTGGTTCACCGCCAATCACATGATATGCCAGGCACCAGCTATCCACACAATGTGTCTCAAAAGATTTGGCAGTCCTATCAGATGATTTTTTCAAACCAAGACTATCACGTATAGACTTTGTTTCGTAGCCTTGTATAGTTAAGTAACTGCCACATCTTTTCAACCTCACCATAGAACCAGTTTTTACCCACTTCAAGCGGACTAAACGACTGGTTCCATTTTTTAGCACCTTCCCAGGGACTCGCCTTAATATCTTCTACGCATATATGTGTGACCGGATAGAGTTTATCGAGCCAGTTAAGTATGCGCAGTTTCCAGTCCCACCTGGCACGAGTTCCAGCGGGTATGCGTTCTTTATTAGCAAGACGGTTCGTGCGGTTTTTTCTGTTAGGACACTTTCGTGAACGCCTACCACGCCTTAACTCTCTGCGATTCTTGACCTTCTTCGCAGTATGAGTATGTGCATCCGCCTGAACATTCAGATATGTATGGGACTCAGATTTGACGGTGAAACCCTCTTTCTGACTACCAGGATCCACACCCACACATATCTCCTGCGTCCATTCTTTACTTTGATAATTCAGACGTATACAAAATATACCGTTGTCCCAGTAAGGCGTTGCCTGACCTGACTTAATCATCATAGCAGCGCGCGTTTCTGTTGTAGGCATTAACCGTTTACCCTCTTTACTCTTTACAGGAACGAAATTCATCGTAAACTCCCTTGCGGGCTATATGTTTCCCCATTGAGATCACAATACAGAGAGGAATCAGACTTGAGGAGCATCCGAAACATCTTGTTGTGTGCCACCACAAGCATTGCGATATATTACTCTATTCAGCGTCTCACGTTGTTAGGGTCCCAGCTGGCTGCCGATATTCTAACAATCTCCAGCCTTTAGGCTGAAGTCACTGAAGTTCTGTGAAAACATAATCAATGTCTTCAACTCGGGTGTGGCAGCCCCAACACACACCGTCTTTAGCAATGACGGTGAAGTCAGCATCCGGTGCGTTTCGGACATATTCGATGAACTCCCAATCGTTGTGATCAGGGTCTACGCCTGCTTTCTTCCGCATAATCGCGATGAGTCCCACATAATCCTTACCGGGACGATTTGCTTCCTTTACAACGATACTACCATCCGGGTATGGGAACTGCTGTTCGCCGTTTGGTGCGATGTCTTCCCGTGTTTTGTTGACATAAACGTTTTTGGTGCCGTTGTGTGGGTCCCCGCCAGGGACGGGAGGGATAGGTTCAGCGTTTAATTTGAGCCATTGTGTATAGCCTGCCACATCATCAGGTAAGCCGGGAAGTGCGACTACTGGTTCTTCAGGTTGGACAGGTTCTTCTGTCGTCTCAGGTTTTTCTTCTTCTTGCTGTTCAATGAGTTCTTCCAACTGTTTTTCGGCACACGCACTGAGAAGTAGACAGCTTATCAGTATTATTGCGAGGCAAGATAGCAGGTTTCGTGTTTGCGTTTTCATTAGAATACCCTCGATTTTTTGTATATGATTTGTTATATTGCGTTGGCGAGGTTTTGCCCAAGCCAATTTCTATAAGGATATGTTTTTATAGTGAATCGTAAAAATAAAGGGACACTTGCATCCCCCAGTAGGTTCGGTTTTGCGGTGTACTCACCCAAATTTGGTTTCCCACACGCGGAGCCCCAATTTTGCTTCGCAGTGAGAATGCTTATATTTCCGATCTGCATTCCTAACCGAACCGGCATAGGGTGTCCTATTAATTCTAAACTTTACTATAATACTCCAAAATGTAATACAAGGACAAATCGTCCTTTACCGGAATTTAGTATAAGACAAAATAGCAAACATTTCAAGGAAATTTGTAATTTGTATGTGTCCTATCTTTTTCCAGTAAGAAACGAGGACGTGGATATTTCGTTGACCATTGATAACTAATTTTAGTTTGCCTTTCTGGTTGTTGTTACAGTATCATATGGATGTAGAAAATTCAGATGCGGCTGCTGAAGCCACAAATACAATAAAAGAAAAAGGAGAGATAATGCTCAGAAATTTGTTTAAAGGTAGTGATGAAAGCCGCGAAGCATCCGACGTTGGAGGTAAGCAAGAGAACTGGTTTAATCGGCTCAAGTCCGGTTTAGCAAAAACTCGGAGCCAGTTGATGTCGCAGTTATCAGGGCTCTTGCGGATGGGTAGAAAGATTGACGAGGACCTGATGGAGGAAATCGAGGAGATTTTGATCCAAGCAGATGTCGGTGTTGATACGACGTTGATGCTAATGGATAACGTGAGGGAGAGAGTAAAAGCGGAGGGATTAAGTGATTCTTCGGAATTGGAATCGGTCATAAAATCGGAAATTCTGAAGCTGCTTGGTGAAGATATGCCGCTGGACGTTAAAGATGAAAGACCGTACACAATTTTAGTGCTTGGTGTGAATGGTGCCGGAAAAACGACGACTATCGGTAAACTTGCGAGTCGTTTTATCACGGATGGGCGGCGCGTGCTTGTCGCCGCGGGGGATACATTTCGCGCTGCAGCGGAAGATCAGCTCGCCATCTGGTGTGAGCGGGCGGGTGCCGAACTGATTCGCGGTGGAGAGAATGCCGAACCTGCTGCTGTCGTCTTTGATGCAATTCACGCAGCGAAGCATCGCAATGCAGATGTGCTAATTGTGGATACTGCTGGGCGGCTACATACCAAAAAGCCGTTGATGGATGAGTTAGCGAAAATCGGACGTGTGATGGGACGAGCGCATGCTGGGGCACCACATGAAGTACTCCTCGTCGTTGATGGGACAGTAGGTCAGAATGCTTTGATGCAAGCGAAGATTTTCAACGAGGCGGTACCAATTACCGGTGTCGCTGTTACGAAACTTGATGGGACAGCGAAAGGCGGTATTGTCATTGGGGTGAATGCTGAGATTGGCGCGCCGGTCAAACTCATAGGGATTGGTGAGAAACTTGACGATTTGAGGGATTTCACAGGGGCAGATTTCGTTGAAGCACTCTTTGCAGCAGAAGAAACCACGGACATATAGTTTACGGTCTTGTGCTTCTATCCGTGCGCCTGCCTACATGGCGGGAGTATGCGCGCTGGAGAAGCGCGCATACAGAAACTTTTTTAGGAATCTGCTTCTTGTAGGTAAGGACGTAGATGTTTCCGAAGATTGCGATGGGCGTGAAGCAGATGTGCCTTGACTGTGCCATCAGATCTACCAACGACTGCCGCAATATCTTTAAGCGAGAGTCCGTCCCAATGTCGCAGAATGAAGATTTGCCGTTGCTTTGGCGGGAGCCGGCGGACGGCTTTCCGGATGTGGGTTCTCAACTCTTTATTCTCAACCGCTTTTGCTGGCGACTCTGCCCGAGGGTCGGGGATGTTTGCCATCGGCAATTCTCCCGATTCATCGGAATCATACAGGAGCACTTCTGATCTCGCTTTTTTCCTTAAGAAATCGATACAGAGATTCACTGTGATTCGATAAAGCCAGCTATAAAACTGGCACTGGCTCTTAAAATCACCTAAGCCTTGGTAGGCGCGTATGAATGCGTCTTGCGTGAGATCCAAGGCATCTTCTCGGTTTGAGATAAAGCGTTGCACCAAGCGATAGGTGCGTTTCTGGTAGCGGGTAAAGAGCGCATCAAACGCGGCGGTGTCGCCTTGTTGAAATCGCTCAATTAGTTCGGTATCATTATAACACTCTGGAGGAAGGCTTTCGGGGCTTTGGGACTGCATGTTCTCCTCTTAAGCGTCATCGGCCGGAAAAGTGGTTTCTGGTTCCAAACCAGAAACTCTGGTGGCCATTGACAAAATAGTAGTCACTGGTTCGTTTGTTTATAAACACTACAAAACCAACGTTTATATCTTTGACTATCCTGAACCATCTGTTGTAGAAGTGTTAATTCTTCGTCTTCTTCAGCATGTGGCGCGGTCTCGAGTAAGGCAATCAGTTCCTCGTAGACGACGTTGTCTTCATGGGCAAGTGCTGAGAGTAGCACCTCCATATTTTCACCACGGCCGAGTAGATTCAACAGTCGGTTCGTATGACGAATTTCCTCGGAGGCGGCTTGGTTTAAGTACGCTGTGAGTTCGTGTTCATTCTGCTTTTCTGCGATTTGCGCGAGAATCAATCGCATCCCGACAAGTTTCAGTTTTGCCTGTGCGAGTTCGTCCAAGTCGGCTTTAAACCGTTTTTGGAGATGATCCGCATCGCGAGGGTGTAACTGCGCATAACTTGGCCATATAGGCTTCGCCATCACCTGTTTCAACCGTTTCAGGCTTTCAATCAGATTTTCACGTTCTTGCGTGGATAGCTGCCCAAAAGTACTTTGCCAAAAATCTGCCGCGTGTTCTACACCCTCTCGGAAAAGTTCTTCAGATTGCGGCGTGAGTTTAATCCGAGCGCGTCTCCGGTCCTTATCACATTTACGACGGATTACCCAACCATGTCGTTCCAGACGACTCACTAACCCAGATGTTGTGTTATGGGCAAGACCCAAGTGCTCACCGAGTTCACTCACTGACATACCAGCATCCCGACCATACCAATGTAGATGTTGTAGGGCGTTAAACTGGACAATCGTCAGGCGATTCGGGACAACTTCTTGAATGAATCTTGATTTGACAGCCGCTTGCGCATGACGCATCACACGCATTACGACATCAATCTCGTTATGGAATTCTTGGTCTTTAGACATTTTGGGTATCGTTAAAATATAGATTAATAGTAAGTATGAGTGCTAACTATTAAAACGGGCAAGTCGAAAGAGACTTGCGATGAAAAATAATATATCCCATATCGGATATATTTTCCGTCGTATACGATATAATAATTATACGCCCGTTTTGCCCAAATGTCAAATTAAAATACAAAAAATATTCAATTTTGGCATCTTTTTTAGCCAAAACTACGTATTTCGGGAAAATTATACGCATTTTTCGGAGAATTAACGTTTTTTTAGTTGCTGCCGACGAGACGTTGTGCTTTTATCTTTCGCTTTCGCTTCGATCTCGACTTACTTTTCTGCGGAGATGTTTGTGGCGGTTGTAATTCTTGAATATTTTCGCTCGGTTGTTGATTTTCTTTCCCTTCTTGTTGCTGTGCTATGTACTCGGCGTAGTTGCCTTCAAAAAGGTTCGCGGTGCCGCCAGGGGTTCCATCGAAAATCAGTAGTTTCGTCGCGAGGTTGTTCAGGAGATAGCGATCATGCGAAATAATAAATAGCGTTGCTGGATATTCCGCTAATGCTGCTTCTAATGCCTCGCGCGCCGGTATGTCAAGGTGGTTCGTCGGTTCATCAAGTAAAAGCACGTTGGCGTTTGCTAATAGCAACTTGGCGAGAAGTATACGGCTTTGCTCACCGCCGCTCAGGTTCCCGATCCGTTTGAAAACATCATCACCGGAGAATAAAAACTTACCTAAGAAACTCCGTATCTCGCCTTGTGTCTGCTGTGGACGCAGCTCCCAGATTTCGTCAATGATCTCGTTATCGGGGTTGAGCCCCTGCAGTTCTTGCGTGTAGTATCCAAACTTCAGGGTGGGACCTACCCACATTTCACCTTCTGTAGCGGGTTCCTCTCCGAGAATCATACGGAAAAGCGTCGTTTTTCCCGTGCCGTTTGCCCCGACAATTCCGACAACATCGCGACGGTACACCTCAAAATTCAGGTCTGTGAATATCGACTTTTCGCCGAATGATTTGCCGACATCTTTGCATCGGAGAATGTCGTTTCCGCCGCGGGTTTCAGGTGTAAAATTGAGTTTAAGCGTTGGCGCATCTGGCTTAGGTTTTTCGACTCTCTCCAATCGCTCCAATTTTTTCCGTCTACCTTGTGCTTCTCGGGTGCGTTGTCCGGCGATGTTACGGCGAATGAAATCTTCTTCGTGCTCAATGAATGCTTGTTGTTTTTTGAACGCTCGTGCGCCGACTAATTGCTCAACTTTTTTCGTTTCAACGTACTTGGAATAGTTCCCGCGATAAATTGTTATCCTATGTTCCGCGAGTTCCCATACTTTGCGGACAACCTTATCCAAAAAATACCGGTCGTGGGAGACGACAAGGACGGCACCGTTGTATTCGGTATTGAGATAATTTTCGAGCCACTCGATCCCTTTAATATCAAGGTGATTTGTCGGTTCATCGAAAAGCAGTAGGTCCGGTGCTTCAAGGAGAAGTTTTGCGAGTGTTGCCCGGCTTTTCTGGCCGCCACTCAATACACGAATTGGTAGATTAAAATCCAGTTCAGCGAAACCTAAACCGCCGAGGATTCGGTTAATCTGGTGTTCGTAGTCGTAACCACCGAGCCGTTCATGTTGTTCCTGAATCCGGGCATATTCTGCTAAGAGATGCGGTGACTCCTGTGTCTCCATTTCCTCCGCTAACAGGAGCATTTTGTCTTCAAGCGCGCGCCTTTTTTCAAAAACCTTAAGCATTTCTTGCCTTAACGTGCAGTCGCGCGAGAGGTCCGGTTCTTGGCTGAGATATCCGATACGCAACCCCTTCGCGGACACGACTTTACCCTTAAAATTGGCAAGCATACCGTTTATAATTTTAATTAACGTTGTTTTTCCGGTTCCGTTACGGCCAATTAACCCAATTCTGTCGCCATGCTCAATTGCGACCGAAATATTGTCGAGAATTAAGTCTGGATCGTAGAGTTTGGTGACGTTTTCTAATCGTATTAAAGACATTTTTTAATTTTACCTTGCGGCGGAACTTCAGATGCTTAGACTTTAACGTGCGTTCCTCTTACACTGCGATAATGTAATGTTAATTCTAAAATCGACCATAAAGGTCCGACTGATGACGCTTAAATTGAGTGCTACGGGTTATCATTTCCTGATACGTATTCGCGCGCTGCGCGTCAGGGCGGCGGATATTAAATTGTCTAAATCGCCAAAACGCTATGGAAAGTGCGGCGTAGTGAACGAAGCAATCCAAATGCTGCCATTCGCTTTCTGTCATGGGGCGCATCGCGTTGTAAGCGTCCAGAAATCTCTGTACAGTCTTTAAGTTCAGTTGGTGTTCCGGTGTATAGCAGCACCCAATGATCGTCATTCCAACGTCAAGTAACAGTGTATCGTAGCAACCTTCTTCAAAATCAAGGATTGCCACCATCTTATCGCCATTGAAGAGGGTGTTGTCTAAAAATAAATCTCCGTGTAGAAGCCCCATCGGAAGTGGCGTATTGAGTTGCGATGCCATCGTTTCCAATTCCGATTTTAGCGATGCAATGAACGGGTGCGCCGCAAATTCTGTATCTTGCACTTCTTGGAAAAAGGGTCGCATCTGCGATATTCCCATCGCAAAGCGTGGAAGTTCTGCAATTGGTGGAACGCGATGCAGTTGCGCTAACGCCGTGCCGAGTTGCGCGAGTATTTTTGGGGTGGAAGAAGGTTGTGTTCCTCGTAGAAACGGATAGATCATCACGCTGCCAAACGTTTCATGAATCAGGGGCTGCTTCTCCTTGGTTAGAATCGGGTATACTGTCGGGTATGCGTGCTGGTGGAGCTGCGCCAAAAGCGCGATTTGCATGTTGAGTTCTGCGGGGTCTTTTTCGTCGCAAATTTTCAGCAGAAACTCGCCGGTTGTGGTTGTCAGTTTAAAATTACTATTCCCGAACCCACCGCGGATCTCCTCAAGTTTCAGTGATGTACCGATTGGGTATTGTGCAACGATGTGTGCAAGTTCTGTCGGTGAAAGGTTAGTATAACGTGCCATATCTTGTGCTGCGTAGCATCAATTTTGTTGATTCTTCTCTTCAGCAGTGTGTTCCAATTCTTGAAATTCGGGGGTGCTACGAATGCCCTCAAGTGCTGGATCCACTTTTGCCGAGGAGAGAGCCTCCTTGTCTATCCGAATCGCTTTACGCAAGGATGCAATGGATCGTGTTTTTTCTTCCTTGTGTAAATAGGCAACGGCAAGGTTATAATGCGCCTTCGCGAAATCGGCATCTAACTGCGTCGCGCGCTCCCACACTTGGATCGCTTTGTCGAGTTCTCCTTGATTGCCATAGACAACACCTAATGTAAAAAACGGCATTACCCACCCCGGTTCGTTCTGGATAGCTAAGTGGAGTTCCATGATAGCTTGGTCGAAATTGCCGTTCTGAGCAGATGTCATGCCCCAATTGTAGTGTGCGACAGCGACTGCGTTCGGTTCGGGTGCGTCCGTGTTTTGAGAATACGGTATCGCTTTCGGACCACACGCGGTAAAGTAGAAAGTTAACGCTATGATTAACAGTAGCGCGCGCCATTTATATAAAATAGTCATATTGTTTCCTCCATCCGTACATTACATTTTAGCAGAAGATCGGATTGAAATCAAGGGGTGCCTACTTTTTCAACATAAATGGCGTAGACCTTCGGATCTTCTGGACGAATCCCTGTGAAATTGAGTCGGATGCGGATTGCTTCTCTTCCTTTAACCCATTCACCGCCTTTCCACTTCACTTTTTCATGAAATCCTGATGTAAAAGGGAGACAGTCCTCTCTGGAATACCCTTCAAGTGATTGGAAACGTTCGTCTAAGATGTCAACTGTAACCTGACTGTACTCGGATAATCCATCAATATTTAGAGATACGCTGCAAGGCTGTCCTTGAAGGTCAATAGGTGCTGAAATTACGTGTGGAGGCTGTGCCGTTTTCCGAGCCATGTCTGCTGTTTGGAGATAGCCGAGCCGATCGCGCTGCCACGTTGCGATTCGGACACCGTTGCTCAGCTGCTCTGGCCATGGAGCATACCAGAAAAGCGTCTCATCACCGACATTTTCAAAGCCTTGTCCTTGCATCAGGGCGGCATGTTTGAAGTTCATCAGTGTCGGTAGATGTTCAAAGTCATCCTCCGCCGCTTCTACCATCTGAAAATCAGGAATCGGTTCTCGGTAATGAAGCGCATCGTTGCTGACAACCAAACCGAGATCCATTGTCACGTGCCGTCGGTCGTTGTTTTTGGGTCCGTGCCACTGGCCGTAGAAGCCGAGAATCACGTTCCCGCGATTCCATAACGCTGCACCGAGGTGTACCTGCTCACCTTGGTGTGCCCCGTATACGACAGGTCTTGGTGGAATGTTACCCCGTCTGAAACCTAAGCAGGAGGCTTCAATCCAGTGTTCAAAGTCGTAAGAGGCATATATTACCATCTGCCGTGTGGGACCTATATGGTTACCGCCGTGTGCAGTTAGATAGTAGCAACCGTTGAATTTTGTAAGACCGGACATCTCGCAGGAGGGTGGGTGCGGGTGTCGTTCGGCTTCGTGCCATCGGAGTCCGTCTTCGCTAAACATGACTGCGAATTTTGGGGTATATTTGGAGGTTTCAATAATGGCTTTAAACCGACGCGCAGGATCCGGATCATCGGGTTCATAATACACCACACACGCCTGAATATGGTACTGTCCACCTTGGATATCCACGAGATTGTTGCGGATCGAGCCGTTATATTCTACGAGTCCGAGTTCCGGTTTCTCCCAGTTATAACCATCACGGCTTTTTGCGAAGCACACCCGATGGTGCCAACTGTCGTCATCGCCCTGTGCTAAGTACCACATCCAGAGTTCGTCGCCAACACGATGAACAGATCCATAGTAGATAACACGGGAACTGTCGGGTGCACGGGAAGGCCCCGGATGTACCACAATTCGGGTCCGATCAACGCCTGCTCTGTAAGGCACGAGTTGTAACCGAACGCCGTGTTGAAACGGGATGCTGTAGTCGTCAAAAGGGAACAGCACGATTTGATCAGTACTTACGTGTTCGGGGTTGTTTTTGATAATCATATTAGTAGTTGTCAGTTGTCAGTTATCAGTTGTCAGTTAAAGAGGTTTCTGATGTACATCAAATGTTTTTTTTAAGTGGAAACTACTGTTCTATCCATTTTCAAATTGAAGGTAAATCCAGTTCGTAGTAGGGCAATTCATTGCCCGTTTCTGCGTGCCGTAAATTTTACGATTAAGAGCCTACCCTAAAATCCAAACTGGATGAAGCACTACTCTTTTACGATTGCAGCGTAGACGAGCGGTTTGACCCTTTCGCTCAGTTCGGAAAAAGGGATGTGCTGTGCAAGTGTGATGACTACCAATTCATCTCGCGGTGAGATCCAAAATTCGGTGCTCGCGCCGCCGATCCAACCGTATTCGCCAACTTGAGATGTAGGTATCCAATCTGTCTGTTGCACCCGCACCGAGACACCGAGTCCAAAACCGAGTCCAGCATAACGCTTATCCGGTTTTTTGTCGAGCGGTATCAGGTGTGCTGGTAAGTGGTTGCGTGTCATCAATTCCACGGATTCCGTTTTCATTAACCGTTTTCCAGCGAATGTACCTTTGCATGAGAGCATCAGACAGAACCGGGCAAAATCAGCAGCGGTGGAGACTAAACCACCACCCGCGGATAGGAATTTCGGCTTCTTTCTAAAACTTGTTTCAGATACATGACCGGTTCCACCCTCTGGTGCGTCAATAACCTGTAAACCACCTTCTGGTGTTGGGGCGTACATACCTGTGAGCCGATTAATTTTCTCCGCTGGGACATAGAATCCGGTGTCCACCATACCTAACGGTTGGAAAATTCGTTCAGCTAAAAATACATCGAAAGGCTGACCCGAAATCACCTCAATTAATCTACCCAAAACATCTGCAGCGATGCTGTAATGCCATTTCGTCCCCGGTTGATATAACAGTGGAATCCTACCGAGTCGCTCAACCATTTCTTGTAAGTTGCATTCGTGTAGGAGATGCAAACCTTCCTCTCGGTAGCGTTTATCTACCGCAGTTTGCCCTGCCATGTATCGGGCAGCACCGGGCAACCCTGCGGTGTGTCGCATCAAATCTATGACGGTCATATCCCGATCTGCTTCAATCAATGTGAATGTCTCGGCATCTGCCGCCGCTGCCACTTTTAATTCGCCCAATTCGGGTAGATACGTTGAAGCTGGAGCGTCCAGTTGTAATTTTCCATCCTCACAGAGCAGCATCACTGCAGCAGCAGCGATCGGCTTCGTCATTGAGTAGATGCGAAAGATTGTGTCTCTCTGCATCAGTTTGTTCGCCTCAATGTCCATCATACCATAAGCCTCAAGGTGTGCGATTCTCCCGCGCCTCGCCACAACAGTCACCGCGCCAGCGAGGTGTCCGTCATCAATAAACTGCTGCGCAGCAGTGGAGATACACGTAAGTCGCTTCGCTGAAAGTCCTACCGCGTGCGGTGTTGTGCTGAGTTTGGGAATTCCATCGTCTTTTAGTATCATCTTTGTTTTCTTTGTTGGTGAGGAGTTGATTGCATTTGTCTATTTGATTGGAACATTCCAGAAGAGGATAGTGCCAACAGGACTTCGGAAGTTACTGCCCCCATTCGTGCTTGCGAGTGTTTTTCCATCAGGTGCGAACGCCAATTTGTTAATATAACCTGCAGAGGATTTGAATGTAGTGAGGTGTTTGCCAGTGGATAGTTCCCACAAGCGAATTACACCACCTGCATCTCCGCTTGCGAGGATTGTGCTGTCTGGCGAGAATGCTAATTGATAGATGATGTATTCGTGTCCTTTGAGTGTTGAAATACGTTCTTGTCTGGCAAGATTCCACAAGGAGATGTTCTTATCTTCATTTCCCTCGCCGATGGCAAGGGTTTCCCCATCAGGTGCGAACGCCGCTGCATCTGCCGGAATGTTGAGTGTTACAATTTGCTCGCCGGTGTATGTATGCCACAAGCGTACGGCACTGTCATCACTGGTTACGAATGTTTTTCCATCGGAGGCAAACGCCAATATAATATCCCCCCACGTCACATCAACGATAGTGCACAACGGTTTGCCAGTGGAAATATCCCATACCGTAATCTTTTCCCCTTTCTTCCGATTTTGAAAATCGTGAAAAACAGCCAGTTTTCCACCTCTTGCGGTCAATGCAGCTAATCCCGAAAGGTATTGAACGAAGGTGGTTTTAGAACTTTTTGACATTCTTATCCTTCCATCCCTTGCTGCGCCCGGAATGTTGTGAATGTTAATTTTTTTCTTATTGGAAACATTCCACGTTTCAATGTTACCATCGCTTTCACTGATAAGGGTTGCATTGTCTATGCCAAAGGTTAATCCGTCAATAGGTTTGCCTGCACTCGATGTAAAGGTCGTGCGCGTGGAACCTGTATTTAGGTCCCAGAGTTGAATTTTACCACTTGTATCTCCGCTTGCAAGTGTTTTTCCATCGTGTGCAAATGCCAAGGTCGTGAACATTTTTGTATAGCCTGTAGTGAAAGTACGCAATTGTATGCTGGTTAGGGGCTTCCATACATTCACTGTGCCGTTTTTATCTATCACGGCAAGGATTGTGCCATCTGGAGAAATGGCAGCAAGGGTTGGTACCTCCCGCTGCTGAGCAGCAGAGCGTTTCGGCATGAGCGCAAACCGCTCTCGGACTGTATTAAGCGCGGTGATTTGAGAGCGTTTTGCAATATCCCATATTGCAAAGTTATTGTTCCTTATAACGGCGAATATCTTGCTATTACCAGCAAATTTCACATCTACCTCCCCATTGAACACGGCAATTTCAGTGCGGGTGGTGACATCCCATATTGCACAACCGCCGCTTCCGATAATAGCAAGGGTTTTTCCGTCTTCTGAAAATTTTATGTCCACATCCGACCAACGGGATTCATAAGGAGGCAGTGCTGCGAGTTGTTCTCCTGCAACAACGTCCCAAATTTCAGTTGGACCTTGGTGCGCTGACCAACCACCATTCAGATGATCTACCATCCGGTACTCACTTCTACTCACAAGTGTTTTCCCATTCGGTGCAAACTCTAACCCGGTCACCCATTTCACCCATGTTGTGGGCAATTCATTTGGAATCGGACGGGCATTACCCGGGCGGCGCACTCTATCTTGAATGGGCAAAGATAGTTCAGCGTCGGTAGATCCTGTAAATGTCCTTATCTGTTGGTGGGTGGATCCATCTTGTATGCTAATTGTGCCTTCTTTGTCTCCAACAGCAAATGCAAAAGTGGCACCACCAGTGAGATCAACGAAAGTATCTGTCGCAAGTTTCCATTTGTCGGGAGCAGCAGGACTATCCATCTGAAGCCAAGTCTTGTATTTGTCGAGTCCGGGTTTAGGCAGCTTTGGACTGTAAGTGACAAACTGTTCCTCGGTAGTAATGTCCCAAAGCCAGACTGTTCCGCTTGAATTCTGAATCACAAGTGCTTGGCTATCGGGTAAAAATTTAAACGAATTAAGTGGACCACCAAAGATGATAAATATTGACTGCGTTTTGTGATCGGGTAAGAATTTAAAAGATTCCACTTCATCAGCAGGGATAATAGTTGTTGACCATGTACCATCAGTTAAAAATTTAAATAACTGAGCCGGAGCGACAGGCATACTTATTGTAAGTAGGTGTTTACCCGTCTCGGTGTTCCATATTCGGATAGTATCATCATATCCACTGCTGGCAAGTGTCCTGCTATCCGGTGAAAATACCACCCGTGGGATAGTTTCCTCAACTTTATGCTTATATTCTCTACTAAAGAGTGCGATTTCATTGCTTGTGTTGACATCATAGAGCCATACGCCAGCGGAACTCGCAATTGCTAAGCGGGTGTTGTCGGGCGAAATCTGTATATCCGTTACAATACCTTTTCCGAGACGCGATTTAGCACCTTCTGGCAGCTCCCACTTTGTATAGTCTTGTGCAAGGGTGTTCGTTGGAGATAGCACTAAAAGGATGAGTAACGTCGGAAAAGTAAAAAATAAATTTATTTTCATCCTGTTGAATGTCTCAAGTTGATTACATTTGTTATTTTGATGGCACATTCCAGAGGAATATGGTCCCATCATGACCACTTATGCTTGCTAAAGTTTTTCCATCAGGTGCGAATGCCAATGTGCGAACGTAACTTTTATGACCATTAAAGATGGTGAGGTGTCGGCGTGTCGGGAGTTCCCATAAATGAATTTTACCGCCTGTATCTCCGCTGGCGAGCGTGTTCCCATCAGGTGAAAATGCTAACTCACAGACAACGTATTTGTGTCCCTCAAGACTTCCAATATGCTGTTGGTCAGTCACATTCCACAATTGGATGTGCTTATCTCGGGTTCCAACCGCCAAGGTATTTCCGTCGTGTGTGAATGCCAAGGCATAAATACTACTATCACGGAGACGAAGCCGGACTAACAAGTCGTTTATCCAGTTTCCAGGCGTTTTAAGCGTGGCAATCCGTTTACCAGTGTGTGTGCTCCACAGGTCGGTAGCAGCATGGGAATCACTGCCGCTTGCTAAGATACTTCCATCAGGCGTAAATGCTATAGGTCCCCAATCTGTTACAAACTCTATAAGGTGGCGCGGCGGTTTATCAGTCGTTATATCCCATATCTCAATAGTTGTATCAAAGGACTCAATCGGACTCTTTTCCATATTTTTAACAGCCAGTTTCTCGCTATTCGGTGCAAATGTGACTCCCTTTCGTTGATAACTTGTGCCATCATCGAACCATGATGATTCCATGGAGATGTTTGTGTTTGGAAGTGTGTGAGCAGCGACCTGTTCGCTTGTAGCAATATTCCACTGTATGATGTCTTCTTGGTCGTTAGCGGTGGTTAAGGTTGTGTTATCTATAGCGAAGGCTAATCCCTCAATCCTGTAAGCGGCCGCTTTAATCGTGTTCTGTTTGGCCCCGGTGTGGGTATCCCAGAGGTGGATAGTGCTGGAGCTATCGCCGCTTGCGATGGTTTTGCCATCATGTGAGAATGTTAACGCCGTAAATGGTTTTGTATAATCTGTAATGGCGAGGCGCAGCTGCTTAGCGTTTTTGGTTTCTCTCACAGCAACAGTTCCGTATTCGTCTGCGGTAACAAGAAGCGTGCCATCCTGTGATAACATGAAGCGTTCTGGAGAAATTTCAAACCACTCCACAACTGGATTGTGTGAGGCGATTTCACTACGCGTGGCGACATTCCATATCTTATAGCTATCTTTCTCTATAATAGCGAGGGTTTTGCCATCACCAGAAAACCGAATGTTTAGCGTCAGTGGAAACTCAGCAATTTTACGGCGTGTCGCGATGTCCCATATCGCGCAATCACTTTTTCCACCTATAGCTTTTATAGCAACGGTTTTACCGTCACCTGAAAACGTGGCACCTATACCATACGGGAAGACTGCGAGTTGTTCTCCTGTCTCCACATCCCAGAGTTCCGTTGGACCTCCCCTTCCGCTTGAGCTACCGTCCCAGTGCGCAACTTGATAACTAATCCCATTCACCAATGTTTTACCGTCTGGAGAGAAATTTAAGCCGTTCACCCACTTCGTAGCGGGTTGTCCGTCTATAATTTTGCGTTTATAGGTGTATGGTCTCGGGGATTGAATCGGCAGGGCCGAGCTATCATCTGCTTGCACTATAAGTTTTCGCATCTCGCGACCGGTGCGTCCATCTTGTATACTAATTGTGCCGTCCTTGTTGCCAACTGCAAAAATAAAGCCAACCGTCTGGTCAATAAACGCGTCCGTTGCAAACGACCAAATCCTATCTTTTCCAAGTCTGATTTTGGGTAAGTTTGGCGTAAAAGTGTTTAACTGTTCTCCAGTAGTGGTATCCCAAAAACTGACTGTACCTTTCCTGTCTTTCCCTATGAGCGTTTTCCCATCGGCTGAGAATTTCAGATGAATCGGGTTGGTGGGAGGACTGAGGGACAATAGGGATTCACCAGTCTCTGTACGCCAGAGGCGAATAATTTTGTCGCTTCCACTGCTTGCGAGGATTTTGCCATCCGGTGAAAATGCGACATGCGTCACTGCCTCTGTGTGTCCTATAATCAGAGCAGTTTCGGATCCTGTGTTAACATCGTATAGCCAGACACCAATTGAACTCGCAACAGCCAAGTACTTACCATTAACCGACAGCTGTATATCGGTTATCACGCCTTTTCCGAGTCGTGCTTTCGCACCTTCCGGCAAATTGAGTTGGGTGTAATCTTGAGCGAAAGTGTTTGGCGGAAATAGTGTTGAAAGCAGAAGTGGTATCAAAAAGATGGAAAATAATCTGGTTTGCATTGCGTCGCGTTCCTTTCTACTTACCTGTAGTAAGATCCCATAGCAGCACCGTGCTGTCCCAACTTCCGCTGGCGAGCGTTTGTCCATCAGGACTGAAACGGATGCTCTTAACAGAGGACGTATGCCCTGTAAATGTCTTTTTGTGATCGCTTGTGGCTATATCCCATAGACGAATCATCCTATCGCTACACCCACCTGCAAGTATTTGTCCATCAGGACTAAAGCATAGGGTACTGACATTATCTGGATGCCATTTGATTGTTTGTGTCAGTTGTCCGGTGCTTGTATCCCACAGATGGATTGTGCCGTCTGCATTCCCTGTTCCACTTGCGAGTGTTTGTCCATCTGGGCTGAAAGCGACACTCAAGATAGAATTTCTATGCCCAGTAACGATTTTTTTATTTTCTCCTGTGTCTATGTTTCGCAGATAAAGGAGACCGGGCCCATAACCTTTACCGCTTGCGAGTGTTTGTCCATCTGGGCTGAAACATACGCTATAAACTTCACGCACGTTCTCTGAAAATGCTTTTTTGAAGCGTCCAGTATCTACATCCCACAGAACGAGGTCCCAAAGGCCGCCACTTGCGAGTGTTTTCCCATCTGGACTGAAAGCGACGCTCAGGACAGCGTCGGTATGATCTCTAATCGTTTTCAGGTTCTGACCTGTATTGACATTCCATAGGCGTATAGTCTCGTCGAAACTTCCGCTTGCGAGTGTTGTGCCATCCGGACTAAAGCACACACTACTGACAGGTGCAGTATGTCCTATGAGTGTTTGTTTATGCTCATTCGTGTCTACATTCCACAAACGGATGGTATGGTCCCCTCCTCCACTCGCAAGGGTCTGTCCATCGGGACTAAAGGAGATACTATTGACCCGCGGTGTATGTCCAGTGAGTGTTTTCAGCGGCTGACCCGTGGAAACGTCCCATAAGCGGATCGTATCGTCCCAACTCCCGCTGGCGAGTGTCTGACTATCTGGACTGAAACATACGCTTCTGACACTATCTGTATGTCCTATGAGTGTTTGTATATATTCGGCGGTGATACTATTCCACAAACGGATGGTTTTGTCATCACCCGCACTGGCAAATGTCTGTCCATCTGGACTGAAAGAGATGCTCTGAACTGCAGAAGTATGTCCAGTAAGCGTTCGCAAGTGAGTCCCTGTGCGGCCATCCCACACATAGATACTATAGTCAGCCCCTCCGGCACTAACAAGTTTTGCCCCGTCAGGACTGAATGCAACGCACTCGACACTATCTGTATGTTCTGTGAGTATTTTCTTATGCTCACCTGTGGTGGCATCCCACAAGTGGACTTCCCCAAAACTCGCACTTGCGAGTGTCCAATAACTTGGGTTGAACGCCACGTTCCTGACAGCAGACGTATGTCCTTTGAGCGTTTTCTTGTGCTCACCCGTGGCGACATTCCAGAAGCGTATTGTTTTGTCCGAACTTGCACTTGCGAGTGTCTTTCCATCTCGACTGAATGCAACACACTGGACATCACTTGTATGTCCTTTGAGTGTTTTCTTGTGTGTGCCTGTAGTAGCATCCCATAGGCGTATTGTTTCATCCCGGTTTGCACTTGCGAGTGTCTTTCCATCTGGACTGAACGCTAAACTGTAGACAACTCTTGTGTGTCCAGTTAGCAGCGCGAGTTCTCGGAAAGTTGCAACCTCATAGATCCAAATACCGATGGAACTGGCAACGGCGAGTCGAGTGTCGTCTGGAGAATACTGTATTTCATTAATTTTTCCCTTACCGAGTCGTGCTTTAGCACCTTCGGGGAGTTTCCATTTTGTGTAATCTTGGGCAAGAGAATTTGATGTAACTAACATTGAAAGGAGAAGTAAAACAAAAAAAGTGGAGAGCGATGTGGTTTTCATTGCGATGTTTTCCTTTTGGATTGAGATTCGAGTATTGTGGATTTTAATCTCTTTTTTTAAGAATACAAAAAAAAATATGGATTTTCACATTTCCGCGCTATTCTATACAAGCGAATTTAGAATTGGGAGCAGAGATCGCATTGTCGGGACATCTCGGAATGTGAAACCGAACTGCGAGAAATACGCGGATGCTTCTAACGCTTCCGCAATCAGCGAATTTTTTTCCAATTCCTTTGAGACACCAAGGATAAGGGACACATCTTTCTGTTCAGCAAGTGTGTTGAGTCTCACAATAAGGTGCCCTTGATGCCACGGATGGAACAACTCAATGGCTGTCTCTGTCCCGCTTTTGTGGACGAGTTGATAGTCTGGGAAGCAATAGAAATCGCCTGCGAGAGGGAGAAATTGGCTTCCGGGACGGACCTGCCAATCGTTGGTTTTATTCTGAAGCATCGTCTGAAAGAGTTGGATGTCTTCGGGGATGTACGCGAGAAATTGTTGTGAAATCGGCTTGATACCACACGATTCATCAAGCGATAACCGAGAACGCTGCTTGTTCCGAAACTGGATTTCTGCTGTGAGTTCCCATTTCGGTTGATGCAACACAGCAACAAAAAAGTTCGCCAAATTCATACCGTATCGTTTCGTTTTGTAAAAGAGGTTGAGTGGTCCGTCCACTGTAATTTCATATAGTTCGCCTTCTTTCCGAATTGTGGAGAGGAGTTGGTTGAATCTGAGGTATTTGAACAATTGACGCAGTTCGGCTGTCATGGAATCGGCGAGTTTTAGCGTGAGCGTGTTGCAATGGAGGAGTAACCCTTGCACTTGCGCGGTGTTGTAACGGTGAAGGAGGCGTTCGGCGGAAAGTGTATTGAATGTCAAGACCGGTTGGCTGCTCGGTAAATCCGCGTAGAGTTTGGCACTCAGCTCTGTCTGCTCCATAGGCGATTTACCTACCATTATCTGTAACACCTCACGCTGGTAGGCTGCGTAATCCTCGAACTGTTTTTGTGAAAGCAGACGGCTCGTTTCCGTAAAGAGTTTATGCCGAAATGCGATCAGTTCTTCGTTGGGGGCGGTATCAAACTCAGTCCGATCTAACAAGAGTTTTTCGAGTCCGCGCTTGATTATAGGTGCCACCGGTGTGCTGTCAATTATGTGCTTACTCGATTCCAAGAGCGTTGCGCGCGACTCATTCGGCGACGTTTCAAAAACAGCAATAAGCTGCTCAGCTACCCTCAACAATTCGCTATTAGTGGGTTCTATAAATTGTGGGTGGATTTGTCCCTTCTGGATTTTGTATTGAAGTAAGTCTTTGGTGAGCATTTTTTAATTGTACCTTGCGGTTAAATGACGTGGTTTTGGACTTTAGCATTGTTTTCTCGAATCCGCTCTCCATTTTGCGGCGTACTTGAAGAAATCTACAGAAATACCCAAGCAAAAACCCCATAAGCGATCTGCTTCATTACGAGCGACGCGATTTTAGACTATACGAATTTTTAAAGTGTCTGATAGGCGTCGTGTTGTCTTCGTCGCTTGTTGACAAAGTGTTCACTGGTCTGTTTAGAGATGAGTTCGTAAAGTACTGCCTGTTTGCCCTCGCGTTTGCGGAGGATACGTCCGAGCCGCTGCACATGTTCTCGTACACTCCCGCTCCCAGAGACGATGATGGCGACATTCGCCTCCGGCACATCTACCCCCTCGTTTAGCACTTTTGAGGTGACGAGGATGGAATAGGTGCCGTCGCGAAATCCGTTCAAAAAGGCGTTCCGCTCTTTGAGTTTCGTCTGATGTGTTAGCACCGGGAGGAAGAAGCGCGTGCCGAGTTGATAGGCTGTGTCGTTATCCTGTGTAAAAATAAGAATCCGATCGCCGCGATGTCTCTGTATCAATTTCCACACCCATTCCTGTTTTGTCGTGGAGGCGAAACTGATCTGTTTTTGGGTGAGATATGCTTTGAAGGCGGCGCGGCCTTCATCGGATTGTGAGGCTTTCCAGAGAAATGTATGCCAGCCGCGTGGCGTACCCATATTGATTCTCGACTGTTTGAGGAAACTTAAGTAAGTGCTGCGCGCTTCCTCGTACCGGATCCGTTCCGTGTCTTCCATCTCAACCGCGATGGTCACAACGCGATACTCGGAGAGTGTTTTCCCAGAGAGTTCCTGCACTTTTGCCTCATAACAACACTCGCCGACGAGCGCATAGAGTCGGCTCTCTTTTCCATCAACGCGTTCAGGTGTGGCTGTTAACCCTAACCGAAACGGTGCAATGCTACTGATTGCGGCATATTGGTACTGTTCCCCCGGCAGGTGGTGGCATTCGTCGAAAATGGCGAAACCGAACCGGTTGCCGTAATGCGGTGCGTGCATAACAGCCGATTGATAAGTCGTCACCGTAATATCTCGCAATTCGTGCTGACCGCCACCATAAAGTCCGATCTCTTGTCCGAAGTGGTCCGTCAACACCGTGTACCACTGGTGCATGAGATCGATTGTCGGCACATGCACGAGTGTCGGACGTTGCGTATCGGCGATAAGTAAAATTGCAATGAAGGTTTTACCTGCACCCGTAGGGAGGCTTACAACACCGCGTTTGCCGTTGGCGTGCCATGCATCAATCGCCTCGGTCTGATAAGGATAAGGTGAAACCGCTTTTTGGTGCGTGAAGGATTCTATTGTGAATTGCCGTGCTGTATCTTGATACGGGACATCGTGTGCGCGCAATTGCGAGACAAGTTTCCGATAGCGGTAGGCGGGTGCTCGGAAGGTGAGGGTGCGTTCGTCCCAACGGATGTCCGGCAGCTGCGATTCAAGTGCCTCTGGGACGTTCTGTAGGATGAGGGTGCCTTTGTCAAAATTGATTTTGAGTGGCGTTTCCATAAATCACACCTTTCACTCATACACTCAGGAAGAATTTGACATTTCTCTGGAATTGTGCTAAAATTCTGATGAAGTTCGTTTTAGTCTTTTAATACTAAGGGAGTCACACATGGACAATCAAGAATTTCAAAAGCTCGTTTTAAATTGGATGGAGCGCGTGGATACTCGCCTGGGTTCACTTGAGCAGGACGTAAGTTGGATAAAGGGAAAAATGGAAGGGCGTTCTGAATCATCGTCAACGCACCGCGCGAACCTTGCCATTGCTATTAGTATTGTTGTTGGTATTGGAAGCCTCATCGGACTCATCATTAGTTGGGTTAAGTAACAAGCAAATTAGTTTCCGATCATGAATACGTGCAGCTCGTCCTACGCTATTTCTCTACAGCGATCTACAGGTTAAATTATACCATATTTTTTGTTTTAAATGTCAAATGAAAAATTGAAAGAATTAGAGACGTTGACACCGCGCTGTACCCATCCAGAATCACAGTCTGTTCTGCCACCCTAAATCCTGTAGGGTCCGAAAAACCTTGATTTTCTGATGTTACTCTGCTAAAATAGGGATAAAAAGAGAGGAACAGACTACTCGTGCCTAAACTCATAATCACGCCGCCGCAGAACGCGGAATCACACGAATGGGCTGAACGTCTTCACAACGAATTACCCGTATACACCGTCGTCTTGCCAGAGACAGATGAAGCAGTCGCGAGACACCTCCCAGATGCAGATGCAGTCTACGGTTGGGTGTCGCCTGAACAACTGCCGTTGGCGAAAAGCCTCCGATGGCTACAGAACCCTGCCGCAGGTCCCTTCCCCGGCTACTACTATCCAGCACTCATTGACCATCCGGTCGTCGTCTGTAACCCGCGCGGTATCTACAACGACCATATCGCACAGCATATCATGATGTTCGTGCTTGCGCTTTCGCGTGGATTGCCGTATTATATGGACGCACAACGTGAAGGGGTCTGGAGCAAAGATGCCCGCAAAAGTGGATACATTGATCTCGCACAAGCGGTAGCACTAATTGTCGGTGTTGGCGGTATCGGGCATGAGACCGCACGCCTCTGTAATGAATTCGGGATGAAAGTAATCGGTGTTGACGCGCGCTGGGAGTATGAAGTCCATTTTGTGGAGAAACACGAACCTGCTGAACTGGACACACTCCTTCCGCTTGCCGACTTTGTGATCACCACGACACCGCACACACCCGAAACTGAGGGCATGTGGCACAAGGAGCGGTTTGCCCTGATGAAAAACACCGCTTACTTCATCAATATCGGGCGCGGCAAGACGACGAAACTCGCTGACCTCGTTTCGGCACTTGAAGAGGGTATCATTGCCGGGTGCGGTTTGGATGTCTTTGAAGTTGAACCGTTGCCTGTCGAAAGTCCATTGTGGCAATTGTCGAATGTGTTAATAACGCCACATATTGCTGTCAAAGATGCGGAGAATATTGAAGCACGGCGGTTTGAACTTTTCTTGGAAAACGCGCGTCGATTCGCTGAAGGCGAGCCGTTGAAAAACGTCGTCAATAAAGCGGTATGGTACTAAAAAGCAGGAGGTAGTGTGACAACAGTGAAACAACATCTTTTAAACGACGAGCAAATTCGCCATTTTATTGTCAACGGGTACGTCAACGTCACCGCTGATGTGCCGACACACATCCATGAAACCATCTATCACAAGACGGATGAACTTTTCGCTGGCGCGATAGATTTTCGAGGCGATCGGCAACACAACCCGCTCAATAACATTTTACCGTTAGTTCCGGAACTTCAAGTCGTCTTGGAGTCCCCAGAGGTGCGCGGCGCGCTTACCAGTATTTTGGGTAACGGATATGTCATGCATCCGCATCGGCACTGCCACCCCAATTTTACGGGAAGTAAACCGAGCGGAAAAGAGAACAGCGAAGAACGGTTGATGATGCCGCTTCACAAAGACGGACACGCCGGTGGAAAACGACCTCGTCACCGAACGCCGCGTTGGGCAATCCTGTTCTATTATCCACAACCCTGTCTCGCTGAGCAGGGACCGACTTGTATCATACCCGGAACGCAATACATCCGAGAATTCATGCTTGATGGCGAACGTCAACGGCACGAACCCCACGTCGAAGGTGGAAACGGGACGCGACGGCTCTCAGAGAATTTCCTGAATCGAAACCTCGTGCCAATGTCTGGTGAACTTGGCACTGTCTGGATTATGCACTTCGATATGGTGCATTCGTTTCTTCAAAACTATGTCTCCCTAAGTCGCTACGGCATGAAATTTGTCTTTATGCGTACGGAGCAACCCACAGCACCTTCATGGAACAGCGAGACCGATATTTGGCAACCGCCGGAAGTCAACCATGTCCCTTATGATGCCGAAATCCTCTGGACATATATCTGGAACTGGATGTCCGGCAAAGCAGATCTCTATGAAACCGAGCCTCTATCTGCCGCGCTGGATATAGAATCGGCAGTTACAGCACTGAGAGCAGACGACACAAGGGCGCGTATGGAAGCTGCCAACACCTTAGGTTTCATGCGTGAAGCTGCTGCCGAGGCGGTCCCCGCACTCATTGATGCCCTTGAAGATAGTTATGAACCGGTACGGCGAAACGCTATTTATGCCCTCGGTGCAATCGGGAAACCGGCTGTTGAGTCTCTTGCTGACGCGCTTGATGAAGAAAAAGAGGCGTTTGAGATGGAACCGATTCTCCATATCTGTGACGCAGCACACGGACTTGCTGCGGTTGGTGTCCCCGCTGTATCTGCGCTCGTATCTGCGTTGAAGGACGAACGCGAAAACGTCCGTGCTTCTGCGGCGTATGCGTTGGGTGAGATGGGACCTGTCGCAGCAGCGTCGGTTGACGCGCTTGTTGCATTGTTGACGGATGAATCGGAGGAGGTGCGTCGGCATACAATCTCGGCATTGGGTATGATTAAGGTGCCAACGTCGAAAACAGTTCCCGCGTTAGTGAGGGTTCTGGCGGATCGTGAAGACACAGATTTAGCGTTTTTTGCGGCGCAAGCGTTAACCCGTATTGGGCCCGATGCAGGAGAAGCTGTTCCCGCGTTAGGAGAGGCTTTGATGAGCGAGTCTGCTTATGTACGTGGATTCTCTTCGGAGGCGTTAAGCCGAATTGGCACTACCGAGGCGTTGCAGGCACTCGTACCGTTCCTTCGGACCGCACGTTGGTTTAACTACGTCAATAAGAGCATGCCAGTTTTCAGCATCGAGTTAACAGCATCCCCACCGAGCGATGCAGATTCTCTCACAAAACTGATTCAAGCGTGGGCAAAACAGAAGGACATCCCGTTGCCGAAAACAGAAGAAATCTTACAGGATTCTGATACACAATTTCAGGTGACATTCAGCGATGGCAGACGGGTGACTGCAAGAATTGAGGGCGACACGTTAAACCTCTATCATAAACGCCGAGTGGAGGCTGGATTTAAAGCGTATCGTTAGCCGAAATAACGCTGATAAAACTATAATAGTGTGATATTGTCTAAACCTTTTCTGTTGGTATGCGTCTTCTAATATAATTTGTATTGAAGCAAGTAGTAGAAAAGGATAGTAAACACCACATTTTATCAGGTTCTATGGAACTGTTTGTACCCGATGTCT
The DNA here is from genome assembly GCA_026706025.1 of Candidatus Poribacteria bacterium. Lineage (NCBI taxonomy): Bacteria > Candidatus Poribacteria > Candidatus Poribacteria bacterium. The sequence continues at coordinate 243,428 of JAPOZO010000063.1, forward strand.
ATCTTTTTGCGTTAATTGGTTAATTGTACAAATTGGAGCATTTGGAGGATTGGGAAATGCCAAAATTAGCGGCTTTGAAAGCCTTAAAACTGGTAAATGTAAAAAAAACTACACTCTATAATGCCATGGGATGTCGGTATGGTAGTAATCACTATAGACGCTCGCGGTCGAGAAATCAAGGACACCGCACGCTTGCAACGCTGCTATGGTATGCTATCAATGCCCTTCCAAAACGAAAATAAGAAATAAATCAGAACAAACGCGGAATGCTGTGGCATATGCCATAAATTATTAAAAAATACCCAAGAAGTCGCTGCGTTGTAATCTGCGCGCAAGTGAAGATGGCAGGTTCTGTTTCTGGGGTTGCTGTTCCGTGAATGCCGAACAAATTTGTTGTCTTCATTAGATAAGGAATCTACCTTAAGGAAGGAACGATTCGTGTAAGGACGTGGCTCTATACCCACCTATTCTTTTCCGAGTTCATCTCTCGTTAGTTAGAGTCTTTAAGCAATCGATTGATGGTTTCTATGAGACTTTTGTTGCCTGCCTCTTTCGCTAATTTCAAAGCAGTTTGATAATCCTGTTTCGCTTCTGAGGTGCGTCCTAACGACGCTTTCATGAGTCCCCTACCATGGTAGGCTTTGGCGTAATCAGGTTTTAGTCTTATTGCAATATCGAAATCTGTCATAGCGGTTTTATATTTTTCCAGATTTGCCCTGGCAACTCCCCGATTGTAGTATGCGGAAGCATCATCTGGATCGAGCTGGATAGCTGTATCGTAATCTGCTATGGCGGCACTGTGCTGCTTTAGGGTTGCCTTAGCGACGCCTCGATTGTGATAGGCTTTGACGTGATCAGGTTTTAATCGGATTGTCATATCATAATCAGCGATTTCGGCGAAGTATTTTCCTAATTTACTATTTGCGATACCTCGATTGTAGTATGCTGAAGCGTGATCCGGTTTTAGGCGAATAGTTTCTGTATAGTCGGCAATCGCGGCATCATATTGTTCCAGTTTACGTTTGGCAATACCTCGGTTGTAATAGGCTGAGGCGTGGTCAGGTTTTAGTCGTATAGTTTCTGTATAGTCGGCAATCGCGGCACTATATTGCCCTAGTTCCTTCTTAGCGATGCCTCGATTGTAATAGGCTGATGCAGAATCTGGTTTTAAGCGAAGAACCTGAGTGTAATCGGCGATAGCACCTGCATAGTCCCCTAAATTGAGTTTCTTATTTCCCGAATTGAAATATGTCTTTGTAGGTATAGATTTACTGCCTTGCGTTAGAGGTTTGGCTGTTTCTGCGCGCGTGAGCAGGAGCTTGAGTTTGTTCACAGGAATCGCAAAATTAATATTCTGTGCATCCAGGTCTTGGTGAGCAGAAACAGACACACCAATAACCTCACCTTTACGATTTAATACGGGGCCCCCACTGCTTCCCGGAGAAATTGGTGCTGTCATTTGGAAACGGGTCTGAGCGTTCTCCCTCCGAATGCTGCTGATGATACCATCAGAGAATGTCCCTTCCATACCCTTCGGGTTACCAACGACGTACACTTCTGCACCAATCCTAATTGCATCGCTATCACCGAGCGACAAAGGTTGGATACCCTCAGCAATAACCTTTAGCAACACGAGGTCGTTGTCCTCGTCTGTGGCTGTGATACCTTCAATCGTGTATTTGGTATGTTTGCTGACCAATTTTGCGGTGCCTCGTGCAGCACCTTGGATGACGTGGAAATTGGTCGCAATCAAGTCTGGACGGACAAAAAAACCGCTACCAATACCGAGCGTTAAACCGGTACTATCCTGCATCTCTAAGTAAACCGTAGCGGCTAATGCATTCTCAGCGATCTCCTCGGTCGTTTGGGTGGGCGATGTTGTTGCAGTGGTGAGTAGGATTATGACCACAACCGTTGCATACAATATACGTGTAATCACTTTGAGGTTCCTTTGCTATTGTTTTTCGACGTTTTTGGGTTAAGGGAGTCCTGACGTGTCAGTATACCACATTTCTATTTTTTTAAGACAAGTTTCCAATTGATTTTCTATGCCAAATTTGCTAAAATAATAAAAAAAACCGTTCTTTGAGACTCTTCTGTTTTCCCTTAATTCAAAATGCGTAGCTCGTAATGAAGCAGATCGCTTATGGGGTTTTTGCTTGGGGGTTTCTTCAAGGACGCTGCAAAATGGAGAGCGGATATAAAAAAGGGGCATGTCAAAATTCAAACCCACATTGTTTAACCGCAAGGAATAATTAAAATAATGGATTGTATCTTTTGTGCGATTGTTGCTGGTGAGATTCCGGCAGCCAAAGTATATGAAGATGAACATGTCTTCGCGTTTATGGATATTGCCCCTGCAAACCCAGGGCATACCCTCGTGATACCGAAGCAGCACTATCGAAATATCTTTGATATGCCCGTAGAGGTCGGCACTAAAATTATGCAAGCCGCGATTCCGATCGCAAACGCGATTCGGGTAGCATTAACCCCTGATGGGCTTAATCTGTTTCAATCGAATGAAGCTGCAGGATTTCAAACTGTTTTCCATTTCCATCTGCACCTAATTCCGCGATGGGAAGGCGATCCGCTTCGGTTACCGTGGCGACCGAGCGAGGGTGATATGGATGAAATCAACAATATTGCAGCAAAGATTCAGGATGCTTTGTAGACGCAGTTCACAGATGATTTTTGTCCTGCACCGATAGGTCCTTAAACCTTTTAACACCCGATGTTGTATGTCCGCATCGGAAACCCGATTTTGACATCGGAAAAATCGGAGCAGAAACCTAATAATTAAAAAAATAAAAATTATGAATATTTTGATTACCTCCGCCGGTTCCGAACTGGCGCGCAATATAGCAGGCGTATTGAAAGAAGAACATACGCTCCGCTTAACGGAATTATATTCTGTTGAAAATGTTGAAGGCACATTCGTGCAAAGCGAACTTGGGCACGACGAATCGACCAACGAACTTGTCCGCGGCATGGATGCTATTATACACATCGCCGAAGTCCCGCACGATCTCCTCGCTGAAGCCGATCAATCGGACAATTACGCTATCGACTACCAGACGCGCTGCACCTATAATCTATTGATGGCAGCGTCGGCGGAAGGTGTGAAACATGCTATTTACGCAAGCACACTCCGCCTTTTCGAGCAACACGGTGAAGACTGGACCGTCACAGAGAGTTGGCGACCGCGTCCGTCAGTCGATAGTTTTGTGCTTTCAAAACATCTCGGTGAGTTCACGTGCAGAGAATTCGGTCGCGAGGGTAAAATCGACGTGACATGCCTCCGCCTCGGCAATCTCATCACAGTTGATGCCGTAGCAACCACCGAATATGACTCGATGTGGCTTGAAATGAATGATGCAGTCGCTGCTTTCCAAGGCGCGCTTGGATCTTCGTCGCCGTGGCGAATTTTTCATGTCCAATCAGAGTTTCCGGGTTCCCGATTCTCGATTGGGAAAGCCAAGGGACATCTAAACTTCGATCCGCAATTCGTACCATCACAGACAAAGGAGGCGTAGCATGAAGGTTCTCATTTTAGGCGGTAACGGTTATCTCGGACCACATGTCGTCAAAGCGTTGGAGCCTTATTATACTTTGCGCGTTACGGACATCAACGACATTGAAACGAAGCATGAATCGATGCATATTGATGTCGGTTCGTTGGATCAGGTCATGCGCGCCACTGAAGGAATGGACGCAATTCTCAACTGCTCCGTGCTCCGACACGACGGACAACTGGCTTTTGATGTCAGCACGCGTGGGTGTTATAATACAATGCGCGCCGCTGTTGAGCACGGGATCCGCCGCGTCATCAACACCGGCCCACATTTCACCATTCAAGGTGATGATTATACGACCTACGATTATGAAATTAATCCGGATGTTCCACCTCACACAAGCACCGGACTCTATCCGTTGACGAAAGGATTAGGACAGGAAATCTGTAAGGTCTTCACTGAGCATTACGACATCTATGTTCTCTGTTATCTGTTTCTCAGTTTCCGGGAACACGAAGACCAAGCGGAAGGCACCGATCTCAACCCGTTTTCTGTCAGTTGGCGGGATGCAGGTGAAGCGTTCCGGCTCGGTTTGGAGATTGATCTGGAAGACCTCCCTTCACGTTGTGAAATTTTCAATATCTTCGCAGACCTGCCGCATCAGCAGTTCTCGAATATCAAAACGAAACGTATCTTAGGGTTTACGCCGCAGGATAACTTTGAGCGGATGTGGCATAAGAAGAATTGAGTTACTCGGATACCTATTCTGCGCACACAGAGTAAGTTGAAGCCCACGGAAAGAAGTTAGGCTTAACCTATGAAGATTGAACTCTTAGCACATCGCGGGGGCATGGGGCGTGCCCCTGAAAACACCCTCGCTTCCTTTAAGCAAGCGTTGGCAGACGGTGCCGATGGATATGAGTACGATGTCTGTCTTACGCAGGATAAACAACCTGTGTTGATCCATGTCGACTTCAACCGAAATGATATACGGAAAGCTACAGGATGTACAACGCCGCTCAGTGAACTGAACTGGAAAGATGTTCAACAATTAACAGCGGTAGACTCGGATGAGCCGGTTGCACACCTTGATGATGCTCTCCGATTTACACGGGAAAACCAGATGCCGTGCTTCATTGAGCCGAAGGCGGACACGCCAGAACTGCTCCCTATCATTGTCCAACGCGTACGCAACTTCGAGGTCGTCCATCTCACCAGTATCCTCACTTTTTACCTCCGGAAGCAGCTACTTGTTGATGCCAAACATTTAGAACCGAGGTTAGGGACGAGCGCAATACTCATCAATCCGATGGCGAATTTCCTCAAAGCAGCCGCCGCAATTGATGCAGACCGCATGATCTTAGGGTGGAGCCGGATTAACCACTTTAAACTCTATAATACTTTCGTACCCACTGTTACGCGGCAGCTCAAGCAACTTCGGAAAAATGGGATTGTTGTGGAAGCCGGGTTCATTCAGACGGCAAAGGATGTTGCTTGGGCAATCAAAAACGGCGTTGAAGGATTGTGGGCAGATGATGTGCCTTACATCAGAAGTTGTCTCAAGGAAATTTAACTATCGCACCTGCCTTTAAAAGTTTGATCCCAACCATCCCGACAGAGAACACGAATTATGAACACTACTATCTGCAACCCCCTGTTAAGAACCCCTCTCTCTCTTATCGTTGACGATTCGTGTCCGGTCATCAATCTTACCTATTATTGGATACAGCAGCGACACGCATGGAAAGCACGGCATCAGCCCGGTGTGCCACCTGACCGTTGGGAGGGAAACGCCTCTCAACTGAAAAAAATACCGCCAACAATCCCCGCAGATTTCGCAGCAGAATGGGCAGAATGGTGTTGGGAGAACGGTGTGAAAGGTAAATTCAGCCTTATTCCTTATCCCGCTGGAATTGGGCGCGTTGATGAGGGGTTTCCCGATTTTTCGGCGTTGGAATATCAGGCATGGCTGCGAGTTTACCGAGAACTTATCTGGCCCAGTTTCGATTTGACACCGGAGATGCTCACGCATACGACTGTCGTTGATCTGGACACATTCACGCTCACCGAGGCGTGGGAACAGGTCGAATGGGTAGATCCGCCTGTTGATAATAGGCTCACAGACTATATCATCACAGCGATGGAAATGCTTGATAATGTCGGCATTCCGTGTGAAGGCGTGACCAGCCCGGGTGCCTTCGGAAAACGCCAAGAGGCAGCGTATGCCAAAGCCGTGCTAACTGCCTCTCAACATGTCAATAACAACCCACGACCCTTCTATTTCCTCTGGCTCAAACACGACGAACTTCCTGATGTGCCTATCTGGTATGTTGAGAAGGAGAACGGAATCGCAATTGCCAGTATTGTCGCATGTGCTGGCGACTGGTTCGGTGGATGGACAGGCTACGACTTAGGCGATGCTGACCGCTTTATCACGGAAGATTTGCAAGGCGGTCGCTTGCCACCAATTCTGGAAAAGGAACTTCCGTGTGTCCTGGTCGGACATTGGCCCGGGTTCTATTTCAACGGTGAAAAATGTGGGTTTGACATATTGAAGACTGTTAAGGCGAGACTTGACAATTATGATCCGGATGGCACGAAAACGCTTTGGATGAAAACCTCAGAAATCGGTCATTATTGGATGGCACGTGAACTCACTGATATCTCAGTCTCGGAACAAAATGCTTCTTGCCCCCCTGAGAAGGGGGGTAGGGGGGTTACGCGAGAGATTAACCTCTCTACTCAATTCCCTACAGCAAACTTTACACTCGCTATTGATGCACCGATACGTCATGTTCAGGTCAACGGGTGGGACCTGCGCGAAGTTCATTCCCGACGCGATTTTCAGAGCGATACATTTCTCTGTGAAGCCAAGCAGACGTTTGTCGCCTTTGATTTGGAAATTGGTGACACGGAACTTACCGTTACGGTATAAGGATACGTCCGCCACTTGCAATAACAGTTGATCCTGTCATATAACTTGATTCCTCGCTTAAGAGGAACGCGATCACATCTGCCATCTCTTCCGGTTCGCCGAGCCTACCAAGCGGTGTTGTTGAACGCAGCTGCTCAACCATTTCTGTTGAGACTTCGCCTAACATGTCTGTCGCTATTGCACCCGGCGCGACCGAGTTGATACGTATATTGTGGGGTGCAAGCGGACCACAGCACGATTTCGTCAACGAGATAACTCCGGCTTTCGCTGCCGCGTAAGGCAGCTGATTCGGACGGACTGCCAACGCAGCAATCGACGACACATTAACAATACGTCCAAATTGCCGCTCAATCATTCCCGGTTTGACTGCCCATAGCACGTTGAAGGGACCTGTCAGATTAATCGCGACAATCCGATCCCAGTGTTCCGGTGTGAGCTCGTCAAACATCATATCACCGACAGCTCCGGCGTTGTTCACTAACAATTCGATTGAACCGAGTTTTTCCGCCACGGTTGTCACCATTCTGTTCACGGCATCTCTATCGGCGATATCGGCTTGAACAGGTATCGCTTCCTGTCCTAAACCGCGAATCTCTTCACAGACGGCTTCCGCTTTATCAATCGCGCGGGAATAGTGAACAGCAACGCTCGCGCCTTCACCTGCAACTTTAAGCGCAGTTGCCTTCCCAATTCCACGGCTCCCGCCGGTTACCAATGCGACTCTTCCCTGAAATTTCATTTTTTAATTATACCTTGCGGAAGAATAACGGACATTAGGACTGTAGCGTGCGTTCCTTAAATCCGCCCTCCATTACATTACGGGCTACAGGTTTTGACGCTATCTTAAGAGTAACCCTTTGTTAGATGAACACTTCTTAACCGACAACTGACTTTCCTGTTACTTACAAAAGTGCCTGTAATTGTTTCCACACATCGTTGGGAACCGGTGTCGTAGCGGCGGCAAAGTTCTGCTCTACTTCTGTCGCATTCTTAGAACCCGTCAAGCTCATCGCAATCCTCGGTTGGCGGAAACAAAATTGAATGGCGAGGTTCAGCACGTTCAGGTTGTTTTCAGTTGCCCACTGATAGAGTTGATGTGCTTTTTCAGCGTCAGATGTGTCTAAGTGTGCGTTGCTGGCTGATACATCTGGCTCAATCCCGGAAAGCAACCCCATCGCAATAGGACTCCCGTTAATAATGCCAATATCGTTTTCAGCAGCAAGCGGTATCAACCACTCGTTTGCGGTTTGACTCAGGAGCGTGTAATCCAAATACGTTAGAATAACATCAACGACACCGGTCTCTATGGCAATTTTGTGGAACTCGTGTTGTCGGACCCCAAGTCCAATAAACTTAATCAGTCCTTCCTCGCGCATCCGCTGAAGTTCATCCAACGCACCACCTTTCGCGACGACAGGGTCCATACTATCTGGGTCATGTACTAAGCAGACATCGAGGTAGTCTGTACCCAGCAACCGAAGGCTATTTTCGACGCTACGGCGCGTGCCTGCGGCACTAAAATCGCCGCGCCATTCAGGATGTGTGCCTGTTTTCGTGGCAAGATAAATTTTCTCACGCCACCCATCAGCGAGTGCAAGTCCTACCCGTCTTTCGCTCTCACCGTAGAGTGGTGCGGTGTCCAGATAATTGATTCCCAAATCAATCGCTCGGTGTACCGCTTCGACCGCTTCATCGTCGGTGACATCGCCTCTGCCGAGACCTGCACCGCCCATACCGAGGCATGTGACCTCTAATTCCGTGCGTCCTAACCGCCGCCTTGACAACGGATTTGCTTGTGTTGACATAATTTTGCCTTTCTTAGTAAGCGTGTGCTATAGAATTATTCGCTTTTCTCCTTAAGAATCTCTTGGATTTCTGTCTTCAAAATCGGAATATTTGATTGCACCACACCCCAGACAATTTCAAGGTTGACATCAAAATATTTGTGAATGAGAATGTCTCTCAACCCAGCAATCTTGCGCCATGCAACACTTGGATACTTTTCTCAAACGGAATCAGGCACCTGTTTAACAGCCTCACCAATGACTTCAAGGTTTCGGATGACCGCGTCAACCCGCATCCGATCCGTTTCAAAGGTCTCGCGTGTAATATCCTGTACATATTCTTGAATCCTATCTATCGCCTCTAATATATCCTCGAGATAGATGTCAAAGTCCTGCGACATACTCAATTTCCTTTTCGATGCGTGGTCGCAAACGTGGTTTGAGCGAATCAGCGATGACGAGGTCAATCTTCTTCTGAAATAGATCTTCGAGAAAAATACGGAGCTCCATATACCGGTCAAATGATACTTCCTCAAGTTCTACAAGAAAATCAATGTCGCTTTCGCTATGAGCAGTGTCTTTAACATAGGATCCGAAAAGTCCAAGCCGTTTCACACCGTAAGTTCTCAGCGTATTCTGGTGGCTGAGAAGTGTCTGTTTGATCTCGCGTTTGGTAAGGGTTACTGTATTCATATTGTACATTCCGTGTCACGGCACAACGGGATATGCCTACACTTTTATACTGATGCGAATTCTCGGTGCAAATGCCCGCGACGGGCATCAGGATGAATCACGCTCACCCACTGCACCCCTTTAACAACATCGTCTGGGGTATGTCCATGCTCAACACCTTTCGGTGTGACGACCAAATCCCCAGGACCGATACGATAGGATTCGGATTGACCATCAGCCGTTCGGAGCGTCACGGTTGTTGTGCCTTCGGTGAAATACCAATACTCATCGAAATCGTGATAGTGAAGCTCAGTCGGGTTTTCTTTCGAAACAGCGAAAGCTCCAATCGTCGTCATATCTGGGGTATCCAAAACTTTCCCAAGTGTATCCCCGATCCGTTCTCCTTCACCGAGCCGAATAACGCAAAGATTCGTATCCATTAGATGACCCCTATATCTTTTAGGTGTTGCAACGAATCTGCCACGCGTGCTTTGGCGCCAGCTTCGTCAAGGTTTTCGCCTTCAACACCCTCTAATTCCATAGTGAAAGGACCGTAGAAACCGGCATCGTTCAGTGTCTGAAAGACCGCTTTAAAATCAACCACGCCTTCACCGAGCGTCGGAAAATGCCACGTGCGATAGCCGCCGTTTGTGTCCTTAAGGTGAACCGCACCGACGTGTGGAATAACCTTCTGGACTTCGCCAACAGCCGTCACATTATGGTTGTAATAATAGACGTTGCCTGTATCGAAATTGACACAGATATTCGGGTGGTTAACCGCTTGCATCGTCTCAAGCGCGATGTCGCCGTTGTGTATCAAATCCGGGTGTGTTTCCAGGCACACCTTAATCCCCGCGGGTGCAGCGTTCTCGCCGATAGCGCGGAGTCGATCGTATACGGCACTCCGGTCTGCGTCGCCAGCGTGCGCGCTGACAAATATTACCTTCACACCCATCTTGTCGGCAATCTCTAATGTTGGCTGGAAGTCGGAAACAACCGTTTCAGACTGAACGTCGCAACGCCCTAAAAGGCTTGTGGCGGTGAGCCCGTGTGCTTTCAAATTTGACTGAACTTCGCCGACAGATTCAGCCGAAGGCACACCGATCTCCACATTCGTCAAACCGATTTCTGCCAAGTGCGTATATGCATTGGCACCAAACTGTCGATAACTGCCTAAGTTACATGCAATAATATTTTCCATTTTTCTCCTATCCATTATGGTATTTTCCGTAGGACTGTGTTGCTCAATAGAATCTCCATTCCCAACAGGAACATTGTGGGTATCAGGAAATATCCTGCTAATTCTTTTTCAACAATAGCGTTGGCTACTTCAAATTTCGTCTTTTCAAACCTGTCAATTTCTGTATAGACCTGTTTCAGCGATTGTCCGTCTGTCGCGCGGAAATAACTGCCACCTGTTGTACTGGCAATCAGTTTTAGGGTCTTCTCGTCGAGATAGGTTAAAACCTCTCGGTACCGTTTGCCGAACGTCGTATCCGCGTACGGGATACGCGCACCGCCTTCTTTCCCCATGCCGATGGTATAAACCTTAATGCCGAAAGATTCCGCAACGGCTGCTGCTGTTTCAGGGGCAATACTCCCAGCGTTGTTCTCACCATCGGTCAGGAGAATAACAATCTTCGTTTTCGATTGCGAAACGCGTAACCGATGTGTGGCAGTCGCGAGTGCGTCACCGATAGCCGTTCCATCTTCCAGCTGCCCAAGTTTTACATCGCTAAGCAATTCTGCCAATACAGGGTAATCTAATGTGAGCGGACAGAGCGTAAAACTCTCGCCAGCAAAAACAACCAAACCGATGCGATCGTTTTCACGATGTGCCAGAAAATTGTTGATGACCGATTTGGCAGTTTGGATGCGATTGGTGCCCTCAAAATCCTCTGCCCGCATACTCTCCGAGATGTCAAGAACTAAGAGGATATCAATCCCCTCCGCTGATCTATACGCGTGACTTTGAGAGAGTTGCGGACGGGCGAGCGTAACGATGAGTAGTGCGAGAATGATGAATCTCAGAATTCTCAGAGCGGGTAACACTTTAACCGAAAAGGTCTGTCGCATCTTCTGAACGCTGGCTGCAAAGCCGTGGTTAAAGTCAGAAAAACGTACAACCGGGGTGATTGTCCGTTTCTGCAGCCATCGGGAAACAATAAACAGCAGAGGGACTATAATAAGCAAAATTAGAAAAAGGGGTGATGCTAATTGCATGTGAACTACATCCTTTCTGAGCGCGGACTCCATTCGTTACCGGGGAGCAGGGATGTGTTTCTCCGCCGGTCTTGTGATCTCATCATGCTGATAGCACTCAGTAGGCAGATTCCGATGCCAACTGTGTTGACAACAAGAAACGTTATCCAATCAATATATGGCAGTGCCGTCGCCATAAAGTAGAGGATATAACCGAAAATTACCGCAAGCGGTTTCAATCGACCTGAAAAGAGAGTCCCGCCGAGCGTAAGGAAGATCGCCGCTTTCCCACAGATCGCTAACGGCAGTAAAAAGGATAACCCCAACAACATAAACGGAACGCCAATAATTGACAACGTCAGCAGCGAAAGAATCAGCGGTATTACAACTAACATCAAGGCACTAAATAGTATACTGCTGACCGGTTGATGGGTCAATAGCCCACTGACAGCGTTTATCGGTCTTGGAAATATCGCGACGACCAAGAGATACATAAAGAGAAGTAGGACGAACTTAACGATCATCAACCGAAGGTCCATCTCTTTGCGGATTTCCCAGAAGGTTCGCGGATGCATCACAAGTTTCACTGCCGCGGGGATCATCTGCCAGCGATTACTTACCTGAAGATTTTCTACTTTCTCTATGTTTCCTGTAACCGCTCCACCAATAAGATGAAGTGTCCCTTTCACCTGGGCACTGGGTGCGAGTTCAACGTTTCCGCCGAGGACGACCACATTCTCGGTGACGCGCCCCTCTAACCTCGCGTCGCCCGCAATTATAATAAGGCTTGTTAATACCTCATTCGCTGCCAGTTCATAGTCGTTAACGACTTTGAGCACCCGCCGCGTCTTTTCCCACTGCACGGCTGTCTCTCCAGCGGTTTCGTTGTTCTCTGAATTGACAACTTCGGTTTGCTGGGTCGGCGTGTTAGGCGTCTGTTCCAAAGTTGATTCAGTGCCTGAGAGTTCAGTGTCCTCTGCTGAATTATCTTCTTCCGTTGGATGCTCCGGCTCGGTTTTCGTCTGCAAATCTGCTGCTTGCTCTGTTAAACCCTGCGCAATGAGAACGCCGTTTTTGAAATTTCCATATCTGAAATCGGAGCGTAATTGCAGATCATCACTTTTCGGATTTCCTAACGCTACAGACTGCCCAAACAAGGGCAGTATACCAACGCCTAAAAATAAAAAAATAAATCCTATTCCCTTCATATTTGCCTACACTTTATGTAAAAATATATAAGGATATTGTAGGTGAAACTTGCTTTGCTGTCAACGTTTTTTGTAATTTATCAGAACCGTGCAGTTCTTCCATAATTTTGATTTTCCAATCGCAGGTGCTTTCTTGTAAAAGCGACTCAATTGCTGATTGCTGACAACTGATAACAGAATACCTTTGCATTTTCCTCTTGACACATACCTCCGAATCTGATATGATAAATATATTGGTATTTTAAGCGTTTTATGCCTTAGGACGTGGTCGCCGTACTTGGATAAATCGCTTATGTATAGAAGTGCTTGAATTGTAATACCCAACAGGAGGTAAAAATGGATTTTAGATCTCTTTTTTCTCGGAAATTCTGGCTTTCGAGTATAACTCTTACATGTTTCAGCCTCTTTTCTTTTAGCATTCTGTTCATTTCCACTACTTCAGCCGAAATTGACCCAGATACCCTTGTCGGCATGTGGCTCTTTGATGAAGGCAACGGGAAAGTCGCAACCGATGCATCTGAAAATGGCTTAGATGGCGAATTGGTGGACGGTCCAAAATGGGTTGATGGTAAGTTTGGGGACGGACTTGAACTTGATGGCTCTGGTGCGCATGTCGTCATCCCGGAACATGATAACCCAAGAGACGCAATAACTGTCACGATCTGGGTGAGAAGCCATACCGATACTTGGAACCAGCACGGTTGGATGGTTGAAAAACGTAACGCCTATATTATCCATCCCAACCAAGGAACGAAGAACGTTTCATGGCCCATTTGTAACGGCGGATGTTGGAATAAACCCGGTGGTTGGCGCGATGGTGAAGTCGGTCCCAAAGATATTACCGAATGGCACATGTATACGACCACTTATGATAGCGACACCGGTGAGTGGTACATCTATATTGATGGTGAGATGGAGAGTGATATGGATCTGACTAAGAATCAGCTTGATCCGGATAGCGGTCCAGTTTACATCGGTAACGACACTTGTTGTGCGGGACGCTTCGCCGATGCCACCGTTGATGAGGTCGCGATTTTCAGTGTCGCTTTGGAAGAAGCCGACATTCAACAAATTTATGAGAAGGGTCTCGAATTTGCAGTCCTGGCGGTTGACCCAGCTGATAAAATGACGACCACTTGGGCAAACGTGAAGGTCAAGTATTAGGAACCTTTAAATATTCACGCGGCGTTTATAAGCCTATACGCAAATAGTGCTGTATACCGACTTTAAAATTGGCGTAGAGGGCGGGATACCATACCCGCCCATACCCACGCTGGAGTGAGTGCTAAACCCTCGTTTTACAGCATATATCGGATAGCCGAAGCGGGGGGTTGGTTCTCAAGCCTACCGGAATATAAAAACAGAAAACGGAGGAACAAATGACATTTAGTTATGACGAAGCAGATGATTTTGACGAAACCGATAACTTTGACGAAGCAGATGATTTTGACGAAACCGATGATTTTGACGAAACCGATGATTTTGATGAGGCACCGGAGGAGGCATTTCTGGAAGAAGATGATGACGACGATACCGATACCGCGCTCTCTCAGGCTTTTCGTCAAGCAGCGGCAGGCACAATAATGGACGAAGACGAGGCAGATGAAGACGAAGATGATATCGAAGAAGATGATACCGAGGAGGATGATACGAAAGAAAAAGATGTTGTGGAGGCTAATGCCGAAGAAGATAATACCAAGGAAGAAGATGCTGCTGCGGATGCTAATGCTTATGAACAACCACCTGTAGAGTTAGTAGACGCACTGCCCGACGAAGGCAAAGATGATTTAGAAGTAGAGCTGCCCCCACTTGAACTCGCTCCCACGGAGCCGGAAGTCCAACTTTTCCGACCCAAAGAACAGACTAACGCTGCCTATAGGGACGCGAGGACAGCCTACCATGAAGAGAAAGATTATCAACGGGCAATCGAAAAATTTAACGAGGCTATTGAATACGAAGTTCAAAGTACCGAGGACAGTCTCATCGATGCCAGCGAAATCGTCGCAAAATCGAAGTACTGGCAAGCAGAAGCATACGTCAAGTTACAAGACCTTCCGCAAGCTATTGGAACTTTTGAGGATCTGGTCAAAACTTGCCAAGCACATTATCTCTCATTAGCTGCACAACGAAGAGCGGATCAATTGAACGAGAAAAATTCTTAAACATCGGGTACTTGGACGTACTGATGCGATTCTATATGGCTAAAGGGCAAACCTATATTTAGAAAAAGGATTGGCGAATTTGTGGAAACCTTGAAGAACATTCTCAAACAAAAGGCAACTAACTTACGTATTCACTCCATAATCTCCACTTCGGAGGCAGGGTCTGGACATCCGACCACGTGTCTCTCAGCCGCGGATATCGTCTCTGCTCTCTTTTTCCACGCGATGCGTTATGACTGTGACGACGCGCAGCACCCTAACAACGATAGGTTCATCTTATCCAAGGGGCATGCGGCACCCTTACTCTATGCTGCGTATGCCGAAGCGGGGATCATTCCGACCGAAAAACTCCGGACGCTACGGCAAATCGACAGCATCTTGGAAGGACACCCTACACCTCGGTTTGAATGGACAGAGGTAGCAACCGGGTCCCTTGGACAAGGGTTATCGCTCGGACTCGGTATGGCACTCAACGGCAAATACTTAGACAAATCTGATTATCGCGTTTACGTGCTTCTCGGTGATGGCGAGACCGCTGAAGGTGGGGTCTGGGAAGCCGCCGCTTTGGCATCGCACTACCAACTTAATAATCTGATTGGAATTGTGGATGTCAACGCATTTGGACAGAGTCAGCGCACTATGTACGCCTTTGATGTTGACACCTATTGTCGGCGTTTCGAGGCGTTCGGATGGCAAACCATCGGGATTGATGGCCATGATTTTGATGAAATCTTGCCTGCCCTCGCGCAAGCCAAAGCTTCAACAGATAAACCGACGATGATAATCGCTAAGACGTTTAAAGGGAAGGGCGTTTCATTCCTTGAAGACGCAGATAACTGGCACGGGAAGGCTGTTGCCAAAGGTGAGGAACTTGACAAAGCATTAGCCGAACTCGGTCCATTAAATTTAGATGTCCCTGTTCAGATTGAATCACCTGATGCTGTCAATACAGATGGAAATCTTAATATCGATACCGAGTGTGAGCCGCCTGACTATCCGTCCGATGAAGAGGTCGCTACACGTGGTGGATACGGCGTTGGTCTCGCCAAACTCGGTAGTGCAAACCCTAATATTGTTGCCTTAGACGGAGATACCAAAAATTCTACCTATGCCGAACAGTTTATGGTGCTTCATCCGAACCGCTACTTTGAGATGTTCATCGCAGAGCAGAACTTGGTAGGGGCAGGTATCGGTTTAGCGAAGCGCGGGAAAATTCCGTTTGTTTCCACCTTTGCTGCGTTTTTATCGCGTGCCTACGATCAGATTCGGATGTCTGCGATTTCACAAGCAAATATTAAATATGCCGGTTCACATTGTGGCGTTTCAATCGGAGAAGACGGTCCCTCACAGATGGGCTTAGAAGACATAGCCATGTTCCGGGCAATTCCAGGAGCAGTTGTGCTTTATCCGAGCGATGCTGTCAGTGCTGAACGGCTTGTCGTCGAGGCTGCCGCACATAAAGGTATCGTTTACCTCCGAACCTCGCGCCCCAAAACGCCTATTCTCTATGATACCGATGAAAATTTCCCTATCGGTGGGTCTAAGGTTATTCAACAAAGCAACGCAGATAAGGTAACAGTTGTTGCCGCAGGTGTTACCATTCATGAGGCGTTGAAGGCATACGAAGCACTTGAAGCGGAAGGTATTGCTATCCGTGTTATCGACCTCTATTCCATCAAACCCGTTGACGCGGAAGCACTGAAAACAGCGGCAGCCGAGACAAACAACACTTTAATCACTGTTGAAGATCATTATCCTGAAGGCGGTTTAGGAGATGCTGTATTGGACGCTGTTGCAACTGAAGATATTTGTGTTCACAAACTCGCCGTTACGGGAGTGCCACGTTCTGGAAAACCCGAGGAACTCTTGGAACATCACGGTATTAGTGCGGATGCTATTATACAGAAAGTGAAGGATATTATCGCGCGGTAGCAGCGGTCTCTAAAACGGGTTGTAGGTGTGACTGAAACTACGACTCTCTAAAAAGGGTCAATCGCGCAAACTTGATGTGAACATGCAAAAGACAATTGTCTGGGGAACTGTCATAGGTGTAATCATCCTCGTAGGAATTGGAATGATCTATGCCTTGCGCGCGCCGCGCACAGTCCCAAAAACCTATCCAGCGGATAAGGGTCCTAATTTTATTGATGTTACTGCTTATCCTGTGAAGATGCAGGAGACTTACGAACTTTTTACCAATAAATGCAGCCGGTGCCATACAGTTGCGCGCCCCATTAACTCTACCTTCACGCCGGAAGAGTGGCGAAAATATGTATATAAAATGATGCGCAAGCCAGGTTCAGGGCTTACGCCGAAAACTGCTGAAAAGGTAATTGAATTCCTAATTTACGATGCGCAACATAGGGAGAGAAAGGGAAAATGATTGTTACTCGCAAACTTCGCTCTATAGTCGGACTCTCAACGTTGCTGGTATTATTTTTCGTAATGGGTGTACAAATGGGGTTCGCTGAAGGGGATGGTATGAAGAAAGAGAATTTTCAGGTTTCAATAGATGCGCGGCGCGTTACATTTACCGCACCACCTATTTTCAAAAATGGCACATGGTTAGTGCCTTTAAAACCCTTTGCTGAGCAACTCGGGTTGAAGATAGAATATCCAGAAGGATCGGAGATGGTGGTTTTGTGCGGCGGTGTAGAATTAGAACTGTGTGTACCGCTTCGATTCCAAGATGACAAAGACGGTGCTTTGGATATTGACGGTGTAACTTATGTACACCCGACTCACATAGCCGAAGTCTTTGGCTATGAAATTTATGAAGCATCAAAGAACCGATTGGAAGTGATCCATCCGGCGCACCTCGCTCCCGAATTCACGCTCCCCGATTTAACTGATACCCCAAGACATTTGCGGGATTTCCGAGGCAAAAAGACGTTTCTCTATGTTTGGGGTTCGTGGTGAGGCTGCCGTGGACAACTGCCGGGCTGGCAGGAATTTTACGCTAAACATAAAGAAAAGTTGAACTTGGTCTCAATCGCACTTGATGCACAAGGCGCATCTGTGGTACGTCCTTGGCATGATGCCGCGGATGCCGATTTTGTTACACTCGTTGATTCACAAAATATTTTCGGCACTCGCTATAACCTCAAAGCGATTCCTTATGGTGTCATGATTGACGAGTCGGGTCGCCTCGTTAAAGC
The DNA here is from genome assembly GCA_026706025.1 of Candidatus Poribacteria bacterium. NCBI lineage: Bacteria > Candidatus Poribacteria > Candidatus Poribacteria bacterium. The sequence continues at coordinate 261,061 of JAPOZO010000063.1, forward strand.
ACCTTTCAATGTCAATGTCAAGAATCAGAAAACGCTTGCAATGCTTGAAAAGTGGTTGTCAGACCCCGACTACAATGCGATGCTACTTCGTGAGATGAAACCATCAAACGGGTCAACTGCAAAGACGAACGCCGAAGCGGCTGCTCGTTTTCAACTCGGACTCATCTTACTGGAAAATGGTAAAAAGGACGAAGCAATGACAGAATGGCGAAAGGCACTCGCGTTAGACCCACAAAACTGGATTATCCATAAGCAAATTTGGGCGGTTGAGCATCCAGACAAATTCTATAAAGGAAGCGTTGATTACGGTTGGCAGAAGGCGCAGTTAGAGGTTGAGAAGAGTGAACCGTAAAGAAGGTCTCTATCAGATAAGTCACGCCGATACTGTTTTCAGCCGAACCCTATTCTAACTATTTTGTCCTAAAGGATGACGCGTCCGCGGTGAGGGTCAGAATGTTTTCATTATTTTCTATGAAATTTGCTATATTGTCTGTCGTTTTGCCTGACTCGCGTGCGAATACCGAAACGCTTTGGTGTCTTGAGAACCGTTGTTATGAGAGAGAGTTGGCAAAACCTCATTGATCTCATCGTGAGACCGAGTGCCACGTTTACGAGGCTGAAAGCCAAACCAAAGTGCGGTATTGCCTTCTTTGTTTTTTGCGTCCTTGTTGTGTTGTTGGCATGGATAGTTTTTCCGTTTACGCAGAAGTTCCTTAACCCACAATATGCCGGTAGTTTAGCTCGTATTGAGTTGTTTGGATCTACCAAAGCAGCATCTATGGTGTTTGTGGCGGTGAGTGGGATTGTTCTTGGAGTTCTCTGTGCTGTTGTATTCAGTATTCTACTCACCGTGGTATTGCGAGTTTTCAAGGTAAATGAGGCACTCAAATTTAAACACATTTTCGCGGCTTGGTGGCATACGATCTTGATTAATCCATTGGTGTTTTTTATCAATATCGCATTTCTCCCAGTCTTTAGGCACCTTGAGGATATTGAGACGGTTGTTGATATAAGAATTATTCCCGGCATCCACATGTTGGTGCCATTTGTCGAAAACCTCTATTTTCTGATGTTTTTGAGTTTTGTAGATGTCTTGGGTATATGGAATATCTTTGTTCTAACCGTAGCGGTTGCTACGCTCGCGGAAGTCAGTAAAACGAAGGCGTGTCTCACAGCAGTAATTATTTGGCTATTAAGAGTTGGCGTTGATGTTATATTTCAGGTTTCATCTGCTTCTTAAGGGACACGCAGATTGAAAAGAGCCGGTAGAATCTTATGGATCGTGGGTAATGTAGGTGGAGGAAAATATGAATACGCGAGAAGGTTACGCAGAATTACAGACAAGAATTTTGGATGCGCGACGCGCCTGGAAACGTAGTATTTTTTGGGCAGGATTTTCTATTGTCCTGACAGGTATAATTGCTGTATTTGTGGGTGAAGCGATCATTGATTGGCTGATGCCCCTTCCGAGTTTTGTGCGAATCGCTTTGCTAACAGCCGGTGTCGGCGTGACGGGTTACTTGCTTTATAAGTATCTCGTTCAACCCCTTCGAGCAACCCTCACGCTCCGTGATATCGCGCTCAACGTTGAGCAGAATCACCCTGACCTTGAAGATAGATTGGTGAGTGCGATTGAATTCGGCAATCGCGAGTCAACAGACCCAATTGAAGCGCACATGCTCCAACGCCTGCTTGAAGATACCACGCAGCGGGTAGAAAGTATTGATTTCAAAGCGACAGTCGATCATAGCCGTACCCGTAAGCATGCTGGCATTGCCGCTTTGGTTGTTGTTGGCTGCTGTGTTCTTGCACTCCTATTTCCGACGGAACTCCATACGAGTCTCCTCCGCGTGTTGGTCCCTTGGGAGAAGACTGAACCGGTTTTGACGACGAAGTTAACTGTTGAACCGGGAAATGTACGTATCCTTCGCGGCAAAAGCCTACCCATTCACGTCACTGTCACCGGAAAATCTGCTGAGAAGGCTGTCTTGACCTACGGAGATATTGAGAGGCAGGAAGCCCCTCCTTCCGAAACTCAGACAACCCAGCAACAGATTAATATGTTGCAAAACCCAGACGATAAACGCGGGTTTGCTTATGAAATTTTTAACATTGACGCGGATATCGAATACTACGTCGTCGCAAACGAGGCCACTTCAGAACGCTATACTGTTGAAGTCTTTGAGATGCCAAAGGTAACAGAAATCTCTGTCGCTTACACTTATCCTGACTACACAGGTCTTAAACCCGTCGTGCAAACAGGGACAGGTGATATTCAAGCGGTCGTCGGGACACAGGCAAAAATAAAACTCACGACCAATAAAGCTATCCAAACCGCAACGTTTACCCTGAAGACGGATGTTAAGCAGGAAAAATTGGACGAAACTCAAGAACCTGCTTCAACCCAGATGGCGATCTTCGATGGAAACATCCTCGCAACAACTGTAGATGTTATTGCAGATGGGACGTATACCGTTGAACTTCTCGGCATTGATGGTTTCCATAACGAGATACCCATTGAATACACCATAAAAGCCATCCCTGACGCTGTGCCTGAAGTTGTCATCAAAGAACCTGGACGCGATATCAAAACAACAAAGTTGGGTGAGGTGGAAATCATTGCTGAGGCGACGGACGACTATGGGGTCGCAGAACTAAAACTTATGTATCGCATCGGGTCTGACGAACTGCAGGAACTGACCTTAGAAACCTCCACGCCTGATGCTGTTATAGGATCAGGGATTACCGGCCCGGTTCAGCGCCGCGTCGCAGAGGGGCGTTATACATTCTACCTTGAGGAGTTTGACGTTGAACCCGGGGATATTATCTCTTACTACGCACACGCTGTTGATAATAACACGCGCACGGGGCCCGGTGAAGCCAGTAGTGATATTTATTTCATTGAAGTCCGGCCCTTTAATGAAAACTTTCAAGAGATGGAAGCAGAACAGGGACCACCGATGCCGAATCCGCTTTTAGAGATACTCGCCTCCCAGAAGCAGATTATTCGAGAAACAGCGAAGCACATTAACGCCAGACCGTCATCAGGTACGGAGGAATATCGCAGTGCCGTTAAGAAAACAGGAGACAAGCAAGATAAATTGAAGGATAAGACGCAGGAACTTGCAGATGAGTTTAGCATGGCGATGCAAGGCGACTCACCGATCACCCCTGAGATTCTGATGAACTTGGAGGACGCAATAGAAAAAATGCGTGAGGCAACCGATAGCCTGAACGCTGTCCAACCTGTTGAAGCCATTCCTGCGGAACAAGAGGCACTTGAGCTGCTCACAAAAGTTAGCCTTGAGCTTCCGAACATACTGATGCAGATGCGGAATAGTAATCCGCAACTTGCTGAGAATCTTGAACTCGAAATGGAAGAGCTGCAAAGCGAACTTGAGGATCAGCAGAACGAGCTTGATCAGGAGATGCAAGAACAGACGCAAGAGATGTTGGATCAAGCGCGTCAGATGTTGGGGGAACAACAGCAGCTAAGTCAGCAGAGCCAGCAGTTAGGACGTGAAAACGAACCCTCTCCGAGCGATATGCAGCAAAACAGTCAGCAACAGGGGCAGTTGTCACAACAGGCACAGCAGATGGCAGAGCAACTCGGCACCATGCAACAGGATGCTCAAGGTTCCCAAGGACAACGCTTGGATCAAGCCGGTCAAGCGATGCAACAGGCGGGTGAACAGATGCAGCAAGCCTCCCAGGGCATGCAACAACAAGAGCCGCAGCTCAGTGCCGCTAAGGGGCAAAAAGCGGAGGAAAGGCTTGAGGAGGCCATTGAACAGTTGGAGAGGGTCGCATCGGAATTCAGCGATGCTGCGCTCGCCAATGCTGCACAACAGGTCCAGGAATTGATAGACGAACAGTCCGGAGTCCAACAGGAGACGCAAGAACTCAGGAACCGTTCGCAACAGTCAGAAATGCGTCCCGAAGATTTCCGAAAGGCAACTGAGCTTGCTAACGAGCAGCGAGAACTTCAGCAGGATCTCGGATCACTTGAGAATACACTCGAAAATCTACCGGAGCAGCTTAGCGAGGAGAATCCAGAGGCAGCCCAAAATGTAAGGGATGCTACAAGACGACTTACTGAAGAGCAGACAGCTGGGGATATGTCAACGGCGCAACGCGCCCTGCAATGGCGTAGTTTCCGCGCCGCTGAGCTGAATCAGCAAGAAGCCGTAGAGACACTAAGGCAGGTACAAGCAGACCTACAACAGGCGCAAGCCAATATGGCAAGCACTGAAGAAGAGCAGCTGGAAGCCGCGCTCCAACAACTCCAGCGCGCCCGTGAACAGACGCAAGACATCCAACGCGAACTTCAAGCGATGGAGGGGCAAGAGCAGACGGAAGAACAACAACAGCGTCAGCAACAACTCGCTGAGCAGCAACAACAAATTCAGGAACAGATGCAACAGGCACAACAAGCCATGCAAAACGGACAGGAAGGGCAACAACCCGGGGAGGAGGGTCAGGAAGGACAACAACCCGGACAACAGGATGGGCAGGAGGGCGATAACCAAGAAGCACGCACGGGCGGTAGGGAATCCGAACGTGAAATTAACGAACTCTGGCTCGACCTTCTTGATACCATGGACTACCGACCTGGAAATCGCTCAACCCCATTCCCTAACTATGAATTCGTTATTCGGGACCTGACGAAATTAGAAGCTGCACTTGAAGAACGACTCAACACGCTTCAGGAGAAGAAACAGCTCACACAGGTTGCCAAAGAGGATGTCCCACCTGAGTATCGAAGGCTCGTTGATAACTACTACGAGTCTTTATCACAATAATAGTTGTCAGTACGGATTTTTCTTCCGAAAAATCCTTTCGGTTATCAGTTGTGGGTTAAGAGGTGTGTGTTTAACAAAACCCTTTTGTAATTGATAACTGACGGCTGATAACTATTAACTCTGACAACTGAAAGGGTTTTCGTAGAAAACCCGTACTGAGGACTGCTAACTACTAAAAATATGGAACTTGAGACTAAAAATATCGTCAAACCCGGTGAACACGTCAGTCTGAACGATTACGTACCCGGGTATACTGGAAGTTACACGAAAAAAGGTCAGACGAAGCGCAGACTGAAAAAACTACATAAGCAGCTCCTGAAACTTCAAGAACTGCTTTACGCCGAAAATCAGCGTGCGCTTCTCATTATATTGCAGGGCATGGATACATGTGGCAAGGATGGCACGATCCGGAAGGTTATGGCAGGTATAAACGTGCAGGGATGTGATGTCGTTAGTTTCAAAGTCCCTTCTGTGGATGAGCTTTCCCGGGACTTTTTATGGCGTGCACACAGAGCCGCACCACCAAAAGGGAAAATAGGTATCTTTAACCGTTCACACTATGAAGATGTCCTTGTCGTCCGCGTGCATAACTTGGTACCAGCACCCGTTTGGGGGCAACGCTACCAGCAGATTAACGATTTTGAGAAAATGTTGGTTGAAAATGGAACCGTTGTTCTAAAATTTTTCCTTCACATCTCAAAGGAAGAACAGAAAGCCCGTCTTGAATCCCGGATTAGCGATCCGACGAAGCATTGGAAAATCACGGAAGCCGATATTCGAGAACGTGCCTATTGGGACGATTACATGCAGGCCTACGAGACGGTTCTCCAAGAATGTAGTACTGATTGGGCACCTTGGCATATAGTACCCGCAGATAAGAAGTGGTATCGGAATCTCGTCATTACGGAGTGCATCGTTGATACACTGAGGAAACTCGGTATGCGGTATCCAGAACCCACGGCGGATGTCGCCAAATTCACAATTGATGACTGAGATATGTTCCTTGTGAAACATAGCCAGCGCGCCCTATTACTTTTAATTGAGGCACTTTTAACAGCGGCGGCTTTGTAGACAAAAATGGGCCCGAAATTAATCGATAACCGATTTTGGTTCTCGCTGCGAAGCAGGACAAAAATCGAGCGGAGATACCATAGTAGGACTTAAGCATGTTGCTCTTTTGTAGCATAGGAAACCGTTAGCCTGTGCACTGAGAACGTCTCTGTTTTTTGAGAGCTTACCCGCTGACGGAGCGTCATATCGTCAAAATTGCGTAAGTCCTGCATAGTTAAAAAAATGCTTTCAGAACAGCAATTAGCACAATTTGAAGAAGAAGGCTATCTGCTCCTTTCCGGGTTGATTCCACAGGAGACTGTCACAAAAGCCGAGGCAGCGATGTGGCAAATGATGGGTATGGATGCGGATAACCCAGACTCGTGGGGACATTTCAAACGTCCGGGGCTTGCTGGATTTTACATGGAGCAGCTGTCGAATGGGAACCGCATTGAGCTTTTCGGTGTTACGAATCCAGATGTCTTAGCGTGTTGTACGTCTGATTATCTCACTGTCCTTAACCAACTCGCATCCGGATACCCAGAAATCCCACACTGTAAAGATCAACGTCCTGATGGTATCTGGGCACTCAACCAATTCCCCGTTTCAGCCGAGTGGAAAAGCCCGTCGCCGCACTTAGATGGCGATTTCCGAGATTTCCGCTTGGATCCCGGCACTTTTCGAGCGACCAGTTTAACCTACCTCACCGATGCAAATTCGCATGGCGGAACGACTGTGATATGGCCCGAAGGACCACAGCGCATTCGTAAATTCCGTAAGAAAAATCCAGAATTCTCCAATCATGTTAGCGATGTCCGAGCACTCTTCCCGCAAATGGATTTAGGCGAACCGATGGAAGTCGTCGCTAAACAGGGCGATGTCCTATTTTTTCACCACCTCCTACCGCATTCTGGCACAATGAATGTCGGTCCCTCTCCACGTTTCGCGATTCGGTATCTGTGTTTATGCCTTGCATGCCGCAAGTGGGAGAAGAAAGGCGAGTGGAATATCTGGATGCCATAAAAAACTAAGAGGAAAAATAGAAGATGATTGAAAATAAACAGATCGCTTTTTACCAATATGTTCTCTTAGCACTTGTTGTTGCTTTAACCTTTGTTTTCGTGGGAGGTTCAAACGCACAGAAGGTGTTCGCACAAACCGGGTTTGAGGAATTCCCCACCGGTAATCCACCCAAAGATTGGGAAGTAATTGGCGGTGACTTTGAAGTTTCTGACGACACCGTCAAAACCGATAAAAAAGCACTCGCAATCTTGGGCGGTGGAGACGGAGACGGACTCGGTGTCCCCATAGAAACCGAAAATCCTATTATTTCGGTCGAATTCTGGGTGTATATTGAGGGTGGTGGTAGGTCTTTCAATCTCAAAGTCGCCACTGCTGATGGTTTCGGCGAAAACAATGGCTGCACCTACATCAACTGGGATGCGGGTGTTGTCCGACTTTACGACGGTGGTGCGTGGCAACTCATTGGAGATTTTGAAACCGATACATGGAAATACGTCTACATTGTTGCCGATGTCAGCAAAAGTGAATTTAACTTCTCTTCTGGTGACAGCAGAGACGATGCATTAGGTGCCAAACCGGAAAAAGATCTCCCATTTCGGAACGCTGCGCTCGGTCCCACCGCCAAATGGTTCGCTTTCTATACGTGGGGAATAGTTGTCCCCGGTTATGTTGATGATTTACTTGTCTATGAAGGAGAAGAAGCACTTGATCTCGCCGTTGACCCAAACGGAAAACTCACCACCTTCTGGGGACGTATCAAGACACCATAAGTGTCAATTTTAAAAAAGAATAACCTCTTCACTACCAGACCCAGTAGGTTCGGTTTCCTAACCGAACCGGATTTTACGCGGAAACCTTGAAGACTTCAAAACCTTCTTCAGTCCCGTTGGGACGCAATGTTTATAGCAGCGTTGGCAACTAAGAATCTTAGTCCCGTAGGGACGGCATGTTTATATCTACAGTTCCTAAAACGCTATCAAAAACCGCTAAATTGACACCTATGGGGCAGCATTTGTAGGGACTCACTTATTTTTTTGAAGTGTGGAGATATTTAAACTATGAAGGAGATATTTAAACTATGAAATTGATGCGAGATATGAAAGAGCGCATTCACACTGCCGCTACATCGTCACGAGACCTGTTAAGTACCGTTCGGGAGTTAACAGATGGTATCCGTTCTATAGACAGAGAGCGCATACCGGATCCTAAAGAAGCTACTCAGGCGTTAAAAAACGCCGCAAGTACTGTCCGTAAGGCGGGATTAGATGAGTTGAAAAAGTTGAGAGAGGCTATTCAGGATCTGCAAGATGCTATTGATTCTATGAAAATTGAAGCAAAAACACGGGTGCCAGATATGCCTTTGGCTGAGTGGTGGTGGAATTTGAAAAATGTCTTTGATAAATTGAAGAAAGCGGCTCCTTCTATAAGCGATATACGACTACCAAATCCAGATAACCTACCGTTAGGCGAGATAGTGGGATTAATTGCCGGATTTGGAGTCCCCGGCCTTGTGTTGGTTATGTTTATAACAACTTCATCTTGGACCGGTGCGGCAGCGATAACATCATCCCTTGCTGCCTTGGGCCCCTTTGGAATGCTTAGTGGAATCGCTGCGATGGGGGTTTTAGCATTCATTTCAAGGGCACTCGCGAAATATGGCTTTGAGAAAGTATTCCGAGCGGTGCTTATCAAGTTAAGAGAGGATGGCAGAACTTCTGAAGATATCCGAGAGGAGATTAATGCATATCCGATTTCCGATGAACTAAAACAAAAAATTGAGGAATTTATTGAAGAGTTCTACGAAGGAGAAAATCATGAGCAATGAAACGGTATGCCTAACGCCAGCACAACGACTCCATTTCGACATCTACGGTTATGTGTTATTAGAGAACGTCCTAAACAGCGATGAAATTCAACGTATGAAGGATGCACTCTATAAAATAAAAGCCGACGAAGATCGGGATGCTAAGCGTGTTTATGCGCGTCCGGGCGGAGAACACCATGTGCTTTTCGGTAACCTTGTTGCGTATGATCCGGCGTTGTTGGAATATGCCGCACATCCAAAACTTGTGCCGCTGGTCGAAGAAGTGGTGGGTGGCGCAGTCCGTCTTGAGGAAACCGAAGCAATCATTAATAGTCGTAACCCAGAGACAGAATTAGATGAACTCCATAAACGCCGCTATAACCCGACGGGGTTTCATCGCGGGACGCAACACGGGTGGGGCACCTATATAGAACAGAACAAGTTTCACTGTATCTTTGTAAAGACACTTGCATACCTTACCGATGTCGGTCCTGACGATGGCGGGACGTGTGTTATACCGGGAAGCCACCGCTTAACGTGGAACCATAACGAGATGATCGAAGCCGCATTGTCTGATGACAAACTCATCTACCAAGTCGAAGCCTCAGCGGGGTCCGTCCTGCTTTTTGCCGAGGCGTTGATTCACAGCACGACTGCCATCCGTAGCGACAAAGAGCGCGTCATTCTTATCTCCGGTTATACACCGCCGATGGTGCGCGAATGGCCCGGCAACGAAGTCAGTCCGGAGTTCATTGAGACCCTACCAGAAGACATCCGTCCGCTCATCTCAGGAAGCGACAGTTGGCACTGGAAGCGTCGGTATTGATTTACCGCTTTTCTGGTAAGCGCGCCTCTATACCTGTTATTGACGCTTGAGTTTTCCCCATGTAATAGCGAGTTTGCCGCTCGGTTCTACGGGAAGGGTTCCGGGACCGCCGTCTGGAATATTGCTCCCTGTGATTTTAACGTCATCAAACCGAGCCTGCGCACCTGAGACTATGAGCCCAGCTTTTCCGCTTTTTATCGGGTTTTTGTCAGTAACAGTGAACACCTCGTCATCAATTTGAAATTTAAGTTTCCCTCTGCTGTCAATAGATGCGGTAAGGGCATACCATCTATTGAGTTTCGCTGCAAAATCGAATTCGCCGAGTGTTGATGCTCTGCCTGTATACTTTGTAATATAGATGGTCTTCGACAGGTAAAAAATCTCACATATGTAGAAGGAAGATGCCTCCCATCTCTGATGCAGGATCAGTCCGAACGAGGCTGGTTTATCCTTGGCTTTAACTAACTTGGCTCTACATGAAAGCGAGTAGGCTCTCCAATCAAGTTCACCTGTTGACCATACGGTGGGCAAGTCATGGTGAGGTTCAAATGTTTCAGCCACTGCCTCACCTCTATCAATCCACCATTTTGCCTCTTCTTCGTCAAGAGTATTAAAGAGTTCCCATTCTTGCGTATTGTTATCTTCAAAAGCGTCTGTCCATGTACCAGCAAAGCTCTGTTGATTAAAGACCATAGCACACAGAACAACATAGAAGGGGCATAAAAAACCTCTGAATTTCTTGAATCTCATTGCCTTCTCCTTTGCAATTCTTACGAGTCGTGTTGATATAGCGGCACTTCGTTTATGCCCCAGCAGTCCGCGGCATCCACAACGGCTCTTTCCCCATCTCCGCAAACAGCAACTTCATAACCAAATCCGCCTTCAATTCGGCATGTTCAGCCGAATTCCAGAGATTATTGACCTCTCCAGGATCCGTTTCCAAATCGAACAATTCTCCATAGTCTTGATTGTAATAGACGGTGAGTTTATAGCGGTCATCAACGTAGGTTTTGACGTGTACCGTTGTCGGTTCGTGATGGTTTTCGACGAGGATATGGTCGCGTGCCTGTTCTGCTTGACCTGACCAGACCGGCATCTGATCTACACCCGTCATCGAACGCGGAATATCAATACCGGTAGCACTGAGAAACGAAGGAGCTAAGTCCACCAATGTCTGCAATGCCTCTGATTGTTTCCCGGCAGGTACAACACCCGGATACCGCGCGATAAACGGCACTCGGATGACATCTTCATAGTGGAATGCCCCTTTTGCGATAAGTCCGTGCTGTCCGTAAAAATGCCCGTGGTCGGACGTGAACACAACCAATGTGTTATCTGCAAGTCCGAGTTCGTCAAGTTTCGTCAAGATTTTCCCGATATACTTATCCATCAGCGTCACCATACCGTAATAGACAGCGATGTCTTTGGCGAGTTCGTCGCGGTCGCGTAAATGCGATCTGAATCCGTGTACGCCTTTCCCACTTTCGCGCCAAGCAGAGAAATCCGGCTTTTGCTGTTGTGTTAATTGGAAGTGCAGCGGATTATTATCATGCTCTCCTTCCGTCACAGAAGGCACAGTTAATTCTGCTGGGTCATACATCGTATCCCACGGTTCTGGCACAAGATATTTCGGATGTGGATCGAAGAAACTCGCCCAAAGGAAGAAGTTTTCGCCGTTCTGTTGGTACGTCTCCATGAGTGCGTTTGTGCGTTCCGCAATCCATGTATCGTAGTGGTATTCCTCTGGGATGGGCCACTTTCGATATTGTCCGCGGGCGTTCCCTGTCGGTGGCGCGAAGTAATCACGCCAATTGGTACAACCGTTTTCTTCCATCCAGATCGCATAATGCTGTCCGACGTGCGCTTCATCAGCATGGTTGCGTGCCAGTTCGACGTGTTCAAATCCATAGAACGGTTCGTCGAAACTCCGCCAGAAATCTAAATCTTGGAGGATCGGATAGGATTCCAAAGACGGGAATTCCTCAGTCCCATGCAGCGGTTGAAAATGCGCTTTTCCGACCAAGGCAGTCCGATAGTCTGCGTCCATGAAGTCTTCACCGACGGTGTGTTCATCTTCGGAGAGTTTTGTGCCGACGGACCAGGCACCGTGTTGACTCGGATACTTCCCCGTGATAATAGATGCGCGCGTCGGCGTGCAAGTCGGATTCGGGCAATAGGCTCTATTGAAGAGCGTCCCTTGCTGTGCCAATGTGTCTAAGTGCGGTGTCTGGATTTCAGGGTTGAGGCAGCCCAAGGTGTTCCAATGCTGCTGGTCGCTGGTGATGAGTAAGATATTAGGTCTGGTTTCGGTCATATTGTTTCCTTTGTGACTGATTTAAAGGAGGAGTTAGTATGAAGACAGTTATGGCTATGCCACAAGCTTTTCGTTAGTAGAAGAAAATTGAGTTTTAACAAATTCTTACTGCCGATTAATTTGTCCAATCTTCCAGTCGCAACCCGAATCCAGCGATTCTTTGAAAGTCTGAATCAGCAGTGACGAGAATCGCATCAAGTGCCATGGCAGTTGCAGCTATCCAAAGATCGTTCTCTGACAAGGGGGTTCCGTATTGTTCCGCGTGACTTTTCATTGCTGCATAGTAATCCGCAGCTTCTTTAGGGACTGCTAAACATGGCAATTCCTCAAACAAATTAATAGCTTGATTTCCCAAATCCTGTCGCCTACGCCCTATCGGCAGTTTCTGAATTCCAAAGAGGATTTCGCCTCTAACAATCGTACAGGTAAAGAGATAGTCATTGAGATCGGACAGAGAATTGAAATGAGAAGTAGCATAGGGGGCGTGCGCCATCAAGAGACTGCACGTTGATGTGTCCAGAAGGTAATTCATCAACTATTTACCTGCCGATTCGTCAAAATCAGAATCAAATTGGATTGGGATTTCACCTTCTTTAATGGATTGAAGTAATGCTTCAGCATCTTCTATCGACACCCGATGTGATCTGTTAAGGGCTGCTAAAATTTGTGTAGGTTGACCCGTTGGTTCAGATTTTGGCGAATCTGGTGGGGTTTCAAGACTTGTTGTTGAAAGTTGTGATTTCCAAATGAGGTATTCCAAATACCGCTTTAATTCTTCAATTTCAGAGACAGATAATTTCTCAACAGTATCAAGCACCCATTTTTTTTCTGCAACTGACACGGTTTTTCTCCCTCTTCGCGATGCCCCGAAGTTTACTAAAAACTGGTCACACGGCGATCTTCACGAACTTGCTGTACATTTTATCAGAGTTTACCGTCCATGTCAATGTTTTTCGATTTTTATGCGAACTCGCTACATACTGATATTACTGGAGACAACTGTCCTCTGATGAAAAAAGTCACAGTTGTTTTCTCTTGACAGTAGATATAAAGAGGTGGTATCTTAGACGAAATTGATAATTTTCCGATGATATTAGGAGTGCCATGCCTGCAAAACAACACCCCAATCTTCTCATCATCATGTCCGACGAGCACGCACCGATGTACAGCGGTCCGTACGGACATCCGCTCGTCCAGACACCGCACATGGACAGACTCGCTGAAGATGGTGTCACCTTCTCGAATGCTTACTGCAATTCGCCGCTCTGTATGCCGTCTCGGATGTCGTTTATGACGGGTCGGTATATCCACAAAATCGGTGCGTGGGATAACGCTGCGCCCTTGCGTCCAGATGCCGTCACATGGGCACACCTCTTACGGTCAGAAGGCTATGATGTTGTGCTCTCTGGGAAACAGCATTTCGGCGGCATGGATCAGCTCCACGGATTTCGTGCGCAACTCGCCCGCGATCTGCACGCAGAACGACAGCACGGACTTTCGGACTGGGATAACGGCACACCGCCAGCAAACCGTCCATGGCAAGGGTTAGCACAGGCACGTCCCGGAACAACTGGGGAAATTGAAGTCGATGACCTCGCAGAAACAGAGGCATTAGCGTATCTCCGAGACCCAGCACGACAGGAACAACCGTGGGCACTCAATGTCTCGTTTATCGCACCGCATTTCCCGCTCATCGTGCCGCAGCGATTTTGGGACCTCTATCCGCTTGACGAGATTGATTCCCCCAACATTCCAGAGGGACACCTTGAAAACCAGCATCCCGTCTATCAACGGATGCGACGCATGTTCGGTTGTGTTGATTTTCCAGAGGAACTCGTCCGGCGTGGGAGAGCAGGCTATTATGGATTGATTACCTATCTCGACGAAAAGATTGGCAACTTGCTTAAGACGCTTGAGGAGACCGGACAGTTGGAGAATACCGTGGTTATCTATACCAGCGACCACGGTGAAATGAATGGCGAACACGGGATGTGGCGGAAATCGAATTTTTATGAGGCTTCCGCTCGCGTCCCGCTGCAGATTATGTTCCCTGACCGATTATCTGCAGGCAAGCGTATTGATGAAGTGGTTTCACTCGTAGATCTGACAGCGACGTTTGTTGATATTGCCGGTGGGCAGTCTGTCCAGCAGTTTGATGGAGACAGTCTACTACCTCTGATGCAAGGCACTGCGAGCGACTGGAAAGATTTCGCGTTCTCCGAATACCTCGCACACGGCGTTGAACGTCCGATGGCGATGCTGCGGAAGGGGCAGTATAAATTCAACTATAGCCTCGGCGACCCGCCAGAACTCTACGACATCGCTGAAGATCCGGGTGAATTTCGGAATCTCGCCACTGACGAGGCGTATCAAACGATTTGCCATGGACTTGAGGCGCAACTATTAGCAGAGTGGGATCCAGTTGAAATCGAAAACCAAGTTCGCGCCAGTCAAAAAGCCCGTATCTTGATTGATCAGGTCACTGAAGGACAATGGAGAAAACTACCTTAGAACTTACGCATTTCGCCTTAAAGTCCCCCTGATAAGGGGGATTTAGGGGGTTTAATGAACGCGAATTCCAACTTTTTGCGTAAGTCCTGTACCTGATAAGTAGTAGCAGATAAGGAACGGGATGCAATTGGAAGAGTGGAAGGATGGCGCAATGCTACGCTTCCAACCTTCCACTCTTCCAGTCTTTGCGCTACTTCATGATGACCATCTTACGTGTTGCCGATGAATCAGGTGTGCTCAGTTGGTAGAAATAGACACCTGAAGCGAGCCTTTCCCCCAAATCGTTCCGTCCATCCCAGTAAGCGGCACGTGACTTCCCGATGTAATACCCCGCCTGTTGGAATCCGAGGTCCAAATGCCGAACAAGTTGTCCTGCTGATGAGTAGATGCGAATTGCGACTTCAGCGTCGTTTGCCAACTGATACGGCAACCACGTTTCTGGATTGAACGGGTTCGGATAATTGGCAAGCAGTACAGTCCGTTTTGGGATCAGGTCAGCCGGTGTGAGTCGAAGTTCAGTGAACGCTCGGTGAAGGTCTGCGACACTAATTTCGTGTTGGAGGGTGCGAATGAGTTCCCCGGTGGTATCACGGACTTCAATCGTCAGCGTATCACCAACAGAGACAACGGCGTGGCGGTTCATATCTGCCCAAGCAGCGTGGAAACCGTTAGCGGCAGCCGCTTCGGCAACTCTGGTGTGCTTGTTGTAGACAGTGAGCGTTACGCCACTAATGCCTTCAAGCTGCGCCCGTAAAACAAATGCCCACGTTTTCGGAATTGATGGCTGCAGCGGAGCCGCTGCCGTCGGTGGAGTGTTTTGCCAAGCACTACCACTGAAACTTACAGTCTTCGGTGTAGTGACGTTGACAATGTATCCCATTCCACCTTCAATCGGGAATCCGTTGCCGGTAGAATTCGCCGTGAATCCGGTGAATTGTTGTGTAGCGACATCGAATTCAATAACAGTCGTCGCACCAGTTTTTTCCATGAGTGAACGTGCTGTGTAGGGTTTGTTTGGCATGAGTGGTAGGCTAATCATGTTCAAACCTGTGCTGAGTGCGATATCAAAAGCGTTTTCGGCTGCCACCGGCACAACCAGGCTGTCGGCACGGAATGCGAGGTTTTGGATACGTTCATCGTTTTCGGGGCCAACATCTGTCAGGTCAAAGGGTGTTTCGGCGAAGTTCGCCGCAAGGTATTCGGCGAGCGCATCTTGTTCTGTCCCGGGATTAGCGAAGATTGCCTGTCCACCAGATTGCGCCTCTGTCATCGTTTCAGTAAGGTCAACGCGATGCGTATTCGGGAAATTAGCATACGGATAGTCGTCTCCACCATCAACAAGGAAAGTGATCGTGACCATTCGGAACGTGCGATCCGCATCGCCCACGATTTCACCATTCTGGGCAATTGTGTCCATCGGGTTTCCATCTGTGTCGGTAATGACAAGCGACTGAACCCTTGAACCCTCCGGCAGTGAAGTATCAAAGCTGAACGCCATGCCTGCGATTTGTGGGAAACGTCCGGGGGTTGAGCCTTCACCAGAAGCAGCAACTGTGTGTTCGATGACTTCAAGCAGTTCCGCTGCGCTTAAGGTCAAAAGTGTCAATCCGTTATTGAATCGAAGCGTATTTTCGATGTCAATTTGTGAAATCTGACCCATCGTTTTACCGACCAAAGCATTCGCAGGCGGAGGGAGCAATTCTCCATAGGCAGCCACGCCAATCGATGCACGAATACCGCCGCCATTTTTCAAAGACACAACGACGCTTGGGTCAACTTGTTGCCCCGCAGCAAGGTTTGCCTCGGCGATTAGGTTACCGATGTTTGTTTCCTCTGTGCGGATAGAACCACGGTTCCCGTTCAGATAGACACTCGTTTGTCCGAAAATATTGCCATCCTTTTCAGTCACGACATTCCGTACCGCTTCCGTAATTTCGACCACGCGTGCTGCCGGTTCCGCATTGCCCGTGTCTACAACACCTTGTTCGTCGGTGACAAAGGCACCGCTAACTGTAGCGTCAATCGATTCGGCAACTAAGACACCTGAGGCATCAAAATCGACGACCAACCGTCCGACGTATCGGTAGTTCCCATCTGTACCGACAATCGCAATCGGTTCGCCTGATGCGGATTGTGTCAAGATCGGATAGGGACGGTCTGCAGTATCACCGGGATGGAGGCGATCCGTTTCATCGGCGAGGCGTGTGTTTGAACCGCCAGCAATAATAATGTCAACATCCTTGATGTGTGCTGCGATGGCTTCATCAAGGCTAATTTGTTGGAGGTGCCCGGTAAGAATAATCTTATTGATGCCTGCTGCTGTCAGCGCGTCAACGGATTCTTGAACGATGGCTGCCAATGCCGCCATATCGTTCGGATCTGCGGGGGCAATGCCGACGTTTCCGGGTACAGAAAGACTGCCGAGCTGTGGCGTTGTCATACCGACAACACCGATTTTCTCGCCGGAAGGTGTCGTAATAACGACGCTCTTGGTGATACTATTCGGAATTGTGCTCGCTTCCTGTCCTGGTTCAACAACAAGAGCAGCGAGGTTGCTATCAAGGCCGAAATCTAAGTTCGCGCTCAAGAATGGGAACGCTGTTCCAACATACTCTCTATCTGCTGCAATCAAACTCGCAAGTGTACCCGTCCCTGCGTCAAATTCGTGATTTCCAAGGGCGCCCGCCATGAAGCCCATCGCGTTGAGCATCAGAATATCGGCGCGTCCTGAACCCTCGCGTCCTAATACTTCACGAAGGCTCCCGTTATTCGCAGCCGCAAAAAACGGGCCGGGAATATAACTATCACCGGCACCGATGATCACTGTATTTTCTACTTCGGCTTTGAGTGCGTTCAGCACGGATGAGAAGCGAGGCGCGTTTTCGAGTGCCTCAATACCGCCCTCCATGTCTGCTGCGTGGAGCAGTTGAAGTGTAGTTTGAGACGAGGGGACCTCGCCGTTTTGGGAAAAGGCAGGTGTGAGAAGACCTAACAGTAAAATTGAGAAAACTATTTTTGTAATATGGGCTTTCAGCCCTATAACATTCGGAACGACAGGTTCCTTATTCTGCATCAGAAAATACTCCTTAATAATGAATGTGGGTTTGAAAAAAGTAGAAGGTTTTCAGTAAAATGATGATGAGATAGGGGTTTCTCATAACGCTCTTGTCTCATCTTTGTTTATAGTGAAATCTAAAAATAAAGAGACACTTTCATCCCCCGGTAGGGTTTTTGATAGGGTGTTTCTTCGCGGTTTCCCAACCGAACCTACGCAGGGTGTCCTATTAATTCTAAACTTTACTATAGTAAGCATAAGTCTAACAGAAATCGGAAAAAATTGTGAATAAAAATCAGTCTGAGTTTATTGCTTTTCCCTAAAAAATACCGTTTTATCTTGAGGTGTCTACCAAAATATGCTATATTGTAGACATCACAAATCAAGGGGAATATTTTGATGTCTCGTTCAAGAAATAAGCGACCGAATCTCGTCTATGTTTTCGCAGATCAGCTCCGTTACCAATCGTGTGGCTATGCTGGCGATGCCCGCGCGCGGACACCTAATATTGACCAACTTGCAACAGAGAGTGTGAATTTCTGTAACGCTGTCTCTGGCAGCCCGATGTGCGCGCCCTATCGCGCCTCACTCTTCACCGGCAAATATGCCAGTAGCACCGGTATGGCAATCAATGAACTCAGGATGAATTCGAACCACGACTGTTTCGGACATGTTTTGCATCGAAACGGTTACCAGACAAGCTACATCGGAAAATGGCATCTGTGGGCAAATCAATTGGGAAGGCACAACGATCCGCAGAACTCCTACATTCCGCCCGGGCAGCATCGCCTCGGTTTCGATGGGGAGTGGTCAGCATACAATTTTCATCATCTCTATTTTGACGCGTATTATCACACGGATTCGCCTGAAAAGATCGTGCTTCCCGGATATGAACCGGACGGACAGACCGATTTAGCAATTGATTACCTACAACGAGCATCAACGACAGACGACCCTTTCGCGCTTTTCCTCTCAATCGGGACACCCCACGACCCGTGGACACAAGATAACGTGCCAGCCGCTGATTATGAGATATTCCAAGACATCGACTTCCCACTACCACCTAACTATCGCGATGAAAATGACCCTTACGGTGATACGTGGGCAATTATGTCCGATGCCCAAAGGGCTCAGCTACCTGAATGGCTGCGCGTCTACTACGCAATGACGACCAATCTGGATTGGAATATAGGGAGGCTGCTCCGGGCTATTGACGACCTTGGATTGCGCGATGATACAATCTTTGTTTTTACGTCTGATCACGGTGAAATGTTTGGCGCGCAGGGTCGCCGAGCGAAGAACATCTTTTATGAAGAGGCTGTCCGCGTTCCATTTCTGGTCCGGTGGCAAGAACAGGTTCCGGCGGGACACATCTCAGACGCTTGCCTGAATACACCCGACGTCATGCCCACGCTGTTATCAATGCTGGGTCTACCGATTCCAGAGGAAGTTGAAGGCTCTGATTTAAGCCAAGCTGCATTTAATCAACCCACCACTAACGAACCCGATGCAGCGTTCATGCAAGGCATGGGGTGTACCGCAAAATGGGAAGACGGCTATGAATGGCGCGCCCTCCGCACCAAGCAACACACCTACGCCGTCCATCGTCCAGATCGCAGTGAGAAGCTTTTCGATAATATCGCCGATCCGTTTCAAACCCGTAATCTGATTGATGATCCTGAATCCACCGAACTCCGAGAGCGATTCCGAACGATGTTGCAGCAACGCATGGATGCGCTTAACGATACCTTTGAGGCGTGTACCTGGTATCGCGATAATTGGACCGAGGATCGGGTTATCCTCCGTACAGCAACGTTGAATAGTAGTGTTGAGAAATAACCGAAGTTTTAATACGGAAAGAGGTGAACCCATGGATAAGAGATACCGTATTCAGAACGTTGAGACAATACCGAGTCCATCACTGGTCGTCTATCTTGCACAGGTTCAGCAGAACATTGAACACGCGATTGCTACTGTTAATGGGGATGTCTCAAAGCTCAGACCGCATGCGAAGACGCACAAAACCGCAGAGATTATCGCTATAGAACGGGATGCGGGTATCCTCAAACACAAATGCGCAACTTTACGGGAAGCAGAGATGCTGGCACAGAACGGTATTCAGGATATTCTAATCGCCTATCAGATGGTGGGACCCAACGTCAACCGTTTTGTTGCGATGCAACAGAAATATCCCGATGCTGACTTCAAGGTCGTCGTTGATCATACAGAAGCAGTGTCGGCACTCTCGGCGGAAGTGGCGAAGTTCGGGTTAACGGTCAAAGTTATGTTAGACTTGGACGTGGGGATGAACCGCACGGGGATACCCGTTGGCGATGCCGCTGTAGATGTCTACGCACAGATTGAAGCGGCAGAAGGGTTGCAACCGTGGGGGTTACACGTCTACGATGGACACATCCACGATGAAGATGTCGCTGAGCGAAAAGCGTCCTGCGACGGAAGTCTCGCACAGGTAGCAGAAATGCAGGATAAACTTGCAGCCAAAGGACTTGACGTGCCGTTAATTGTGATGGGCGGGACACCGACATTCCCAATCTATGCCGAGACACCAGGGGTAGAGACATCACCGGGAACGTTCGTTTTCCACGACCATGGTTATACAACCCGCTATCCCGATCTCGGTTTTACGCCAGCAGCTTTACTCCTAAGCCGTATTATTAGTATTCCGACACCGCATCGAATTACGCTTGATTTGGGACATAAAGCCATCGCTGCGGATCCTGATGGCGTGCGCGGTGTCGTTTTGAGTATTGACGATGCTGAGGTGAGCATGCAACACGAAGAACATTGGGCAATTAACGTCCCTGACAGTACACCGATGCACATCGGGCAAGAGATTTACGTCTGCCCGACGCATATCTGTCCGTGTGTCGCGTTGCATCCGTTTTACTATCTCGTGGATACCGATGGGTATTGTCGCGGAACATGGGAAGTCACGGCACGCAATCGGACTGCTGCATGAACCTGTAAAATATGACGCTTAGGGCCACGGGAAGAACGGGGCTGGGACATTTGCCGCCCAGCTGACGAGCGACCACACAACCGCCATGCTGAATTCCCCGAAGACCATGCCTAAAAAGAAAGGGCGAAATCGCTGATACTGCCGAATTCCACTGTAACGGAGAAGTGGCGTTTTGATCCCCCACGCGATTAAGACGGGAAACCAGAACACAATCAGTGTCCACGAAGCCGATAACGCATACCCAAGGGGGTGCAGGGGCCACCACCAGTATAGCATTCTCAAAATGACCAAACCGGTCGTCACGAATATGCCTATCCCGAAAAAAAGTCCGCCTGTCGTGCGGTGGTCTGTGCCTAATCCCTCCATCGCCGCGATGTTGTCCTGAAATGCCCAAAGCGGATTCCCGCGATACGTGTAGCCATACATATAGTTCGCACCGTGGGTGTAGGGAAGCCAGAGATGGATAGCTGCTGCGGTTATGAACGCCAACGTACTGCCTAATACGAACACCCCGACCAACGACCGATAAGACATTCCCACCCGATCCCTGATTTTTAAGCCGTCAAGGAAGCCTGTCAGGATTAACCCGCGCTGATCGCGAGTGAAAATTGCATCGAGGAACGACAGCACGGTGAGACTCTGCGCGCCTAATGAGGCTTTGCTCGCAATGAGTTGATATAAATCTAATGGTCGAAACGATGTTTCTGTCATCAATAGACCACCTTCTGCTGTACTACGCGCCATCACAACCGCAACAATGCAGATATAAACCAGTATCTCAAATGCTGCAAACCCTAAGTTCAGTCCTGCCGCGTAGCACCAACCTATCGCAAGGATCAAGCTGACGATAAGTCCCCAAACTGCTGTCCGGTAAGATAGGAGCTCCTCAGTATCATCTGTTTTGTTTGCGCTGAAGGCGTGACGAAATACACGTCGGAAATGTGGTAATCCCATATAGATAAACGAAATTACCAGCACCATATAAGCACCTGCGACTTGGTAGCCGATATAGAGACGGGTTGGATAGAGCGGCATAGTGCTGACTCGCCAACCAAATATCGCAGCGACAACATCTTGGAACCGTGTGAGAAGAAAGAAGAACCACAGACTGAAAAGTAGTTGCGTGGGGAGTAGATAGAAAAAGCCTATCGCCGCGAAAGAGAGAAAAATCGGTGTGTAGACCATAGCGTTGAACGGTCGTTCTGTAAAATATTGATTGAGTACGTACCTCAGCGAGATGTGGGGAATTTGGGGCCAGATTTCATGAAGTCCATTTAACGTAAAAATGAATGCTGGCAGTGCAAACCCAACCCACATAAGCCTATTCCGAAAGAAACCGCGCCCCTCGTGGACGAACTCAAGCGGGAGCGAAACTAACGGAAACGAGAGTTTCTCGTTTTCAATCCACTGTTTCCGCAAAATTGCTGCCAAGCAGAGAAACGCAGTGAACACTAAAAAGACCAGCACGCCCCAAACGCACAACGGCTCTAACCACGCTCGCCACGGGATAGCATCACCGGTTTGTATACCTTCATAGAAACTGCTGGCAATAGGTGCTTGCCCCGGTTGTTCAGGCGAGAATGGCACTAACCACGGCTTGATATGTGGAAAGAAGAGGGTATCCCAGCTGTTGGTTTCGTTGGTAAAATAGTTGACTGCGATGAGAGCAGGGATGAGTTTTTCCATGACCCCGCGCGACGAAATCATTGACGCAACGAGCATCATGCAGTAGATACACATCAATTCGCGCGGGGACAGCGCAAACCGATCGTTTAGTTTGGCAAGCAACCGATTCCCTAATACCAAGAAAAAGAACAACCCGATTACTGCTGGTGGCAGCTGTAAAAACCCGATTTGGATGTAGGTAATTACTAATTCGGCGTAAGAGACGATGCAGCATATTAGGATAACAAAGCAGATACCGAGCAGGAGGGAACGCGCAGATAGGCGATTTTCGTTCGAGGAAGGCAATAGCACACCGTCTTGTATGAAATTTGGTAGAGTTTACCACAACTTCAAAAAATTGTCAAAAGCAGCGGGATAGGTACATCAAAGGACGCTGCGCTATTCATGGACCAAGAAGATACCTGAGGTCATTTATTACTTTTTGTAACCCGTCTTCACTTACATACGTTATGCAAGGTATGAATAACTCTGCTTATCTATGGACTGAAGCAATGCCGAACGAATCGCTCCAATCCTTTGCTGAGATTAACCCACTTGTTGGATTGCCTCCAAGGACGCTGCGTTTGTACAATGCTTTGGAGGTTTTTAAAAAAAGATATCGTTCTTCCGATAACCCCGAGTGGTTTCGTATGCCACGCCGTGACCCGCTTCTTCAAAAGATCGGATTTTCTAAGACAGATATTGAAAACGGTCTGCAAGAATTGGTTCAGGCGAATCTGTTGCAAATCCACGAGGGACAAGATACAAAATGGTATTGTCTGAAATAGCATGCGAACGCGCGAATGCCCTGTAGAAATTCCGCCCCTAATTTTAGCTTCTGCATCACCTCGACGCTCAGCGTTGCTAACGCAGATTGGGTTAACATTTAAAATACACCCGAGTGATATTGTCGAACCGCCGCACACCGTCCACGCAAACAAGCCCGCGAGTGAAGTCACACAAGAACTTGCCGCGCTAAAGGCTGCAGCTGTCACACAACATTACAATCACGGTCTGATTATCGGAGCCGATACGTTGGTATCTTTAGATGGGGAGCTTCTCGGTAAACCCACTGACGATGCGGACGCATTGGCGATGTTGTCGCGCCTTAACGGCACCTGCCATGAAGTCGTGACAGGCCTGGCGTTAATTGACGCAGCAACAGGAACGGACACGGTCTGGGCAGAAACGACCCAAGTCTATTTTCGACAGTTAAATACCGCCGAGATAACCACCTATATTGAAAGCGGAGAGGCATCAGACAAAGCCGGTGCTTATGGGATTCAAGGACGCGGTGCCGCTTTTGTTCGGCGCATTGAAGGGTGCTATTTTAATGTCGTTGGGCTTCCATTAGCAAGCCTCGTTGAACATCTCTCGAATTTTCAATCCAATGTCGGCATCTAAAAATTATACACCTACCAACGGATACACCGAAATCGTGAAGCCCGGTGAGATGGGCATCACGAAACTCCATTTCGGGATACTGCGTCTCACACCTGAGACAACCTTCTTTGAGCATTCTGACGATACTGAAGTCGCACTAATTGCGTTAAGTGGAGACTGTACTTTATTAGTGGGGCATAACGGCAATAAAGCGTATGGGATTTTGGGTGAGCGTCCGGATGTTTTCCAAGGAGAAGCATGTATCGCATATATCCCCCATCACACAACCTATGAAGTACTCGCAAATGAAACGGGCGTCGAAATTGCGGTGTGTAAAGTACCATCTCACTCGGAATCCGCAGCGGTTATCTTAGAGGCGGGTGAGACCGTAAATCAAGATGAAACCCACCTTAGCATTCGCGAGAATACCTTTTCAGAGGATTCAGAAGTAAACGCAAGCGACGCGCACATGATACCTACCGGAGCGGAGGCGATCTGCCTCCATCGGTTCCAAAATGCCGATGGCGTTGCTGTTTTCGATGTCACGCGCACCACGGGGACGGCGCGCGTGCAATTGTATCACAACGATGTATTCGCTGTTCCAGAGCAAGAGAGCATCGTGTTGCTAACGTCTGAAGGCGTTGGCTACCGATTATGGGTACAGCCAAATTTCTGAAAAACCGATTATTTTCTTGTAGAAGCAAGTGTTTTGGCGTAGGTGTTTCTTGTCGCTCGCGACTTCTATACCCTTCAACTTTGACGTGCCAAAACACTACTCACCTTCAATGAGTTCGCCACCTTTTTTCAGAAAGGCGACAGCACTCCTCGAAATTTGAACCTTTACCTCTTGGCTATTCAGTTCTCCAACGACAATGAGGATCGTGTTTTTATCGTTACTAAGCCCAAGGATCTTGCCGTGAAGTCCGCCGTTGGTTACGATTTCGTCGCCTTTAGACAGATTTTCCAGCATATTCTGGTGTTTTTTGCGTTTGGCTTGTTCAGGTCGGAATAGCAAAAAATAAAAAATTGCACCCATTGCCACAAATAAAAATAGTGGACTTGCGATTGCTTCCATTCCCATGGAATATCTCCTTCTCTTTTGACGTAGTTTGCTGTTATAGTAAATCCCATAATTATTTGCCTACACGGTAACTCGTAGGGGTGTTTTTGCTTGGGTGTTTCTTCAAGGTAACCCAGCCCCTACGAAGGGGAAAGTGTAAACATATTTTCCGATTTTACTATAAAAGATCAAAGAATCAGCATGGCATCGCCATAACTGTAAAAACGGTAGTTGTGTTGGAGTGCCTCTTGATACGCTTTCTGAATCAAATCTCGTCCAGCGAAAGCACTCACAAGCATCAGTAAGGTTGATTTAGGTAGATGGAAGTTCGTAACCAAGGCATCTACCACATTAAATTGGTGTCCGGGATAGATAAAAAGTTCGCTATATCCCGTATAAGGGCAGACAATTCCCGTCGCACCAGCGGTTTCGAGCGAACGCACGACTGTCGTCCCGATGGCGACAATTTTCGCGCCTGCCTCCCGTGCCGTGCGAATCCGCCTCGCTTCTGTGTCACCGAGATGGATATATTCGGCGTGCATCTTGTGCGCCTGAATATTTTCAACTTTCACGGGTTGGAACGTCCCGGGACCGACGTGCAGTGTTAGCGTTACTATCTCTATTCCCTTATTTTTTAAGGTTTCCAGCAATTCTTGTGTAAAGTGCAATCCTGCTGTCGGGGCAGCAATCGCACCTTCACTCGCCGCGTAGATTGACTGATAACGCACCGTATCTTCAGCGTTCGGTGGACGACGAATATAGGGCGGTAAAGGCATCATGCCAATCTCAGCGAGGATAGCTGAAAACGCCTCGTTATGATCATAATCAAGGCGAACGATACAGTGTCCATCATCTGGTTTCGCAAGCACCTCTGCTATCAGTTGGTTTCCGTTACCGAATGTCACTTGTGTACCGGTTCGGAGACTCCGCCGCGGTTTCGCGAGCACTTCCCAAGTATCGGGTTCTTTTTCTCGGATGAGGAGCAGTTCTATCTTGCCTCCGGTTCCAATCTTATGACCGACTAACCGTGCCGGGATTACCTTCGTGTCGTTCAGAACTAACAGCGCGTTGCTCGGTAAGTATTCCCCAATCTGTGAAAACTGGATATGATGAAAAGCACAGGTGTCACGGTCAACTACCAGAAGTCGGGACGCATCGCGCTCTTGAAGCGGGCTTTGCGCGATCCGGTCAGAAGGGAGGTGGTAATCGAAATCTGTGAGTTTCATGACTGTGGGTGAAGTAGAGACCTCGCCAGAATTTACAACGAATTAAACAACGATGCTTGTGAGCTTACAGGATAGTTAAAATACTCGTAAGCTGCATCCGTTGCGACCCGTCCTCTGGGTGTCGGTGCCAAAAATCCTTCTTTAATATAGTAAGGTTCGTAAACCTCTGAAATGGTGCGTTCGTCCTCACTGAGCGCGACAGCGAGTGCCTTAAGCCCCGCACGTCCGCTGAAGTTCTCAATAAGCGTCTGAAAGTAGGCGTAATCCTGCGCGTTTAATCCACGTTCGTCAATTCCAAAGAATTCGAGTGCCTCCTCCGCAACCTCAAGCGAAAGCATACCATCGCCTTTGACTTCAGCATAATCCCTAACATTGGCGAGTAGTTTATTCGCAATTCGCATCGTGCCGCGCGAACGGCGAGCTAATGCATATTCTGCGTCTTCGTCAATATTAATCTTGAGTTTGGCACTATTGATACGGATTGCCTGTTGGATGTCTTCTGCTTCGTAGTAATCGAGATGGATACGGATGCCAAACCGATCCCGAAAAGGACCCGCAAGTAAGCCTTCGCGCGTTGTCGCACCAACGAGCGTGAATGGGTCAAGCGGTACTTGCATAATGTCGGACCCAGGCCCTTGACCGATCGTTAAATCGAGTTGATAATCCTCCATTGCTGGATAGAGCGATTCTTGCACATATCCTTTCACCCGGTGAATTTCGTCAATAAAGAGAATATCCCCCTTTTCAAGATTCGTCAGCGTTGAGGCTAAGTCTAACTTTTCCATAACAGGGCCGATCGCCTGTTTAAAATTGCTCTGAATTTCATTGGCGATGATCCGTGCAAGTGTGGTCTTCCCAAGACCCGGCGGACTCACAAGTAGGACATGCTCCAAGGCTTCACTACGCTTTTTGGCGGCTTCAATGTGAATACGAAGCTGCTCTTTAGCTTTATCCTGTCCGATAAATTCGTTTAACGTTTTCGGACGAAGACTATATCCAAAATCATCGTCTTCAGATAAATCTAATATTTTATCGTTATCCATTTCGTTTGGCCCTTGAATGGTTTTCAGTTTTCAGTTATCAGAAGAATGGTTATCAGTTGTCAGTTGCCAGTTATCAGTTACAAGAGGGGTTCGTTAAACGAAAACCTCTTACCTGACAACTGAAAGGTTTTTTTGAAAAAAAACCGTACTGACAACTGACAACTAAAAACTAATTTCGGATATAACGCAGTGCCTGTTTGATTAAGTTGTCCCGTTGTGCAGCGTCTCCGAGGACTTTTTGTGCTTTTTCGACGGCTTGTTCTGCTTCAAGTTCTGATGCCCCAAGATTGACAAGCATTTCGATTACCTCTGCGTTGGGTGCCATGGATTTTGAAGGGTCAGCGGCACCTTCAAATTTCATTTTACCGATATTCTTTTTCAGTTTGGTAATGATCACTTGCGCAAGGTCTTTACTTAGACGTGGCACCCGCATCAGTGTAGTAGCGTCCCCTCGGTTGACGGCGCGTTGGAATTGTAAAGGGGACAACCGCGCAACGATGTTTTGCGCGAGTGCCGGTCCTACACCCGACACAGTCAGGGCCAATTCAAAAACTTTTAGCGCGTCCCTTGAAAGGAACCCGTAGAGGGTAATCTTATTTTCACGGTTTTGGTAATAATAGGTGTAAAAGGTGACGGTATCACCTATAGGTGGTAAACCCGTTAGGACTCTCGGTGGTACATCAAGGAGATACCCGATACCGTTGACATCTACGATGACTTGCTTTGTCTCTTTATGGACAATAATGCCTTTGATATAAGCGATCATTCTGACATTCCTTTGGGCAGAGATGCGCCATTGCTACTCCCTAAGTTTTTTACGGAGTTCAAGGACTTTATGAGAGCGGGCATGGCAAAGTGCGAGCGCGAGTGCATCTGCAGCGTGATCAGGACGCGGCGGTTCTTTGAGTTTAAGTTGTACTTGCACCATCTTTTGCATCTGGGATTTTGTGGCTTTCCCGTAACCGACGACTGCTTGTTTGACCTGAGTGGGTGTATAGAGCGTAACTGGACAATCCGCATTTGCCGCTGCAAGTTTCACGATACCCTTGACTTCGCCAACGGCGAACGCACTGCTTACATTTTTACTAAAGAAAATATCCTCAAGTACGACATTCTCAATAGCGTGTTCCAGTACCAAACGGGTTACAGCATCGTAAATTTGTTTCAGTCGCACTTCTGATGCTGTTTTCGGACTGGTTCTGATATTTCCGAAGTCCCGCGGGGTGTGACGGTTGGCATGAGATTCAACCACGCCGTATCCAGTATTCGCAATGCCAGGGTCAATGCCAAGAATTATTTTTTTACTGTTCCTTGCGGTTGGCGGACGTGGATTTTGCATTTGATGTCCCTTTCCATAGATGCTTCGCAGTGAGAACCTCCACTACGTTACGGACTCGGTTTTTGATGCTGTGAAGAATTTTTAATTATCCTATTACCGAACACCTTGAGAGTTATGAGCAAGACTCGCTTCTACGAGTGATGGTTAAATAGTCGCGAGTTAGATGCAGCAGTTACGCTGCGGCTTCTAAGAGGTTGTCGGGGATATCGAAATTGGCATAAACTTTTTGAACATCGTCGAGTTCATCGAGGGCATCCATGAGGCGTAACATCCGTTCCGCTTCTTTCCCTTCGAGCTTCACCGTGTTTTGTGGAATCATGCTAATTTCAGCGAGTTGAACTTCAGCAGATGTTTCCTGAATTGCCGTTAAAACACCATCGAACATCTCAAACGGCGTAACAATTTCCATACCTGTTGCGGAAGCGGTTACATCTTCAGCACCGGCTTCAACCGCAGTCATAAACAATTCTTCTTCTTCAATACTATCAGGCGTGACGACGATCAATCCGCATTTATCGAATCCCCATGCGACGCACCCGCGTTCCCCGATTCTACCTTCGTGTTTGCTAAAGGCGTGTCGGATCGCCGCGACAGCCCGATTCCGGTTGTCGGTCAAGACTTCTATCATCACAGCGACTCCGCCGGGTCCGTAACCTTCGTAGAGGATTTCTTCGTAGGTTTCACCCTCAAGTTCACCCGTGCCACGCAGAATCGCTTTTCCTATATTATCGTTGGGAACATTGCTCGATTTTGCAGCCGCGATGGCGGTTCTAAGTCGTGGATTCGTGTCTATATCACCACCACCGACACGCGCAGCCGCTGTAATTTCTTTCACCAACTTTGAGAAGAGTTTGCCGCGTCTGGAGTCGTTCGCAGCTTTTTTATGTTTGATTGTTGACCATTTAGAGTGGCCTGACATAACCTATTTCCTTTCTGAATGATTGAATTAAAGCAGATAGCAAAAAATGCAACTTAAATTTCTGATTGACACAGAGCCATTCAGTTTTAAGAAATTATAGAGTTTCTCGTACTTTTTTCAGGATCCGGTGCGGTTCCAAACCGCACCTACCGGGCCTGGAGGGTCTGAAATTAAACGAAAAAACCGAAAACTGAATGGTTCTGCTGATTGACATAATTGGACTGGACAAAGATCAACATCTATGCTATACTTGTTACATCCCTCGTCTAAGGAGTTTAAATGGGTTGCTATGTTACCTTTTGTTCTGAAAATCGCGGACCAACCAGTGGAACGTTTACAGCGTATCAATGCTGAAAATCAGCCGCTTGACGTTAATGTACAAGTTGAACTTTACGCCCGGGAGATTAACCGGACCGATATGCCGCGTACACCAGAATCGCGGCGATTAAGTCAGTTAATCTTGGACGAAGCCACCGAAAACGCTTACACAACTTTTATCGCGTTCCTCCGAAATAGTGCGGAACTGGAAGATTTTCTGCCATTTGAACGTCTCGCGCAATATCCTTGTCGACAATATGCGTTGATCCTTTCTACTTCGCGTTCTCATGAACTCTTTGAAATCTGCCAGATGCAACCTGGGACAAATGCCTCTACTTTCCACTATGGTGGATACGAAATAACAATCAAACCGCGCAGATATATTTTGGATACTGCAGCGTATTTGGTAGCACCTGATAAATATACGCTTTTTATACGACAGGTGCGAGAAGAAAACACTATTCGGGTTTACCGTAGCGATTTTATTAACCTCGCCCGGAATTCACCACCGCCATTTAAACTGGATACCCGCGATATAATTGAGAACCTGCAGCTCCAACTTGCTGGTGAAAGAGAACAACCTTTACCTATAGAACAGTTACTCATGTTTCCACCAAGTACCGAAGATACAAGTTCGCCTCGCATTAATAAGTGCCCTGAGTGTGGCGGCAGCGTACGCCGACTTGGTAGAGAAGCCGATTTCTGCTTAGAGTGCGATTGGGATAACCTACCGCCTCTGAGACAGGTACGATGATTTATTGTCATCACCCATAACCTCCTCATGGAGGTCTAATAGTTTCAGAAGATTGACAAATATTTGCCATTAACTCCTGAGTGTTCGCCTGAAGGTTTCAAGGTTCTCAGATTCTGGCACCTCAAGGAGTACTTCCCGTAAAGCTTGCAAATCGTCTATAGCTTCAAGAGCGGGTCGTAATGCAGCGACAGCATCTGTCTCGAATCGCATATTGAGCAATGCGAGGATGCTTTCTATGGTGCCTCTCTTTTCGCCTTCTTGCCTGCCTTCTTGCCTGCCTTCTTGCCTGCCTTCTTGCTTGCCTTGTGCGATGCCTCGTTCCAAGTAATGTTCTGCCATGCTTTGCATGAGTTTTGCCTCCTCATCTGAAAGACCTAAATACGGATGCGTCTCCGAAACTATGTCTGCTAACACCGGTTGTTCATCAGCAGAACGGCGGTGGAAAATGAATAGATACAGATAGTGGATGACCTGTTGCCACACAGCACCCTCTGCATCCGGAAGACCCCGCAGATGATCCCTAAGACGCTCCAATACTGGAACGAAATCTTCCGGATCATAATGCTCCGCTTTCAGCACCGTCAGCAACCAACCAAGCGGATGGTCAGACCTTAACAGTCTCTCATCCGGTTCGCGCTTGACATCCAGCAAAAGCACATCAAATCTTGGGAGAAAACGACGCAGTGCCTCCGGTAAATCTATCACCGTCTCCAGCGAAGGCGGACGCACCCATCGCTGTTCGCCTGTATAGAAGATGACAGGGATAATGGGTTGAAAACGCCAGTCGGTCAGCGGTACTTCGCCCTGCATATACGCACGGCGCTGTGTGTTCCATATATGACACATATACGACAGCAACCGCAAACCCATCAATGGGTCTACCGTGGATTGATGCTCTACAAGAATGTAAATCAGCACGGTTTTAGCGGTCTTCGTCTTATCTTGGTCACGGAACGGCAGCAGATACACCAGATCAGATGCTTGTTGCCGGAGATCGTCAGGGATAAACGTCGTGTTCTGGATCTCGACGCGACTAAAATCGAGATGTTCAACGAGGTCGCTGGCGACGATTTCAAGGAGTCCTTTAAGGTTATCGGTGTTCTCTAATAACCACTTCGCACTGCGATCATGAAATTGGTGGATGCGCGTATCTAAATCCGCGAGAAGCGTTTTGATGTCTAACATAAAGGATTCTGTTTCTATTCAAGGTCGTCCTGATGAAAGTATAACATGTTTCGTTCTGTTCGTCAAGGAAAACGCTAAAATGATCCTTGAAAAGACACTTGACATCCGCTACCGGTTTTGCTATGCTTTTAGGCATGTTTATCGCTAGACGTTCCGAGTTGATCTATTCCAGAAATCCGTGCTTGGTGAAGTCCCGCAGGTGCAGTTACATTAAATTCGACTGGATATTCAACGCGCTGTAAAAGCCTCCATGCGGTTTCAGATTTATTAACCCGACCAAGGGGGAGACATCCGAGATGTTGTTATTCTGAAGATCCAAAGAAACCAAGTTTTTGAGTTCAGCGAGAGGCGATAGGTCCGAGATGTTGTTATCAGGAAGAAGCAAAATTCTGAGGTTGTGTGCGTGTTCAAGTCCGGTGAGGTCTTCTATCCCGTGATGGCTGGCAGATAAACGCCTCAGAGCCAGCATCGTGTGCGTCGTAATTGTGTTTTCGCCAGTCGCGTTTTTGATCGCTGCTGCTAAATTCGGATCGGGGATGTTCACGACTTGCGGTTCATCTTGTTGTGCGCGGACAGCACTCGGCAGTAAAAGCATGCAAATAACCGTCAGGATGAAAAATAAATGTTTGATTGGCATATAAACTGCTCATCCATCAGACTGCTGTTCTTTAAGTTTGACTGCCAAGTTGTGCCATATACAGAACAATTACCGTGGTACTGACAGCAAGTACTGCGCCGACAACGGTTTGAAGGAGCGTGTGCCGTTTGCGGTAGACTCGTGCCCAAGAAATCAGTGGAACTAATAAGAATAACCACGCGAACTGCGGGTTAACAAGCATCACAAGAACGGTAACACATCCCGTCGTAACGCTGCTGTGAAAACTGATTTTCCAGATCGGGGTAATTGCCGAAAAAATAACACTATTCGCGACGTAGGCAACGCCTGCCCAAACGATTTCACGTGCCGCACCGAGTTGGTGCAGTAAAACAGTGCCGACAATCATACTGATGAGCGTACAACATAAAGGTAGGAGGCGTTCCTCTCTGTTCTGCAGATGTAAGTCGCTCACTTTGGAAAACCGGACCATGAGTGCTATTGATAGGAGTGGTAGCACGGTAACAAATAGCACGACAATCACTAACCAGCGGAGGACATTTTGCGGGTCCGCATGTTTTTGGACAACACTGACAGCCGTGACGATTGGCACCAAAAACGGGCTAAACAGAACAGAGATTCCCCACGCAATGCCTGCCGGAATTGTTGATAAATTGCTACGCACCATCTATTAATTTGACGTTTCCAAAGTTTTAAAGAAGTTAACTAAGTCTGTTCCGTGTGTACTGGCGTTGACCGCTTTATCAATTTCTACGATCTTCCCTGTTTTATCAATGATAATCGCCATTCGCTGGATTTTGCCATCTGGCGTGTCCGTCGCGCCGTACAAAAGCGCGAGATTGCGTCCAGCGTCTACCAAAAGCGGAAAATTCAACTGGTTTTCTTCCGAAAATTTTTGACGCGAATCCGCGTCATTGTGGGTGATCCCGAAGATCTGGGCATCATGTTTCGCGAAACTACTCGACTCATCACGGAGCGAGCAAACTTGTGCCGTTCAGCCACGCCCGAAGTCGCGCGGGTAAAACGATAAGACGACGTTCTTTTTCTCGATTAACCCACTGAGTTGATAACTTTTGCCTGTACTATCAGTTGCGATGAAATCTGGGGCAGATTGCCCAACTTCTATCTTCGGTAGCACTTTCTTAAGCAGCGCGGCGACATCTTCACCGTGCGTTTTGACATTAACTTCTGTGTCGATGGCGCGGATGTATCCCGCTTTATCTATGATGAAAGTCGTCCGTTTTGAGGCGTTGAACCTTTCCATAACACCGCTGTACTGTTTACTCACCTCAAATTCGGTGTCCGCTAACAGCGAAAACCCAAATTTCTGTTCTGCTCTGAACCGTTTATGTGATTTGACATCGTCAACACTAACACCGAAAAGGACACTCTCGGTTGCTTCTATCTCGCTCAAATTATCCCGGAGCGAGCAAAGTTCTGCTGTTCAGCCACCCGTAAAATCTTTTGGATAAAATGCGAGAACGATATTCTTTTTTCCTAAGTAGTCGCTGAGACGCCGCTCAGTACCCGATTCATCTTTCAATGTGAAGTCGGGGGCGATCATTCCTACTTTTAGTGTGTCTGGAGTTTTCACTGCTTTCTCCCCTGAAGCTGCTACAATCAAAATGACTGTCGTGAGGATAACAGCCAACACGCTTACATTAAGTCGCGTTTGAAACATCGCGTTATGCCTCCGTTAATACGTTAGTTAATCAAATTATACGCTATTTTCTTACGAGTGTCAAGTGAATTGGTGTTCCGTCCAGAGCCATTCAATTTGTCACCAATCACTCTTGTGGGAGGGGTTTGTAACCCCGATTTTTATGCTTAGTTCGAGATAGCCCCGTGCTCTTCAAGCCAAATTTTCAGAGGGACATCTGCATCCTTGGGTGAAAAATGTCCATTTGCATTCGTTCCACCGCCGAGGAGCTGCTGTCGAATCGGATCGTTCCGTTCAAACATCTCTGCTGGAATGGTCATGTTGTCTTTACTCCGTAACCAACGATAGCCATATCCGTAAAAGAGACCTTTACGTGTGATGTCTGAATCATTTTCGCTGCGGGCGTGCCATATCCGGCGGTCAAAGAAAACCGCATCACCTGGTTTGCAACAGACTGGTACTGCACCTTCCGGCAATGATCCATCTGCTGGACGTTCAAGTTTATCCCAGAGATGGCTTCCGGGAATGACATAGAAATTCCCGCGCCCCGTTTCGGAGCAGTCGGAGAGCCAGTAAACGACTTTGATGGAGAGGCGTGGGCGTGGTGAGCTTTCGATCTCAATGTTAACGCGTCCGCTGTCTTGATGCCAACCCAGTGAGGCGGATTTGCCGCGAACTGCCTCCGGACGTGGCGGTGTGATAATGAAGTGGCTGTGGTAAGAGTAGATATTCCAGCCCAAGATGCCCCACACCTTCGGGAACGTTTTATACCAATCCAAAATATTCACAAAAATCTGGTCTCTGCCGAGGAAATTCGGATAGAAAAAGTTGCTGTGTGCAGTCATCTGATTTTTGGTATACGGATCATAGCCAGCATCAAGATGATTCTCATAGATATTATCTACCCGGGCTTCAAGGCGTTCAACAAGGTCTAACGGCAGCGCGTTTTCAACGGTGAAATACCCGTCCTCATTTAAACGAGTGCGTTGTTCGTCAGTAATCTGATGTTGCAGATGGCGTTCATCAAGCATAGATTCGATCTCCAATGCGTCATATTTTATCCAAGTACAGACACAAATTAATCGGGTAAAGGTCCTTCAATCTGATCCACGAGATGAATGGAGTGGATAACATCACGGAGGTCTGTGAGCGGGACTGTCCGATTGCGGACACTGTCAACGAAGTGTTGATGCATGGTTAGCACGCCTTCATAACTCGGTGAGTCGCGCTCGTCAACGCCATCAACTTCCCAGCCGCCCATTACATTTCTCTGGTTATCTTCATGAATTTCGATCTCTTCGGGAATCTTCATATAGCAACCGATGCCGACACCGTGCAATTCCGAACGCAGCACGCGTCCGCCCGACGCGCGACTCCCAAAAAGTACACCTGTAACGTTGTTATCAAAGCGGACAAAGGCGGTGTAAAAGTTGCGTTGTTCGGCACCAAACGTGTCGCGATGCGCAGTGACTTCTACCGGTTCACCACCTGCCATATACCGGAGTAGATCGACAACATGGCAGACATCGTTCCAAAGTGTTGTCGTAAACTCCCGATTCCCGCCCAACATCTGCTTGTTAAAGGTGGTGACGGCTAATGTAACGGGGCCCTTCTCTGCAACGCGCCGCATGGCTTCGCGTGTGACGGCGGCGTATCTAC
The DNA here is from genome assembly GCA_026706025.1 of Candidatus Poribacteria bacterium. Taxonomy (NCBI): domain Bacteria; phylum Candidatus Poribacteria; species Candidatus Poribacteria bacterium. The sequence goes on from JAPOZO010000063.1 coordinate 296,253, forward strand.
GCTGAAACCCCACCATGCAGTAGACATCGTTCGCAATCGCTGCATCCAGTAATTGCTGTGTTTCATCACTGTTTGCCCCCGGAGGTTTTTCAATAAACAGATGCTTGCCGGCGTTCAGACAGTCCAAAGCGGGTTGCAAAATCCACTTCTCGTTCATGACACAATAGACAACATCTAAATCTAAGGTATCTAACATCTTCCGATGGTCTGTGAAGGTGTGCGGAAACTCGTATTTTTGTGCGACTTGGGCAAGTTTGGACTCGTCTAATTCACACGCACCGAGCATCTCAACATCATCTTCCAAGCGATTAACGTTTGGGTAATGGGCACCTTGGCTACGTCCACCTGCACCGATAAATCCTGCTTTAAGCATTGGGGACTCTCTCCTACATCTCAGTGTTCGCTAAATTATATGCTTCACAAGTGTCCGTACTTTAGCACAGGATTAAGTCAATTGCAAGAAAATTTTTCAGAGTTTCGATTCCGATCAAACGCCGCTAAAAATCCCTGAATTGACTTCTATGGTCTAAAAATTTGAATTTTCTTAACGTTTTGTGGTATTCTTAACACTACATTGATTTTCAGATAATCAGAACATTGTCCTATTCATAGAACAACTTGGAATTGATCCAATTGATAAGGAGAAAGTCATGCCAGTTTTTGATGCAGAAGCCTTAGAATTTTGGGAAGAAAACGGTTATGTTGTCGTGCCAGAAGCGGTACCCCTTGAAAATTGCCGCGCAGCGGAACAAGCCGTCTGGGATTTTCTTGAAATGGATGGTGATGATCCGGACAGTTGGTATCCCGATCCACCGCGCCGGAGCATCATGGTAGAGATTTATCAGCATCAAGCATTATGGGATAACCGCCAATACCCTCGCGTTCATCAGGCGTTCACAGAGATTTGGGAAAACGATAAACTCTGGGTCAGTTTCGATCGCGCGAGTATGAATCCGCCGGAACGTCCGGATTGGAAGTTCACCGGTCCTTACCTGCATTGGGATATGTCGTTAGACAGTATGCCGGTGCGTTTAAAAGTGCAGGGTGTGCTATATCTGGCGGATACGCCGGGCAATCAAGGCGCGTTTACCTGTATTCCCGGTTTCCATCGGAAGTTGGAATCGTGGTTGAATGACCTTCCTGATGATGCCAACCCACGGGAGGTGGTGCGAGAATACCAAGCAGAAGCGGTACCAGTCGCAGGAAAAGCAGGCGATCTGGTTATCTGGCATAGCGCATTGCCGCACGGCAGCAGCCCAAACTCCGCTGAACGTCCGCGGATGGCACAGTACATCACAATGTCACCAGCACCGGATGGCGGCACAGCGACAAGCGAAGGCCGTGTTAAAGGATGGCGAGAACGGCTAACAGGACTCGGAAAAGAGCAACAAGAGAAGGAGCATCACCAGGGTAAGACTGCCGAATTGACACCTTTAGGCAAGAAACTTCTCGGACTTGAACCGTGGATTGTGTGATGCGTCTCTTCTCTATCGTTAATAAATAGGGTGGGTGCTTGGAGCCACTCGCTGGTGTGCAGCTCGTGCATGAAGGAGATCACTCTCATGACAGATTTGTTGGCAGCACGCGCACAGATGGCGATGTCACTCGCATTCCACATCATTTTCGCAGCAGTTGGCATAGCCATGCCACTATTGATGGTGATTGCCGAAGGGTTGTGGCTCAAGACGCGGGAAGAAGTCTACCTAACGCTGGCGAAGCAGTGGGCGAAAGGCACGGCTATCATGTTCGCTGTTGGGGCGGTCTCAGGAACCGTTTTGTCTTTTGAGCTCGGTCTGTTGTGGCCCAATTTCATGGCTTACGCCGGTCCGATCATCGGTATGCCGTTTTCGCTGGAAGGGTTCGCATTCTTCTTAGAGGCAATCTTCTTAGGACTTTACCTCTACGGTTGGGACCGTATCCCCAAATTAGCGCACTGGTTTGCGGGGATGATGGTGCTGCTCGGCGGCACATTTTCCGGTATCTTCGTTGTTACCGCCAACGCATGGATGAATACGCCTACTGGGTTCTCAATTGTTGATGGCAAAGTGACAAACGTTGATCCGATTGCGGCAATGTTGAACCCTTCCTCATTCAGCCAAGCACTTCACATGACGATTGCTGCCTTTCTGGCAGTCGGTTTTGCGGTAGCCGGCATCCACGCCTATTTTCTCAGACGCGACCCCGATAACCTATTCCATCGTCGGGCGTTTGCTATTGCCTTAAGTGTGGGGGCTGTATTCGCGCTCCTCCAACCCATTTCGGGCGACATCAGTGCCAAGCGCGTCGCAAAATACCAACCTATTAAACTCGCAGCGATGGAAGCACAATGGGAGACGGAGCGCGGCGCACCCTTGCGCATCGGCGGTATTCCCGATGAAGATGCCGAGAAAACTCGGTATGCACTTGAGATTCCGAAAGCACTCAGCTTCCTTGCACATTTTGATTTCAACGCAGAAATCATGGGGCTCAAGGAAGTGCCGCGCGAAGATCGTCCACCGGTGACAATCGTGCATTTCGCATTTCAGATTATGGTCGCGTGTGGGATCGTCTTGATTACCGTCGGTATCATTGGAGGCTGGTTGGCGTGGAAACACAAAAGTCTACCAACCCAACGCTGGTATCTTCGGTGCGTTACGTTCTGCACGCCGCTCGGATTTATTGCGATTGAAGCGGGTTGGACAGTCACAGAGGTCGGACGGCAACCGTGGGTTATCTACAATATCATGCGCACAGCAGATGCGGTGACCCCGATGCCGAACCTCGTTGTTCCCTTTGTCAGTTTTACTATCCTTTACATTTTTCTTTCAATTATTGTTGTTGTCCTATTACGCCGTCAAATCTTCCAGAGTCCGCGCTTGTATGATGGAAATTAATGTAGGACTTACGCAATTTTGATTTTAGCACACACTGTTTAAGTAGCGTGCTTGGAAAAAACACGGATGTTCTCTTGACACAGGAGACTAACGGTTTCCTATGCTACAAAAGAGCAGCATGCGTAAGTCCTATTAATGGAGAAATCTGATGCTAACACTTGAACTTTGCGTTGCGGGTGTGATGCTTATCTCCTTGATTATCTATATGCTGACAGGTGGCGCGGATTTCGGTGGCGGGATCTGGGATCTGTTCGCGACCGGTCCGCGTGCCAAATCACAACGCGCACTCATCACACAAGCCATTGCCCCTATCTGGGAAGCGAATCACGTCTGGCTAATTGTGATTGTCGTGCTGCTTTTCGTGGCATTTCCTGTCGCGTTCGCGGCGATTAGCACAGCGTTACACATTCCACTGACGTTGATGCTTATCGGGATTGTGCTGCGCGGTTCGGCGTTTGTATTTCGTACCTACGATGTCCAATCGGATACAACACATCGCCGTTGGAGTCGGGTGTTTGCGATTGCAAGTGCGATCACGCCTGTGATGTTGGGGATTACGTTGGGCGCGGTAGCCTCCGGCACAATTCACGTTGATGTGGAAAGCGGACAGGTAGACACCAATTTCATATCAGCCTGGCTTGCGCCGTTTCCGTTTGCGATCGGTTTCTTCACCTTAACGCTCTGCGCGTTGCTTGCAGCGGTATATCTCACACTGGAGACGGATGACAGCGCGTTGCAGGAAGATTTTCGGCGACGCGCGCTTGTCGCTGCAGTGAGTGTCGGTGCGATGGCGGGACTGAGTTTTATCTTATCTGCTGATGGTGCGCCAACAATTCGACGTGGACTCGGTAATGCCCCTTGGTCAATCCCGTTTC